>JAAVHT010000014.1 GCA_014799565.1 Clostridiales bacterium
TCCAAAAATAAAAGGACTGCCATAGGCAGTCCTTTTATTTTTGGGTACCAGGCAGTCTGTAGGACTGCCATAGGTCGTTCGCCCGCAGGGCGAATGACGATCCCTTCTATTTTTCCTTTTTACAGAGCGTTGGTTTGGCATATCTTTTTCGTAAACACAATACAAAGCGACATAATCCGAACTGGTTTCCCACCGGAGAAAGGTTCGGATATACTCTTTATCTGGACAATATCAGCGTATAAGGAAAGCGGCCCCTGTCAGTTGACGGGGGCCGCTTGCCATGTTACGTTCCTGCCTATTTTATGCCGCCCCCGGCTGGAGGCGCCGCGTTTTTTGAGCCGTGCGGGCGTTCAGATCCCTGTCTGGAGCTGGGCGCCGGTGTAGTAGTGGGCCAGAATGTCCTGCCAGCCGCTGCCTGCTTTTGCCATGGCGTTGGCTCCGTACTGGCTCATGCCCACTCCATGGCCGTAGCCGGTGACGGAGAAGGTGAACACCCCGTCCTGCTCGCTCACGTCAAAGCAGGCGGAGCGCAGAGCGAACAGATTTCGGGCCGCGCCGCCGGACAGGGACACGCCGCCCACATCTATGCTGGCCACCCGGCCGGAGGCGGTGCGNGTGAGGNNGGAGAACCATTCNGACGTGGGGCCGGACAGNTCCGCANCCCAGTCCNGCCTCNNTNACNNNCTTTGTGCACCTGNTCGGCGGTNAGGGTGACNGTGGAGCGNTAGTTGGGCACCTCGTCCCCCTCNGGGCTGTCCACCGACACNAGATANGGCAGNGCNTTNCCCCACACNGCCTNNGNGTCCTCCGTGGCNCCGGAGGCGGAGGAGAAGAACACCGCCTGGATGGGNGCGCCGCCNTAGGTGAGCACCTGCCCGTCGGTGTCCGCCACCGCCCCGGCGATNTTGACNGTATAGGTTCCCGCCGTNTTCTCCCCCCAGCGCTGGGCGGCNTCCTCGGGGGAGATATACGCCTGACAGCAGGAGGANTCGGCGCAGATNTCCGCNCCGTCCNCCTCNTGGCTNNNGGCNTNCANNTTCCANAGGCTGTANGTNCGGGCGCACACCGCCTGGGCCCGGAGGGCNTCCGNCTCNAAGGNGGCGGGCATCTCCGCCGCCACNACCNNCCACAGGTANTCCGCCATNGNCATNNCNNCCACCGTGCCGTCCTTTTGCAGCACCCGCAGGCTCTGCGCGCNGTCCCANTCCCCGGGGNCGGGGGTGGGCTGGGCCGCCGGGGTGGGGGCGGCGGGNAGGGTNAGCACCTCGGTATCGGGCTGAGCCGCCGTCCCNNCCTCCCCCAGNGCGGTCAGNGGGAGGAGCATCAGGGCGGCGCTCAGGGCAAGCCCCGTNAGGAAGGGNGCGCGCAGCGCCCGCCAAGTGTCCAGATTTCGCAAGTCAAACACCTCAATTATTCAAAATTCGGGAGAATATACGGGAAAANCCNTGATTTCACAAGAAGCTCTCGGCNCAAATTTGCATTGACGNGGAANNAAANTTNCGTTATAATATTCTTTACAGCTNTTGAANGNAAAACCATACGTACACGTCAAAGGAGGCGGGCCATGTTGAACATGAATATTCTTGACAACTTGATCGAAGCGCGCAAAAAGGCTGTGGAGCAGTACAACTCATCNGTGGACTTCATTCAAGGGATATGCGGGGAATTTGAGAGATATACCCAGATCTCNCCCCGGTACTANGAGAAATACGACGTGAAGCGGGGCCTGCGCAATCAGGACGGCACCGGCGTNATGGCCGGCGTCACCCTCATCGGCAANGTGAANGGCTACGTCATGGAGGACGGCGAGAAGGTCCCCACTCCCGGCCGNCTGCTCTACCGGGGCATCAACGTNGAGGANCTGATCCAGGGCTTNACCGACGCGGGCCGNTTNGGCTATGAGGAGACNGCCTATCTGCTGATGTTCGGCGGCCTGCCCACCACGGAGGAGCTCCAGCAGTTCCGGGACACCCTGGCCTTNTTCCGGGANCTGCCCCCCAACTTNACNGAGAACATGATCCTCACCGCCCCCAGCCACGACATCATGAACGCGCTGGCCAGCTCGGTGCTGGCGCTGTACTCNTACGACCCNGACCCNGACAACAACACCCTGCCCATCGAGATGGTNCAGGCTATCCGGCTCGTCGCCCGGTTCCCGGNGNTCGTGGCCCATGCNTACGCCGCCAAAAAGCNCTACTTTGACCGGGAATCCCTCTACTTACACCGNCCCCAGCCCGAGCTGTCCGTGGCGGAGAACTTCCTGTATTCCGTCCGGCAGAACAACGAATTCACCGAAGAGGAGGCCCGCCTGCTGGATCTGTGCCTGGTGCTCCACATGGAGCACGGCGGCGGCAACAACTCNGCCTTTGCCTGCCGGGTGCTGTCCTCCTCCGGCACGGANATCTACTCCGCCATCGCCGCGGCGGTGGGNTCGCTGAAGGGCCCCAAGCACGGCGGCGCCAATATGCGGGTCATGAGTATGTTCCAGGACATCGAGGCCAACGTGAAGGACTGGAAGGACGACGAGGAAGTGTCCGCCTACCTGACCAAGATCCTNAAGAANGANGCCGGGGACGGCTCCGGCCTGATCTACGGCATGGGCCACGCCGTCTACACCATGTCCGACCCCCGGGCGGTGATNTTGAAGCGGTTTGCGAAGGGGCTGGCGGAGAAGAAGGGGATGAAGGACGAGTTTGAGCTGTTCGAGACGGTGGAGCGGCTCACCCCCGACATCTTCCGCTCCGTGACCGGCATAGAGAAGGCCATGTGCGCCAACGTGGATATGTACTCCGGCCTGGTGTACAAGATGATGGATATCCCCCCTGAGCTGTACACCCCGCTGTTTGCCATCGCCCGCATCGTGGGCTGGTGCGCCCACCGGGTGGAGGAGGTCTACAACCCCTATGGCCGCATCATCCGTCCGGCCTACAAGGCGGTGGGGCCCAAGCGCTCCTTCATCCCGCTGGAGGAGCGGGGCTGAGGGAAGATACACAAAACAAAACCAGCTCTGTCCGGGAAACCGGGCGGGGCTGGTTTTTCTTTGGCGCTTGCATTACCGGGCACGTTCTGCTATAATCGACGCGAAAAACAAAACTGCGGCAGCCTGCGGGGCGGCTGCGGTGGAGGTATTTCGAGCAACAGTTTGGAAGAGAGGTGTTGAATATGGCAAGATATAAAGTGACATATACGATTTATAAGGATCCCACCGGCAAGACCCTCAAGGGCCCCTCCTTTATCCACTGGCTGGGGGATCTCTGCTCCGGCCTTGGCCTGATCGGGGTCCTCGGTGTGATTGTTTCTTTCATGGAGCACTATGGCACATCGTTTATCATTGGCTGTGTTATCATGGCCGTCGCCGGCTTCGCCCTGGGGCCGGTGCTCCATAAGCAGGCCAAAAAGAGCGCGGAGGCCAAGTGCCTCCAGGTGCTGGCCCAGCAGGAGGGGCAGACAATTACCCAGAAAAAGGACTGAATTGGACAAAAAAGCAGGGGCATCCCGGTGGGGAGGCCCCTGCTTCTTGTTTTGGCTCTTGCATTGCTTGGCGCCTTCTGCTATAATCGACGTGAAAAACAAAAATGCGGCAGCTCACGGGTGTTACCAGCACCCGCAAGCCTGCGCAGGTGACAACACCACCTACACAACGGCCATCCGGCCGCACCGCATGGAATCATTATACGATAATCCGGCCCTTCGTGCAAGGGCGGGTTTCTTGTGGTGTTTCCGCGCTTGTGTGCATGAGAGCCTTGCTTCTTACGCTGTGTGGGATGATCCTGCACGGCGTTTTTGTTTTTCACCCGGCCAGTCCTATCCTGGGGGCGCAAGCCCCCGGGGCGGCTGTGGTGAATTATGATAACTCGTCCGATGGGAGGGGAGAGGCCGAAAAAACTTGATCGGTTTGCATCATCAATACAGTTCTATGAACAGGAGTGATTTCAGTGGTTGAACTATTATGTCTTGCCGTCATTGTGATTGGTATCATCCTTATTGTCAGTTATCTTCGCGCTTGGAACAAAAGCCAGAGCAGTCGTCAGACCGAAGCGGAAGCCCAGCGCCAACGGCACGGAGGAGAAGCTGTTTTGGAGTGGGACGGCCCCAGGGCGTCCGGCGCACCGGATCAGGAGTTTGGCGAGCTGCTTGTGGAGATCCCTAAAAAATCCGGCGGGAGTGCGCGCTTCTACGAGCGGGGAGCTGTGCTGGATGGCAAGCGCCTGGCCTATGACGCGCTGAAGGATGTGGCTTTTGCGGAGCGTACCCCCGCGCTGATCCAGACGCCGAAGACTGCCGCAGTGATGTGGCTGTACCCGAAAAAGGGTATGGGGAGGCCCATCTCTCTGTTCAGCCTGCATTATGAATATGAGGACGCGACCATGAAGGCGATCCAAGTTGGATTAGGGTTTGGCCGCGGGTGAGGTATAAAAATAGAGGTCTCCCCACCTGGGGAGACCTCTATTTTTATACCCTTTTCCAAACCGCCCCGCCGGGCACGTCGGTGACCTCAATGCCCTGGGCTTTCAGCTCGTCCCGAATGCGGTCGGCCTCGGCGAAGTTTTTGGCCTTTTTTGCCTCAGAGCGCTGAAGCACCAGCGCGTCAATGGCCGGGTCGCCCTCGCCCTGGATGGTGAAGCCGCCGGGGGCGCTGGCGGTCTTGGCCTGGGCCGCCTCCTTTTCCCGCAGGGCATCCGCCTTTTTGATGAGATCCAGCCCCAGCACCAGGTCGTAGCTGGCGATGATGGCCCGCTTGGTGGCGGCGTTGGTATCCGCCTTCAGCGCGTCATAGACGCAGGTGACCGCCATGGAGGTGTTCAGATCGTTGTCCAGCGCCTCGCCGAATTTGTCCGCATAGGCGTTGAGTACGTCCTGATCCACTGCGCCGTTGTCCCCGCCCAGGGCGGCGACCCGCTTGATGAGCTTGTTGTAGGCCCCCACGGCGTTGTCCAGGTTCTCCCAGGTGAACACCAGCCCCTTGCGGTAGTGGCTTTGCAGGCAGAAGAAGCGGTAGGCCAGGGGGTCGTACCCCTTTTCCTCCAGCAGGGAGACGGTGAGGAACTCCCCCTTGGACTTGGACATCTTGCCGGAATTGGTGTTGAGGTGGTGGACGTGGAACCACTGCTTGCACCAGGGGTGGCCGAGATATGCCTCGGACTGGGCGATCTCATTGGTGTGGTGGGGGAAGGCGTTGTCCACCCCACCGCAGTGGAGGTCGAGGTACTCGCCGTTGAACTTCATGGAGATGCAGGAGCACTCGATGTGCCAGCCGGGGTAGCCCACACCCCAGGGAGAGTCCCACTTCAGGGCCTGATCCTCGAACTTGGACTTGGTGAACCAGAGGACGAAGTCGTTCTTGTTGCGCTTGTTGGCGTCCTCCTCCACGCCCTCGCGGACGCCCACGGCCAAGTCCTCCTCATCGTGGTCGTTGAACACGTAGTAGCGATCCAGCTTGGAGGTGTCGAAGTACACGTTGCCCCCGGCCACATAGGCGTACCCCTTGTCGATGAGGGCGGAGACGACCTTGATGAACTCGTCGATGAGGCCGGTGGCGGGCTGCACCACGTCGGGGGTCTTGATGTTCAGCTTTTTGCAGTCGTCAAAGAAGGCGTCGGTGTAGAACCTGGCGATGTCCATGACGGACTTGTTCTCCCGCTTGGCGCCCTTGAGCATCTTGTCCTCGCCGGTGTCCGCGTCGGAGGCCAGGTGGCCCACGTCGGTGATGTTCATCACCCGGTTCACGTCATAGCCCCGCCACCGCAGGGCCTTTTCCAGCACATCCTCCATGATGTAGGAGCGCAGGTTGCCGATGTGGGCGAAGTGGTACACGGTGGGGCCGCAGGTGTACATCTCCACATGGTTGGGGGTGTGGGTGACGAATTCTTCCTTCTTATGGGTGGCGGAATTGTAAAGATACATGATAGCTTCCTCCGTTTCAGCTTTTCTCTTGTTCAGATGATTGGGCGGGGACGGCCCCCGCGGCTTTCTTCTCTGTAAGTTTTGTGTCCAGCAGCTTTTCCAGCGCCTCCACCCGGTCGGACAGGGCGGCGATCCGCTCCAGAGTGGGGTTCTTCACGCTGGTTTGATCCACCTCGTCGGCGTAGTGGGTGGAGCGCCCGGCGATTTTCACGATCTGGGCCGGGATGCCAACGGCGGTGGCGTCGGCGGGCACCTCGGACAGCACCACCGCATTGGCGGCGATGCGGGAATTGTCCCCCACCTTGAAGGGCCCCAGCACCTTGGCCCCGGTGGAGATGAGCACGTTGTTTCCAATGGTGGGGTGGCGCTTGCCCTGGTCCTTGCCGGTGCCCCCCAGGGTGACGCCGTGGTAGATCAGGCAGTCGTCCCCCACCTCGGCGGTCTCGCCGATGACGATGCCCATGCCGTGGTCGATGACTAACCGGCGGCCGATTGTCGCGCCCGGATGGATCTCGATGCCGGTCCAGAACCGGCTCCACTGGGACACCAGCCGGGCCAGGAATTTCAGGTGGTGACGGTACAGGAAATGGGCCAGTCTGTGGTAAAGGGTGGCGTGTACCCCGGGGTACAGCAGGAAGATCTCCAGCCTGCTCCGGGCCGCCGGATCCCGGGCCTGATAGGCCCGCAGTGTCTCGCCCAATCGGGTCATAGAAAAAGTTCCTCCTTGTCCAAATGAAAAACCTCCCATGCCCGTCAATGGGCATGAGAGGCGAAATAAATCCGCGGTTCCACTCTCGTTTGTTACTCATGGCCGTGACGTGGCCGGACGGGGGGCGTCTGCATCCCCCTCGCTCCCGCTTGCATTTCGTCCCGTCTTTCCCTGAGGGCCTTTTCAGCCGAGAGGCCCCTCTCTGACAGTTTCAAAACGGTCTACTTCCCGCGTTCATCGCGATATTTGGTTTTTCATACCGTTCCAGTATATTATCACACAGCCTGGGAGGTGTCAAGTGGGACGGATGTTTTTGCGGGGCGGCGAAAGAACAAATTTTCGATTTCCCACTGGAATTTTCCGACGATGTGTGCTAATATATTATATTGACTTTATAGCGCCGCCTGTTTGCAGGGGCGGCGGCTTGAATGAGGTGAGCGCGTTGAAATTTTGGATGGCAGTCGTATTGGGCCTGGTACAGGGCGTGGCGGAGTTTCTGCCCATATCCAGTTCAGGACACCTGACCCTGTTACAGCACTTCTTTAACATGGAGGAGCCGGACACCCTGTACAACATCCTGCTCCACTTCGCTACGCTGGTCGCGGTGTGCGTGGTATACCGGCAGGACATCGTGGACATGATTACGGAGTTTTTCCGCTGGATCGCGTCGCTGGCTCATAAGGACGAAAAGGCTCCGGGCAAGCCCCCCGAGGCCCGGCGGATGATCCTGCTGCTGATCCTGGGCACGCTGCCCCTGTTTTTGGTGCTTCCCTTTGACGATCTGGTGGAGGGCATGGGGGCCAATCCCATGTTTGTGTCCCTGATGCTGCTGCTCACTGGGTGCATCCTGTTTTTGTCCGACTATTACGGCGGCGGCAAAAAGACCGCCCGCACCGCCACCGTGAAGGATGTCCTGCTGGTGGGGCTGGCCCAGGGTATGGCCACCATCCCCGGCCTGTCCCGCTCTGGCACCACCATCTCCGCCGGCATGGCTCTGGGCTTTGAGCGCAACTTCGCTGTGCGCTTTTCCTTCCTGCTGTCTCTGCCCGCTGTGCTGGGGGCCACGCTGCTGAAGGTGGTCAAGGTGGCGGGCGCGGGCGGCGTGGATGCAAAGCTCCTGCCCATGTACCTCGTCGGCATGGTCATCGCCGGGGTGGTGGGCTACTTTGCCATCTCGCTGGTGAAGCTGCTGGCGGACAAGGGCAAGTTCGGCAAGTTTGCCTTCTACTGCTGGATCGTGGGCGGGATTGCCCTGATTGCCAGCTCCTTCTTCACCGCTCCTATCCCCGCATAAAGAAACAGGAGGATCCCCTGAATGGCTTCCACACAAAAGAGAACTTCATCTTCCGGCGGCGGCTCCAGGAGCCGCTCGACCTCATCTGCTAGCTCCAACAGCGGCGGAAAGCGTACATCGTCCGGTTCTTCCCGGTCGTCGTCCACGTCCAGGAGCCGCTCGTCCCGCAAGTCCGCGCCGGCGAAAAAGCCCTACCGCCGGGAGGTGGGGGGCGCGGTGTGCCTGCTGCTGGCCCTGTTTGGCGCCATCGGCTACTTCAAGACGGACGAGGGGGCGGTCATCGCCCTGTTCTGCGACCTGCTGAAGGGCCTGGTAGGCTATGGCTTCTACATTGCCCCGCTGATGCTGTTGGCCGCGGCGGGTATTCTGATCTTCCACCGGGGCCGTCCCGTCCGCCTGCGGGTGACGGGGGCGCTGGCCCTGCCGGTGCTGGTCGGCGCGGTGATGCACCTGCTGCTGTGCGGAGTTGAGTACGAATGGGGTCTGGAGCTGTTCGGCCGGTTGTGGACAGACGGCAAAGCCATCACCTGCGGCGGTGTGGTTGGCGGATTCATCGCCATGACCTTCCGCTTTGCCTTTACCACGGTGGGGGCGGTGGTCATCCTGCTGCTGCTCACCGCGGCGGCAGTGCTGTGCGCCCTGCGGCTCACTCCGGCGGACATTTTGGACTACTTCCGGGAGCAGCGGGAGCGCCGTCCCGAGTACGATCCCGAGGACTACCCGGAGCCGGAGGAACGCCCAAAAAGGGCCGCCCGGCGGGAGCCTGAACCCGCGCCCTCCCGCCGGAAAAACGCCGCCATCGACATCCCGGTGGACGACGGCCCGCTGCTGGCAAAAAAGCCCACAACACCGGTGACCACCGTGCGGAAAAAGTCCTTCTTTGACAAGGTGGCGGGCGCGGCCCTTCCCGGCCAGAAGGGGGACAGGCCCCCTGTGGAGGAGGAGCCGCCGGAGTACGAGGACGTGCCCGAGCTGCGCCCCATGAAGGAGCCTCCCCGCACGCCAAAACCGAACCCCGTGGCGCCGCCTGCGGCGGCGGTGAACGATGTGATTCCGTTCCCTGCCCCCACTCCCATCCGGGAGGAGCCGGAACCGACACCCATCGTCCGAGAGGAGCCGGTGCAGCCCCCAGTCATCCGGGAGGAGCCGGTGCCGCCCCCGGTGATCCGGGAGCCGGAGGCCCCCAAGCCCAGTCCCCGCCCCGAGAGCGGGTTGGAGGAGAAGAACACGGCGGAGGAGATGGCCCGGGAGCTGGAGGCGGGGCTGGAGCAGGATGCTCCGGCTTATCGCTATCCCCCGATCACCCTGCTCAACCAGGGCGGCGGCGGGAATGCCTCCGCGGCGGAGGGAGAGCTCCACGCCAACCAGCAGCGGCTTCAGGACGCGCTGCAGTCCTTCGGGGTGAGCGCCCATATTGTCAATGTGATCCGCGGCCCCGCCGTCACCCGGTATGAGCTGGAGCTGGATCAAGGCGTCAAACTGAACAAGATCACCAACCTGTCCGGAGATATCGCCCTGGCCCTGGGCGCGTCCGCCGTCCGGGTGGCCCCCATCCCCGATAAGATCTCCACCGTGGGCATTGAGGTGCCAAACCGGCAGGTCAGCCCGGTGTGCATCCGGGACGTGCTGGGTTCCAAGGCGTTCACCGACAGCCCGTCCAAGGTGTCCTTCGCCGTGGGCAAGGACATCAGCGGCAGCCCCATCGTGGGCAACATCGCCAAGCTGCCCCATATGCTCATTGCCGGCACCACCGGCTCGGGTAAGTCGGTGTGTACCAACTCCCTCATCATCTCCCTGCTGTACAAGGCTTCGCCGGAGGAGGTCCGCCTCATCATGGTGGATCCCAAAATGGTGGAGCTGAGCGTTTACAACGGCATCCCCCACCTGCTCATCCCCGTGGTCACCGACCCGAAAAAGGCCGCCGGCGCCCTCCAGTGGGCGGTGAGCGAGATGATGAAGCGCTACCAGAAGTTCTCCGAGGTGGGTGCCAAGGACTTGGCCTCCTACAACAACCACGCGAAAAAGCGGGAGGATCTGGAGCCCATGCCCCAGATTGTGGTGGTCATCGACGAGCTGGCCGACCTGATGCTGGTGGCGGCGAAAGAGGTGGAGGAATCCATCTGCCGGGTGGCCCAGATGGGCCGCGCCTCGGGTATGCACCTGGTCATCGCCACCCAGAGCCCCCGTGCCGACGTCATCACCGGCCTGATGAAGGCCAACATCCCCAGCCGCATCGCCTTTGCAGTGGCGTCCAGCCTGGAGTCCCGCATCATCCTGGACACCGTGGGCGCGGAAAAGCTGGTGGGCAAGGGCGATATGCTGTATGCCCCCCTGGGCCAGGACAAGCTGCGTGTCCAGGGCTGCTTCATCACGGAGGAGGAAGTGGCCAACGTGGTGGACTTCATCAAGGACGGCGCCTCCGCCCAGTACGACGAGTCCGTCATGCACGAGATCGAGAAGAACGCCGAGGACAAGGAAAAGGCCGCCAAGGGCGTGGGTGGATCCGACCCCGGCGGTGGTGGCGGGAACGACTACGACGAGCTGCTCCCCGCCGCCATCGACGTGGTGCTGGAGGTGGGCCAGGCGTCGGTATCCATGCTTCAGCGGCGGCTGAAGCTGGGCTATGGCCGCGCCGCCCGCTTGGTGGATCAGATGGAGGAGAAGGGGGTCGTGGGGCCCTTTGAGGGCTCCAAGCCCCGGCAGCTGCTCATCACCAAGGAGCAGTGGGCGGAGATGCAGTACCGCCAGAACATGGTGGCCGCCGTGCCGGACGAGCTGCCCTTTGAGGGGGACGCGTTCCCCCAGGACGCCCCGCCCTTTGATATGGATGAATAGCAAAAAAGCAGCATAAGGCCGACACTCCGTAACGAAGTGTCGGCCTTATGCTGTTTTGAGATTTTGGGTGGGCGGCGGTGGAAATACAGCAGCAGTTGTGGTAGACTAAATACAAATATCTGGGGAGAAAAATCAGTTATGAACAAGGACAAGGTTTTAAGAATATCACGATACTCTTTTATTGCTATTGTAGGCATACTTACGCTTCTGTTCTTTTTGGATGCTAAATTTGTGGTATTAGGGTTGAACATCCTCGAATGGGATATAGTAATGGCTGCTATCTGGATATTTGTCCGATCGTGCCGGTGGGCTGGACGCGAGAACACTGGAAGAAGGATGCTCGCTGTATTTGCCATAACATTTTTGGGGCTATTTGCAGCCGCGATTATGTTTTTGGGCCTATGTATTTATGGCGGGATACCATGCTATGTCGAGCAGACGGAACCGCAGACACACCGCACTTTTGTGGCAGAATACCAGCGCAATATGATGATGCGTGGCAGTGTCAAACTATATGAGCGGTTTGGCCCCTTGCTGCTTGCCTGTGACGTGGAGGAGTTCGTTGGGGAATTTTCTCTTGAGCGACCAGAGGATCGACAGCTTTACGTCAGCGAGGACGGAAAATCTATTGTTGTCGCATATTTCTTTCTTTGGCCTATCTTTTTTGTCCCATTGGAATAGTCTGTAAAGGAGCTGGATATGGAACAACAGACAGGGGGACATAGGGTGGAGCTGCCTTGCGTCCCTCGCAAAAGCTTTGGGGGGACACTCCCTTACGAAGTGTCCCCCAGAGGTGTTTTTATTGCTTACCAAAACCACCCGCTGGAAGTTCTGGCATCCAGCACGTCCAGCATGGCGGACAGCATCACCGCTGCCTCGGCATGGGTAAGGGGTTTGGACAGGTCGCTGCTGCTGCTCAGCACCGACACCGCCTCCATATTCACCGCCGACTGGTAGGCCCAGGCGGGGGCGGTCTCAGCGGAGAAGGCGGAGGCCGTCCCGGCCACGTCGCCCATGGCCAGCAGGCGGTCAATGATCACGGCGGCCTCGCCGCAGGTGATGGCGCTGGTGGGGGTGAACACCGTTTGACCCTCGCTGTTGCGGCTGCCCCGCACGGTGCCCACCATCAGGGCGGCGGACACATAGCCTTTGGCCCAGGCGGAGATGTCGCTGTCGTCATAGAAGCCGGTGAGGGTCACGTTTTCCAGCGGAGCGTCCCCTGCGGCGGTCATGGCCATGGCCAGGAACTCTTCGCGGGTGAAGGTGGTCTCCGGGTCAAAGCAGTACAGCGTGCCAACCTTCCGCCCGGTGTACACCCCGGCCTCGGCCAGACGGAGGGCGGCGTAGAGAGAGGGGTCGTCCGCCATGTCGGAATAGCTGACGCTGGTGGACTGCTTCTGAATGGTGATCTTCACCTTGGCGGGTTTGGAGGTGTTGCCGTTGGCATCGATGGCCACATAGGTGAAGCTGTCCTTGCCCTTTTTGCCCTCATAAGGGGTGTAGGTGAAGGCGGCGGGGTCGTTCTCATCCATGGTAACCTGGCCGCGGGCGGGGCTGTCCACCACCTGAAAGGTGACCAGATCGCCTTCCGGATCTACGGCGGCAAAGCGGCTGAAAATGGCCACGCCCTTGTAGGTGGTGAGGGTGAGATCCTCCGCGATGGGAGCGGCGTTCTCCACATCGGCGGTGGAGGTGGTCAGCGCCAGGGCCGGCATAAACAGCGCCCCTGTCAGGCAGAGAGAGAGTATTTGAATCCGAGTTTTCAAAGGGAAAACCTCCTTTGTATGAATGTGGGACTAGCATACGCCAGAAAAGCAAAAATTATGCGGGCGTTCCAAGCAACGGAACGCCCGCATTTCATTTTTGCAGGAATTTATAATTGACTTCGATCCTTCAGCCAGCGGAACAATTTCACATCCCCACCCCCTCCGGGGGTGGGGATCACAGATCTTACAGCTGACTTCGATCTTTTAGCCAGCTGGGCAGGGGCCGCATCTTGATGCCGGACACCAGTCCCATGGCGATAAACAGCGTCAGGGTGGACGAGCCGCCGTAGCTGAAAAAGGGCAGCGTCACGCCGATGACGGGGCCCACATACAGGCACATGGCTACGTTGATGACGGTCTGGGCCATGAGCATGGCGGCGATGCCCATGGCGATATAGGCGGACATATGGCTTTTGGCCCGACGGGACACCCAGATGCACCGCAAAATGATGGCCAGCAGCACCAGCAGCACGATACAGCAGCCGATCATGCCGAACTCCTCCCCGCACACGGCGAAGATGTTGTCGGTATGCCGGGCAGGCAGGCTTTCCCGACCGGGAGAGTGGGTCTGCTTGCCGTTCATGAAGCCCATGCCGGTGAGCCGGCCCGAACCGATGGCCAGCAGGGAGCGGCTCTGCTGCCACCCCGAGCCCCGGGGGTCAAGATTGTTCCCCTTGAGGTGCTCCACCACCACCCGGAAGCGCATGATGCGGTAGTCCGTCCAATATTTGGTGCGGGGCAGGATGAAGTGCCACAAAAAGACCACGCCACCGATTAGGGGTGTGCCGATGCCGATAAACCACCACTTGCTCACCCCGGCCACCCATGCCATAGCCAAGAAAATGAACAGATAGACCAGCACCATGCCCCAGTCGCTGGACAGCACAGCCAGCATTCCAGCAAATACACAGGTCAGTATCCCGTATTTCACAATGGCGGAGAACCGTCCCAGACCCTTCGGACGCTCCTTGTTGATGAGCCAGGCCAGCACCACAATATAGGACAGCTTAGCGATCTCTCCAGGCTGGAAGCCGAAATAATTGCCGATGACGGGAAGATAGACCCAGCTCTTGTTGCCGCTGTCTCCGCCCTCGCCCCAGGGGACAATGGTCAGGATGACCCCCAGGCCCAGCAGGAGGAAGACCCACCACCATTTTTCCATCAAAAACTCGATGTCGATGAAGGTGACCCACACATACGCAATGACGCCCAGGCAGAGAAATATGGCCTGCTTCGCCGCGCAGCTGTGGAGGAGCTCATAGTACTGGGTGGCGCTGTAAATGAGTACAAGGCCCATGAGGCTGGCCAGGATGCACAGCAGGAGCAAAACCACGTCTCCCTTTTTGAAAAATTCCTTGAGTGTGCGCGTAGGCTGCAAGACATGGCCCCCTCTCTGACAAAACTGCAAAACAGTATAGCACATTTCAAAAAGATATGCTATACTGTTTGGCAAGAGTTTTTGAAATCTTAACATCACGGTGAAAAACCCCGCCGGTCGGGCGGGGCCAAAGTAAGGAAGTGACCGCAATGGAATTTGTCACCCACAGCCGGGAGGAGACGGAAGCCCTGGGGGCGCGGCTGGCAGGCGCACTGACGGGAGGCCGGGTGGTGGCCTTCACCGGTGACCTGGGAGCGGGTAAGACAGCTTTTGTGTCCGGCATAGCCCGGGCTTTGGGGGTGGAGGAGCGGGTGACCAGCCCCACCTTCACCATCGTCAACGAGTACGAGGGGGGCCGCCTGCTCCTGTTCCACTTTGATATGTACCGGCTGGACAGCGCCGACGAGCTGTTCCACATCGGCTGGGAGGACTATCTGGCCCGGGGCGGCGTTTGCGCCGTGGAGTGGAGCGAGAACGTGGAAGAGGCCATTGAGAGCGACGCTGTCCGGGTGTCCATCCTCCGGGGGGACGGGGACGACGACCGGATCATCACCATCGAGGGGGTGGAGTTGTGAAAATCATCGCGCTGGAGAGTTCGGCGGTGACGGCATCCGTGGCGGTCACCGAGGACGAGAAGCTGCTGGCCCAGTCCTTTCAGAACAGCGGGCTGACCCACTCCGCCACTCTTATGCCCATGGTCGCTGATCTGCTGAAAAACACCGGGCTGACGCTGGACGAGATGGATGTGGTGGCGGTAGCGGCGGGGCCGGGGTCATTTACCGGTGTGCGCATCGGCGTGGCCGCCGCCAAGGGGCTGGCCTGGCCGGGGGACAAGCCCTGCGCCCCCTGCTCCACCCTGGAGTCCATGGCGTGGCAGTGCGCCCACGTGGGCGGGGAGATCTGCGCCGCTATGGACGCGCGGCGAAACCAGGTATATTGCGCCCGGTTTTGGGCGGAAAACGGGGAGCTGAAGCGCCTGACTAATGACAGGGCCATGGGGCTGGACGAGCTGGGGTCGGAAATCCGTGCCTCCGGGAAGCTTCAGACTCTGGTGGGGGACGGCGCGCACCTGGTGCAAAAGGCGCTGGAGGAGGCGGGTTTGCCATGCGCCCCCATGCCGCCCCACCTGGTTTACCAGACCGCCTGGGGGGTGGCGCGGTGTGCCCTGCGCATGGCGCAAGAGGGCAAGCTGGTGTCCGCCGCCGCCATGGCTCCCAGCTACCACCGGCTCAGTCAGGCGGAGCGGGAGCGCTTGGAGCGGCTGGGCAAGACAGAGTAAAAAATCCTCCCTCGGCAACGCCGGGGGAGGATTTTTTTATACCTTTGGCTCATAGTTCAACCCGGCCGGATAGAAGAAATTCATCTTCTTGTCCGACCGCCGGATATTCAGCTCGCGGGAGCGCAGTATCTCGCCGTCCACTGCCGCCACCAGCTCCTGGGGGCTGCGGACGGTGACCCCGTCCCCCTGATCGTACTGGATCAGGTCGGGGTACTTGGCGTACCGGCCCTTGCCGTATTCCCCGATCAGACGGAAGAAGGTGAGGCGGCTCACCTTGCGCACCACCAGGGTCTCCAGCAGGCCGTCGTCGGGCATATTGTCCCCCACGGGCATAAAGCCGCCGCCGTAGTACCGCCCGCTGCACACGCAGATGATGGTGCCCTCTCCCTCGTAGTGGAAGTTCCCCATGTCCACCGTCATGGGCTGGGAGATGCTCTTGAACAGCGCGTTGGCCACGGCGGAGATGGCGTAGGCCCCGATGCCGCTGACCAGAGGGAGGCCGTTGTATTTGTCCTTGTCCGCGGCGATGCGGGCGTCCAGGCCGGCGCACACGGTGTTGAGGCCCAGATGGCCGTTGCAGTCGATGAGATCCATGGCGGCCTGGGGACCCACCGACAGGGCCTTCAAATCGGTAAACCGGGCCTTGTTTTCCTTGCCGAAAAGCTTCAAAAAGTCGTTGCCGGTGCCGATGGGCACGTTGGTGACGGCGGCGTTGTCGTACCCCGCCGCGCCGTTTACCACCTCGTTCAGGGTGCCGTCTCCGCCGCAGGCGTAGATGCGCACCTCGTCGCCGCTCTCCACCGCCTCCCGGGCGATGCTGCGGGCGTCGCCTGCCTTCTTTGTGAGAGCGATCTCATAGGGCACGTCCAGCTTTCGGATGTTTTCCTCCAGCAGCCTGGTGCTTTTCTTTTTTCCCGCCGTGGGGTTGATGATGAAGATGTGCCGCATGGCCCATCCCTCCTTTTTCTATCTGTATCCCATCGGGGGTTATATGCCGTTGTCACGCTGCGCCTGTTCGCAACGCGCGGCTTCCCTCCGACTCGGACTGGTCTCCAGGCCGCTGTGCGGCCTTGCGCTCGTCCTCGCTCCAGTCCATCCGCACGGCTCACGACGGCTCCGCGCTTCTTGCATACATAAACAAATCACATTTAATCATGCCGTTATAGAGCTTTCGCTTTTTGTCTGCGGGACGGCCAAAGGTTCGTTCAAATTCGGTGTGGGAGGACAGCACGTCCACCTCCCAACCCTTTGGCAGCTTCAGCGCCGCTTTGCCGAAGGCCCGGTACAGCTCCTCCGCCTCTTTTTTTTCCAGCAGACGCTCCCCATAGGGTGGGTTGGTCACCACCCTCCCCTTTGGCTCATCCCGGTGGAATTTCGCCGCGTCCGCCACCTCGAACCGCACCGTGTCCTCCACCCCGGCAAGCTCGGCGTTGTGCCGAGACAGCTCCACGGCGGCGGAGTCGATGTCCCCGCCCCAGATGTCATAGGTGCCGTGGAACTCGTGATCCATAGCCTCGTCCGCCGCGTCCATCCAAAGCTTGGAGGACAGCCACCGCCACTTCTGGGCGGCAAAAGAGCGATTTAAGCCCGGTGCCCGGTTTTTGGCGATGAGCGCCGCCTCGATGGGAATGGTGCCCGAGCCGCAGAAGGGGTCGCAGAAGGGATCTCGCCCCTTGTACCTGGACAGGGACACCAGCGCCGCCGCCAAAGTCTCCCGCAGGGGTGCGCCCATGTTTTGGGCCCGGTAGCCCCGCTTGTACAGGCTGTCGCCGGAGGTGTCCAACATTAAAGTGACTTGATCCTTCAAAATAGAAAACTGCACCTGGTACAAAGCCCCGGTCTCGGGCAGCTCCGACAAACCATACACCGACCCCAACCTTTTGCACAGCGCCTTTTTCAGGATGGACTGGCAGGCGGGCACCGAGTGAAGCTGGGAACTGATGGTGTAGCCCTTCACCGGGAAGCGGCCCTCCCGGGGGATGTAGTCCTCCCAGGGCAGGGCGGCACAGCCCTGGAACAGTTCCTCGAAGGAGCGGGCCTGGAAAGAGCCAAGGCACAACAGCAGGCGGGCCCCGGTGCGCAGATTTAAATTGATCCGGGGGATGTCCGCGGGGGCGCCCTGGCACAGCACCCGGCCGTTTTCCGCCTTCACCTGAGACAGCCCCAGTTTTTTCAGCTCGTAGGCCACCGTGGATTCAACCCCCATCAGGGCGGGTATGACAAACTGTAAGGTTTCTCCCATAAAAAGCTCCGTTCAAAAAATTTTGCTTAAACCCCTTGACTTTGCACCTAGTTCCTGGTACTCCCGCCCGCCGGGCGGGAGTAGCGCAAGAAAAGTTTTTTGAAAACCCCCTTGACTTTATACCTGGTGAAAGGTGTAGTATTCTGTCATGGGCAGGGGAAATATTTTACAAAGCCTAGTATAATGTAAAATGGAAGCGCTGGCAACAATAATATGAAAATATATGCGAAAAACTTCTTCCCCCTGGCCCCTGTTTGTGGTACACTGGAAGAGCACTGAGAAAGGAGTTGTGGAGTATGCCGTTCAATTTAGATGCGGAATCCATTCAGAAGATCGTCTGGCTGGCGCTGCTGCTGCTCTTCGCGGTCAGCGAGGCCGTCACCGTGGGGCTGACCTCCATCTGGTTTGCGGCCGGAGCCCTGATCGCGCTCATCGCCGCGTTGCTGGGCGGGCCGCTGTGGATCCAGATCACCCTGTTTTTGGCGGTGAGCCTGCTTTGTCTGGCCGCCGTTCGGCCCCTGGCCAAGCGGCACCTGAATGACCGGGTGGAGCCCACCAACGCCGACCGTGTCATTGGCGCGGAGGCCCAGGTCACCGAGGACATTGACAACATCCACGGCAAGGGGGCGGTCATCATCCGGGGCATGACCTGGTCCGCCCGGAGCGAGAATGACAGCATCATCGCCGCCGGTACCCGGGTGCGGGTGCTGCGCATCGAGGGGGTCAAGGTGTTCGTGGAGCCCATTTCCGCCCCTGTTTCCGCGGGCGAGCCCAAGAGTTGGTAACCAAAGGCATTATTTTATATATTTTAGGAGGTAATCAAATGAAAACATTTGCACTGGCCGGAGCTGTCGCCATAGGGGATATCGTGGGCCCCATCATCGTCCTGCTCGTCATCATCATCCTGCTGGGCATCCTGGCCTCCAACGTGAAGGTGGTTCAGCAGTCCAAGGCCGTGGTCATTGAGCGGCTGGGCGCGTTCCGTACCGTGTGGGGTGTGGGCCTGCACCTGAAGGTGCCCTTCATTGAGCGCGTGGCCAAGACCGTGTCCCTGAAGGAGCAGGTGGTGGACTTCGATCCCCAGCCCGTTATCACCAAGGACAACGTCACCATGCAGATCGACACCGTTCTGTACTTCCAGATCACCGACCCCAAGCTGTATACCTACGGCGTGGAGCACCCCATGAGCGCCATTGAGAACCTGACCGCCACCACCCTGCGTAATATCATCGGCGATCTGGAGCTGGATCAGTCCCTGACCAGCCGCGACCACATCAACACCCAGATGCGGGCCATCCTGGACGAGGCCACCGATCCCTGGGGCATCAAGGTCAACCGCGTGGAGCTGAAGAACATCATGCCGCCCCGTGACATTCAGGAGTCCATGGAAAAGCAGATGCGCGCCGAGCGTGAGCGTCGCGAAGCCATCCTCCAGGCCGAGGGCCAGAAGCAGTCCCAGATCCTGGTGGCCGAGGGCGAGAAGCAGTCCGCCATCCTGCGGGCCGACGCCGCCAAGCAGGCCAAAATCATGGAGGCCGAGGCCGAAAAGACCGCAAAGATCCTGGCCGCTGAGGCCGAGTCTGAGGCCATCTTGAAGGTGCAGCAGGCCACCGCCGACGCCATCCGGCTCATCAATGAGGCCGCTCCCGGCGAAGGCGTGCTGAAGATCAAGGCGCTGGAGGCCTTCCAGAAGGCCGCCGATGGTCGGGCCACCAAGATCATCATCCCCAGTGAGCTGCAAGGGCTGGCCGGCCTGTGCGCCAGCGCCAAGAGCGTGTTCGACACCGTGGAGCCCAATCAGCCCAAGTCCGGGAAATAAGAAAGCCATGGAGTGCCCGTACTGTCATGGCGAGTTGGAGCCGGGAACTCATATCTCGGGCCACGGCTCCTATTGGCTCCCCAAAGGAATGCGCTGGGGGTTGACTTTAACCAATCGCAAAATCAAGGAGAAGGGTGGTTTTATTGTGGGACAGCCCAAGACTTGGTATGAGGCTGAGGCTTGGTACTGCCAGACCTGCAACCGCCTGACCATCTTCAACGCGAAGTAACCAAAAGGAGCGGCCCCCACGGGGGGCCGCTCCTTTTTGCACTGTTTGCGGTTACTTGCTGACCTTCAGCACGTCGTCCCCCACCTGGACGGGGCCGGTCTTGACCGGTTCCACCCCGGCGAAGTCGTCGGAGTTGGTGACGGCGATGATGATGGTGGTGGGGTGGCCCGCCGCTTTGACGGTCTCCAGATCCATGGTGAGCAGGGGGTCGCCCTTCTTTACCTGCTGGCCTTCCTTCACCAGCATGGTGAAGCCCTGGCCCTTCATGTCCACGGTGTCCACGCCGCAGTGGACCAGCAGTTCCATGCCTTCGCACTCCATGCCCACGGCGTGGAGGCTGTCGGGCACCTGGCTGACGGCGCCGTCCACCGGGGAGTAGACCTTGCCGTCCTCCGGCTCAATGCCGCAGCAGATGCCCACAAAGCCCTGGCTGAAGGCGGCGTCAGGAATGTCCGCCATGGGGATGGCGTTTCCCTTGGCTACCGCGCCTACCAGCAGTTCAGCGCCGGCCTTGGGCGCGGGGGCGGGCTCCTCGCCCAGCAGACCCTTTTTCAGCTTGTCAAAAAATCCCATAATAATTCTTCCTTTCCAAAAAAGTACCGTGAGCGGGCTTACAAGCCCGCCCACGGCAGAGTTAACTCACAAGAGGAACCAGCTCCTGTACTGTCGACCACAGAGGTCTTACAGCATCTTCTTCAGCTCGTCGTACACGAACTGAACCTTCGGGCCAATGATGACCTGGCAGGCGTTCTTGCTGGGACGGATGACACCAGCCGCGCCGGCGGCCTTGACGGCCTTCTCGTTGATGGCGGTGTAATCCTTGATTTCGAAGCGCAGACGGGTGGTGCAGTAGTCCACGCTGGACACGTTGCCCTTGCCGCCCACGGCAGCCAGCACGCCGCTGGCGATGGCGGTGAAGTCGTTGTTGGCCAGGGTGATCTTGGTCTCCTCGGCCTCAGCATCCTCGTCCTCGTTGCCCGGGGTCTTCAGGTTGAACTTCTTGATGGCGAAGTAGAACACCAGATAGAAGACCACGAACGCCGCGATGCCCAAGGGGATGATCAGCCAGGTTTTGGCGTGGGCGGGCAGGGAGGCGGAGAACAGCAGGTCGGTGGCGCCGGCGGAGAAGCAGAAGCCGGCACGGAAGCCCAGAGCTACGGTGATCATGGCGAAGATGGCGTACAGCAGGGCGTAGGCCACGTACAGCGGGAAGGCCAGGAACATGAACGCGAACTCGAAGGGCTCGGTGACGCCGCAGACGAACGCGCAGATGGCGGCGGAGCTGACGATGCCGATGGCGACCTTCTTATTCTTGGCGGCGCGGATCATGGCGACGGCGGCGCCCGCCACGCCGAACATCATGCAGGGGAAGAAGCCGGACATATACTGGCCGACGGACCAAGAGATCTCGGTGCCCATCAGTTCCTTGGTGATGACGCCGCTCTGGCCGCTCCAGTAGGCGGACAGATCGCCCAGACCGATGGTGTCAAACCAGAACACGTTGTTCACCGCGTGGTGCAGGCCGGTGGGGATGAGCAGGCGGTTCAGGAAGGTGTAGAGACCGACGCCCACAACGTCCAGCTTGGCGATGAAGGAGCCGATGGTGACCAGAACGCTGAAGATCACAGGCCACGCGAACAGGAGCACCGCGGAGACGACGATGGACACCACGCCGGTGACGATGGCCACGCAGCGCTTGCCGGAGAAGAAGGACAGCCAGTTGGGCAGCTGGGTGCTCTTGAACTTGTTGTAGCACCAGGAGCCGATGACACCGGCCAGAATGCCGATGAAGGGGTTGGCGATCTTGCTGTAAGCCACGGACCAGGTCTCGTTAGCGGCCAGACCAGGAGCATAGCTGCCGGCGGCGCTTACCAGGCTGGTCATCATGAGCCAGGAGACCAGAGCTGCCAAGCCGCCGGTGCCGTCGCTGTCCTGAGAAAGGCCGACGCCCACGCCGATGGCGAACAGGATGGCCATGTTGTCGATGATGGCGTTGCCGGCCGTGATCAGGAAGTAGCCCACGGAGTAGGCCGCGCCGGAAGTGGCATAGCCCAGGTTAGTGGCCCATTCAGTGCCCATCATGAAGGCAGGGCACAGCAGGTAGCCGATGCCCATCAGGATACCGCAGATGGGGAGCACCGCCACCGGCAGCATCAGGGCCTTACCGAGCTTTTGCAAATGCTTATACATAACTCAATTCCTCCCTCTTGAAGATTGGGGTTAATAGAGGGCTCGATCCCCGCTGGTTCCGAGGATCGAACCCTTGTTAACAGTATGTTAACACAGTTTCTGGGAATTGAAAAGCGTTTTGGCAAAAATATTTAAAAATCTCAAGTACTGCCAAAATTCTTTTAAAAATCCTGTGCATATTAACCAAAAATGGTAGCGCGGTTTTATCAAAAATGGGGAGAGATAGCTGACCGGATGCGCTGGGCCGAGGATGCGTTTCAGCATGATGAATTCTCTTTTTTATGGTCTGCTACTCCATTCTGCCCCCATTTGGGCGGCCTTATTCTTTTATCATATGCACGTTGACATGGGGATAGGTCATCTCCACGCCCGCCTTGTCAAAGGCGGACTTCATGCCGTCCATCAGATCGAAGTACACCGTCCAATAGTCGGCATTGGCAGTCCACACCCGCATGACGTACCCGATGGCGTTGTCGCCGTAGCTGTCCACGTGGACGGCGGGCTCCGGCTCGGCCAGCGCCAGGGGGTGATCCGCCGCCATCACTTTCAGCAGGGCAATGACCTGATCGGTGGGCGCGTCGTAGCTGGCGGACACCTTCAGCTCCACCCGGCGGGTGGGCTGGGCGGAGTAGTTGGTGATGTTGGCGGAAACGATGGTGCTGTTGGGCAGCTGCACCAGCTTGTTGTCTGGGGTGGTGAGCTTGGTGTAGAACATCCCGATTTCCGTCACCGTGCCGGAGCAGCCCCCGGCGTCCACGAAATCCCCCAGCTTGAAGGGATGGGAGGCCAGCAGCTGCATCCCGCCCGCCATATTGGAGAGGAAGTTTTGCAGCGCCAGGGAGAAGGCGAGGCCCACCACGGACAGCACCGCCACCAGAGAGGTGACCTCAATGTCCAGGCAGCCCAGCACGATGATGATCGTGATGAACCAAAGCACGCCTTTCAGCAGGTTGCGCAGCAGAGCTTGGAGGGGCGTGTCCAGCTTGGAGCGGCCCAGTGCCCGGGCCATCACTTTGGTGAGGATCTTGGTGACCACCAGGCAGACCACCGCCGCGATGACCGCGCCGAATATCTTGTTGGCGGTGAGCTTGCTGATATTCTCCCACAGCCCTTCTGCGGCCTCTTCCGGCAGCACGCCGGTGAGTATAATGGACGGCATGGAGCCACCTCCGTTTCAATCTCTTATGTTACCGCAATCCGGCGTGGGGCGAAAGGGCCGCCCCTTCTGTCAGAACGCCGATCAGAGCGTCTCCCTCCACGCCGGTGATTTTCACATCCGCCAGCGCGTTGTGAAGGGATTCTCCTTGCGCCCGCACCAGGGCATAATTGGGAGCATGGCCTTGCCACAGACCGTCCCGCTCCTCCTCAAACAGCACCGGGAGGGTGCAGTCCACCTGGCCGTTCAGCCATTGGGCCTCCAGCTCGCCCGCCAGATCGATGGCCCGACGGGCCCGGGCCTCCTTCTCTTCCCTGGGCACCTGATCCGGCATGGTGCCGGCGGGAGTGCCGGGGCGGCGGGAGTAGGGGAATATGTGCATGGCGGTGAAGGCGCACCGCTGGATGAATTCCAGCGTCTGGGTGAACTCCTCCTCTGTCTCTGCCGGAAAGCCGGTAATGAGGTCGGTGGTGATCCCGGGATTGGGGAAGTATTCCCTCAGTAATCTGACACTCTCATAATACCGAGCGGTATCATATTTTCGGTTCATTCGGGCCAGGGTCGCGTCGCATCCGGACTGAAGAGACAGATGGAAATGGGGGCACAGGTTGGGCAGGGCGGCGGCGCGGCGGCAGAATTCCTCTGTCACAGTTCTGGGTTCTAAAGAGCCCAGGCGTACCCGCAGCCCGGGGGCGGCCCCGCACACCGCCTCAATCAGGTCAATAAGCCCCTGGCCGTTTTTGAGGTCGTGTCCCCAGGAGGATATCTCAATGCCGGTGAGCACCACCTCCCGGTAGCCTTCTCGGGCCAGGGCGCGGGCCTGTTCCGCCGCTTCCTCCAGGGGCAGGGAGCGCACCGGCCCCCGGGCATAGGGGATAATGCAGTAGGAGCAGAAGTTGACGCAGCCGTCCTCCACCTTCAGCATGGCCCGGGTGCGGCCTGCCGCGCCCCCAGCGGGGAGGCGCTCGAAGTCCCTGCGTGCCAGGGCGCTGTCAACGGTAATCACTTGCTCCCGCTTAGCTTGAAGCAGCTCCTCCAGCTTGTCCAGAAAGTTCATCCGCCCCGCCGAGCCGGACACCAGATCCACTCCCAGGGCCGCCACCGCCTCCGGGTCGGTCTGGGTGTAGCAGCCACACGCCGCCACAATGGCGTCCGGGGCGCTTTTTCGGGCACGGCGGATGATGTTGCGGCACTTCTTGTCGCTGACGGCGGTGACGGTGCAGGTGTTGATGATGTAGGCGTCCGCCGGGCCGTCGAAGTCCGCCAGGGTGTGGCCTCGGCGGAGCAGCTCCCGCTCCATGGCCTGGGTCTCGTACTGGTTCACCTTGCAGCCCAGGGTGTAGATGGCGATGTCCACGGCGGGCCCCTCCTTAATCAATGAGTTCCCGCCATTATACCACTTCACGGGTGGAAAGGCAACCGCCATCTGGCCCCGCGGTTGCCCTCCCGAGAAATCCTCTGTGATTTTTGCTGTACATTTTCCTTCCGCCGTGGTAGAATACCGGGGCAGATATAGAAAGGCGGCCCCGCATATGAACTACAGTTTCTTTGCCTACATCTTCCGAATGCGCTACATCGCCCGCTGGGCGCTGATGCGCAACACCCGCACCGAGAACGTGGAGGAGCACTCCTACGAGGTGGCGGTGCTGGCCCACGCCCTGGCGGTCATCGGCCGGGACGTGTTCCACAAGGAGATCGACCCGGATAAGGCCGCCGTGGCGGCGTTATTCCACGACGCGCCGGAGATCATCACCGGCGATATGCCCACCCCCATCAAGTACTACAACCCGGACATCAAAACTGCATACCGGCAGGTGGAAGCAGTGGCTCAGGACAAACTGCTGTCCATGCTTCCTTCCGAGCTGGTCCCTACTTACGCGCCGCTGGTGCGGGAAAGCGACCCCCTGGTGCGGCGGTACGTGAAGGCGGCGGACAAGCTGTCCGCGTATATCAAGTGCGTGGAGGAGCTGAAGGCGGGCAATGCCGAGTTCAAAAAGGCTTCGGAGCAAACCCTGGCGGCTCTTAAAGGCATGGAAATGGAGGAGCTGGATTACTTCATGGAGCGGTTCCTCCCCGCGTTCAGTCTGACGCTGGACGAATTGCAATAATAAGGAGGAGTATGCGTGAGCGAACGCTTCAAAAACGCATCCGCAGTGTTTCCCGTTTTGCTGCGGACAGCGGACGAAACTGAGCAGGTGCTGCTCCACCTTCGGGCCGGCACCGGCTACATGGACGGCTGGTGGGACTTTGCCGGCAGCGGCCACGTAGAAGCGGGGGAAACCGCCTCACAGGCGGTGTGCCGGGAGTGCGCGGAGGAGATTGGCGTCGCCGTGCGCCCTGAAAACACCCGCTTTCTCCATGTGACCCACAGACTGGGCAGGCTGACCTATTACGACTTCTATTTTCAGGTCTGCGTCTGGGCGGGAGAGCCGCAGATCAATGAGCCGGACAAATGCGCAGATCTGAAGTGGTTCGCGCTGGACCAGCTGCCTCAAAACATGATCCCCCAACGCCGCTTTGCGCTGGAGCGCTGGCGTTCAGGGGTCCCGTACAGTGAAATCATTGAATCAAAGGAGGAACCCCTATGAGAGCTATTGTCACCGTCATCGGGAAGGATCAGGTGGGTATCATCGCCGCCGTGTGCGCCCTGCTCAGCGAGAAGAACGTCAACGTGCTGGACATCAGCCAGACCGTCCTCCAGGAGTATTTCACCATGATTATGCTGGTGGACGCCGCCAACGCCACAGTGCCCTTCGCCCGCCTGCGGGAGGATCTGGCCGAGGCCGGCAAGGAGCGGAACCTGGACATCCGCATCCAGCGTGAGGACATCTTCAACGCGATGCACCGTATCTGAGGGCTGAGCCATGATCAACACCAACGACATTTTACAGACCATCCAGATGATCGACCACCAGCACCTGGACGTGCGCACCATCACCATGGGGGTCAATCTGCTGGACTGCTGCGACCCCGACCCCGCCGCCGCCTGCCGGAAGATTTACGACAAGATCACCACCTCCGCCGAGAAGCTGGTGAAGACCGGCGAGGACATCGAGACGGAATTCGGCATTCCCATCGTCAACAAGCGCATCTCCGTCACTCCCATGGCCCTGGTGGCCGGGGCGTCCCGCACCGCCGATTACGTCCCCTTTGCCGCCGCCATGGACCGGGCCGCAAAAACTGTGGGGGTCAACTTCATCGGCGGCTTCTCCGCCCTGGTGCAGAAGGGGATGACCGAGGGAGACAAGAAGCTCATCGCCGCCATCCCCGAGGCGCTGGCCGTCACCGACGTGGTATGTTCTTCCGTCAACGTGGGCTCCACCAAGGCGGGCATCAACATGGACGCGGTGGCCCTCATGGGCCGCACCATCAAGGCGCTGGCGGAGCGCACCGCCGACCAGGGCGGTTTCGGCTGCGCCAAGCTGGTGGTGTTCTGCAACGCGGTGGAGGATAACCCCTTCATGGCCGGGGCCTTCCACGGCGTGGGCGAGGCCGAGCGGGTCATCAACGTGGGGGTGTCCGGCCCCGGCGTGGTGCATCACGCCCTGCAAAGCGTCAAAGGCCAGCCCTTTGACGTGGTGGCGGAGACCATCAAAAAGACGGCGTTCCAGGTCACCCGCATGGGCCAGCTAGTCGCGAGAGAGGCCAGTGCCCGGCTGGGCGTGCCCTTTGGCATCGTTGACCTGTCTCTGGCCCCCACCCCCGCCATCGGGGACAGCGTGGCCCGGATTCTGGAGGAGATGGGCCTGGAGGTGTGCGGCACCCACGGCACCACCGCCGCGCTGGCGCTCCTCAACGACGCGGTGAAGAAGGGCGGCGTCATGGCGTCCTCCTCGGTGGGCGGGCTGTCCGGGGCCTTTATCCCGGTGAGCGAGGACGAGGGCATGATCGCCGCCGCCCAGGCGGGAGCCCTCACCCTGGACAAGCTGGAGGCCATGACCTGCGTGTGCTCGGTGGGGCTGGACATGATTGCCGTCCCCGGCGACACCTCCGCCGCCACCCTGTCCGCCATCATTGCCGATGAGGCTGCCATCGGCATGGTGAATCAAAAGACCACCGCCGTGCGCATTATCCCCGCCCCCGGCAAGCAGGTGGGGGATGTGGTGGAGTTCGGCGGACTGCTGGGTTCCGCGCCGGTGATGCCCTGCCACACCGGCAGCGCCGAGGACTTTGTGGCAAGGGGCGGGCGGATTCCCGCGCCCATGCACAGCTTGAAGAACTGAAAGGAACGTGAGATCAATGCCCGAAATCATGCAAGGCCCCATCGCGGGAAGCGAGTACCGCTTTGGGGAGGACGGCTTCTCCTGCAAGGACTGCGCTGGCACAGTCAGGTATGAGGACATCACCAAGGTGACCAATGTGCCGGGGAACTGCTGCTTTAACATCAGTTTTACCACCCAGAAGGGGAAAGCGCGCAAGGTGGAGGTCATCCTGGACAACTCCAGCCAGGCAGAGGCGCTCCGGACGATGCTCCCGCGAAAGATTCCCCGCGCCACCGCTGATACCCGCCCAGAGACGGTGTGGGAGGCTGTCGACGCTTGGGTGACCCTGGGGCTGTGCCTGGCCGCGCTGGTTGCGCTGATTATTGCGCTCAACACATGGGGCCGGGGGGCCTCTGTCAGCGTGCCCATCTGGTTCCTGCCCTTCCTCGCGATTGGCTCGTTTCTGAACACGGGGACGCTGATCGCCATCGGCGCCGCTATTTTGCTCCTGTGCGGGGTCGGCGCCGCGGTTTCGCTGGCAAAGCGGAAAACGGTATGGGAGATCACCACAATTAAATAAGCAAAGAGGCCGAAAGCAATCCGCTTTCGGCCTCTTTGCTTGATACTGCTCTCTTGAGAATGCCCTTTCGGCGGGCCGATCAGCCCGCTTCCGCCAGCCCGTAATACTCGATCAGCTTTTTTACCAGGGCCAAAGCTTGCTGGGGCTCCACCCACAGGTCGGGGAGAAAGCCCACGCAGTCTATGTTCTCACCCGTTTCACATAGGCCAAGGCCGATGCCGAAATAGCAGCTCAGGCCGGTATTGGGGAGATAGAAGGTTCGGTTGCCGGGTGTGAGGTATAGCCCTCCGGTGGGGCCACCCACCAAAAGAGTGTCTGCCGCCGTGCGGAAAAGGGCTACCGCTGACTCCCCCGAGGAGGCTACCCCTTTATCCTGGAGGACAAAGACAGGGCCGGAACGCTCCACCCATCCTCCGGCCTGTGAATAGGTATGGTACGTACCCATTTGCTCAACTGGGTAGTTGAGCAGGCGGCAAGAGAGTTGGCTGAAACGGTAAGCGCTGGTGCGCCGATCCTGATTGTCCTCCCCAGTCCAATCCTGGAACCAGTTCCTGATATAGGGGTCGTTGCCGCCGCCATTATTCCGCACATCGAAAATGAGGAGGGGGCTGTCTTTGTAATCCCCGCCGCAGGAGGCCAATTCCTCAAGCGCATCGACCCGCACCTGAACCTCGTGACCATAATCGTCGGAGGTGGACATACTCCGGGAGGTCAGGATGGGGATTCCATTCCATTCGGACGTAGAAAAAATACGGGCTGAGGGGTTGGAGGGGAACCAGGAGGCTATTTGCCACGAGAGTTGGTTCCCGTCCAGAGCGTCCGGCAGGTCGCTGCCGTCGCGGCTGAGGGCGGCGTACCACCAGCAGATGCGGCCGTCCGGGCCGATGGTGGGCTTGATGTAGTCAAGATTTTCCACGCCGTCTATGCTGTCCAGGTAGAGGTCGGGCACATAATACATAGAACGGAAGTGGGTACTCCGCATGGGGTAGCGTCCCAGCACAAAGTGTCCGTCCACCAGCACTGGGGAGAGGTGCTGGAACAGGATTTCTTCCAGGGTATCCACGGTGGGGTCTTCGGCGGCGGCCAAATCCTTTTTCACCTCGTCCAGCAGGGGGAGGAAGGTGTCGTCCCCGCCGAAGTAGTAGTAGGCCCCATAGGTGGTTTGGAGGAGGGTGAAGAAGGTCTCCGCGTCGGCGATCAGATCCTCCCGGGTCAGGTTCTCCTCCGGGGCGTGGGCGGTGGTGAGGACTTTCATCTCCGCCTCGGTGAAGGTGTGGTTCTGCTCATGGAAATCAGGGGTATAGGCGGAGAGGTCGATGGGTTCTTCCCCCGTGTACATCGCCTCCCGGGCGGCGTTCACCCCGTCCAGGAACTCGTAAAAGTCCATCGGCTCGGGGGTGGGCGTGGGCTCCGGGGTGGGCGCAGGGGCAGGGGTGGGAACAGCCGCGGACGCCGTGGGAATGGGGTCGGGGGCCGGGGTCTCCGCCGCCGGGGCGCAGCCCGCCAGCATGACCAGAACCAGGAGCAGGGACAGCAGTCTGCGTTTTTTCACAAAATCACCTTCCCGCTATATGTTGATGGGAGTTTTTGACGCAAAGCAGCAGCTTGGGCAAGAGACTTTTAACATAATATTATATAATATGTTATATTGTAGCATAGTGCACAGAGCAATGCAAGAGAAAAATGGTATGGAGGTAAAAAACTCCCCCCGGCGGATACCGAGAGGAGTTCTTCTTGCCGCTATACTTTTTATATCGGTTCACGGGGATCTGGATCGGCCCAGATGGTGGAGAAATAGTCGTAGTACGGCATAAGGAAGGTGAAGCCCTCCACCAGACGGTTGGCCAATTCGGGGCCGTAGAGGAACTCTGTCAGTTCCTCCTCATGGCCCACAGTCAGGGATTTTTTGTTGTACCACGACCCCAGCCTGGGCTCGGCGCAGGGCTTTTTCCGGCTGTACTCAGGCCCGTCCAGCGCAAATTCCGACTGCTTGGCCAGCTTGTTGTGCAGCTTCAGCAGGGGCTTGGGATCTCGGTCGATGCGGGCACGGTGCTTTTCCATCAGCGATGCCTGGGCGCACCAGAAGCCCATGCCGTAGCTCCAGCCGTCAGGAGCCAGCTCAAACCATAGCACCGGGTGGTCGCCGCCCGATTCGTTGCCGAAGCGGAACAGGGACAGCCACAGGTGATCTTTATACGGCCCCCGGCCGAACAGCCGCCGGGCGTCCCGGTAGATCCGGGAAATTTTCAGATTGAGCTGGCTCTTGGGGAAGCGTTCCAGCAGCTCCCGCTGTACCTGCTCGCCCAGCTCCTTCATCGGAGTTTGAAAATAGGTCTGAAAGTCGGACTTGTGGGCCTCAAACCAGCTCTTTTCGTTGTTGAAGCGGATGCCCCACATGAAGTCCACCGTTTCCTGAGAAAACCCTTCAAACATGGTGCGTCACTCCCATCCGTTCCAGTTGTCCCATCCGCCCCATCCGTCCTCGTTGGGCAGGTCGATATACTGGGTGGGGGTGGGCTCAGGCTCCGGCGTGGTGTCCACCACGGGATCGGTGACGACGGGCGGCAGGCCAAGATCATCGGTGGGGATGACGGGAGGATCGGTCACAATGGGCGGTTCAGTGACCGGCGGCACTTCAGGGGTGGTCACAACGCCGGGATCCGGGGTGACCACTGTGCTGGGATCTACGGGCAGACCCCAGTAGGCCGCGTCGGCGGGGTTGTAGAGAACCACTTTGTCCCGTTTGGCGTAGGTGCTGTGGTTTTCAAAGGTGCGGGAGAGGAGGTTGCCGTTGGCGTCGTACACGCAGCGGTACACGTCCACCACATAGCCGGTGTAGGGGGTGACGTCCACTTTGGTGGTGCCCAGGGGGATGGTCTCGTCCGGCTGGTACACGGTAGTCCAGGCGGTGGAGGACTGGGTATACCGCTGAGTCTCCACCTTGATGCCGTCGGGGTTGCTGCCGTAGAACTGGACGGTGAGCTTGCCCCAGGCCCCGCCCTCCGTGTAGGCAACGATCTTGATGGGGAAGCCGGTGTTGTTGCGGAACTTGAAGTCCAGAGAGGGATAGTACACCGTGGCGTCCAGTCCGTTGGGGATATAGCCGGTGGCGAAGGCGTGGCAGGCCCGCCGGACGATCTCCAGATTGGAATACACCGCGCAGTAATACAGGGACGAGGACACCTGGCACACGCCGCCGCCGTCCATCTCCACGGTCAGGCCGTTCTGATAGCCGGTGCTGGTCTTATAGCCGTTGCGGGTGCTGGGGTCGCCGATGGTGTCCAGGTAGGAGAACACCTCCCCGGGCTGGATCACCTTGCCGTTGCAGAAGGAGGCCGCATGGCCCACGTTGAAGGAGCGGTTGGCCACGCCGTCCAGATTGGTGGTGATGGAGGCCAGCAGATCCTTATAGTACATGGACTCGTCCTCGGAGGTTCCCGGCGGGGTGTACTCCAGGGGGATGATGACGGGCGCGCCGGGTTCGGCGGCGTCCAGCAGGGACTGGGCCTCCTCCGCGTTGACAGACAGGCCGATCACCGCCGGGGTGAGCTTACCGCTCTCATCCACGCCGGGGGCCTTGGGCTCCACATAGATCAGTTCATGGAGGGTCTCGCCGCTGAGCTCGGCGCTGGGTACGGTCTCAGGCTCCACCGTCAGCTCGGTCTGGCCCTGGGCCAGAGCCTCCTCCACCGCTTCCAGCAGGGCATCGGTGTCCAACTTCTGCCCGTCGCTGCCGGGAGTGACGGTCACCGTCTCCTCCCCCAGCTCATAGGTGAAGTCCACCGGCTCCATATACAGCTCGTCGGCGATGGACTGGATCACCCGCTTTGCCTCAGCCTCCCCCTCGGGGGTGAAGGCGGCGGCGGACAGGGACAGGTCGGTGGGCTCCTTCGCCACGCCCAGCCACAGCGCGCCCAGCTTCCAGAAGGGCTGATTCTCCTTGGCGCTGAAGCCCACGTCCACTGCGGCCTCGGGGGCGCAGGCCATCAGCTCTCCGGTGAGCTCCACCCGCTTGCCTTCGCCATAGTGGAGGGTGAGTGTGCGGTTATCCAGGCGCTGATCCATTTCCTCGGTGACCACGGCCAAAGCGTCCTCTCGGGTGAGCTTGCCCAAATCGGCCACCGTATCTCCCCGGTCGTCCACAGCCACCGCGCCGGGCAGGAGCTGGTCATTGTCCCGCACCCAGGCGCACAGGCCGAAATAGCCGCCCGCGGCGGCAGCGATTAGAGCCGCCGCTGTGAGGCCGGCGATGAGCCCGACCGGAATCTTCTTTTTTGGAGTAGATTGTTCCATAATGCAGAAAACCTCCTACGAACACAATCATAAACAGTATACCACGATAGGCCGGATCAAGCAAGAAAAAGTGTGCGGGAAAGGGTTACAATTCGGTATCAGAGGGTGAAAAATCCTGTCCGCCCACCGGCAGCCGGCGGGCGGACAGGATATATTTTACAAACAGGTCAGGTTTTGTGGCTCTCCACAATGGCACCGCTGCGGAAGGCGGCCACCAGGTCGATCAACTCGTCGATCTGGCCCTGGAGCTTCTGGCCGATGTCGGTCTGGCGGATCATGGCCCGGCTCTCCAGCCGCTCGAACACCTGGGAGGTGGAGGCGATGTCCCAGTTTTTGTGGATGGCGGCGGCCTTGCCCACGAAGGGCTCATGAGCCACCAGCCGGAAGTAGTTGGAGCTGTAGATGAGGGTGTACCCGGCGATGCCGGTGGTTTTCTGGTACGCCTTGCAGAAGCCGCCGTCGATGACCACCAGCCTGCCGCCGCCTTTGACGGGGCTCTCCCCCTTCTTGGACTTCACGGGGACGTGGCCGTTGATGATGTGGCAGTGGGAGCCCTCCAGGCCGAACTCCTTCAAAATGTCCTCGCACACTGCCGGATCGTTATAGAGGCGGTAGTAAGCGTTTTTGGTCTCCACCCAGGTGGACTCGTCGGCGACGAAGCGGCGCTCAAAGGTGGTCATGCGATCCCGGCCGAAGATGGGGCTGTTCCGCCCCGCCCACAGCCACCACAGGAAATCCATGCCCTGCTGGCGCTCCGGGGAGCCGACCTTATTGTAGTAGGCCCGACGGGCCAGCCGGTCGGCGTAGTCCAGGAACGCCCGGCCCGACAGGTTGTCGCAGCCCATGATGGAGAACCGCATGAGGGATCCGTCCTCGTGCATGGGGATGCAGCCGTGGAACAGGAGGTTGCCGTTGTAGATGCGGTACAGGCTGCCCTTGGAGTAGAGGAATCGAACATGACGCTGGAGCTTTTCGCTGTGGCGGAAGGATCGGGTGAGGGTGTTGATAAGCGTATCCTCCTCCGGAGTGAGGGCATAGGGATCCGCCGGATCTACGGTGGGGAAGTCGGTGTCCAGCATGGGGTGGGTCACGCCGTCAATGGTGATGGTCTTGGCTTCGTAGTCGATCTTGTCCAGCATCAGCCGGTCATCCATGAGGAAGTCGGGATTGCGCTGGATCTTCTGCCCCTCCAGCTTGAACAGGATCATGGAGATGGCCTTGTGCATCCGGGCGCACAGCAGTCTGTCCCGGTCAGTGGTCTTGTCCTCGTCCTCCTTGGCGACTTTTATTTCAAAGCGGCTGATGTCGCAGTGGCGGTAGAACTCGTCGGCAAACACGGACAGAGGGCGCAGAGAGATGCCGTAGCCCGTCTCGATGGTCTCCAGGTTGTTGTACCGCAGGGAATTGACCAGCACCGTGGCAACCAGGGTGCGGGAGCCGGAGGCCGCGCCCATCCAGAGGATATCGTGGTTGCCCCACTGGATATCCACGCTGTGGTACTGCATCAGGCTGTCCATGATGACATCCGCACCGGGGCCCCGGTCGAAGATGTCCCCCACCAGGTGGAGGTGATCCACCGCCAGCCGCTTGATGAGCGCGCACAGCTGGATGAGGAAATTGGAGGCCCGATCCAGGTCGATAATGGTGCTGATGATGTTCTCGTAATAGTCCCGCTTGTCCGCCTCGTTCTTCTCGTAGTGGGTGTGAATCAGCTCGTCGATGATATAGGCGTATTCGGGGGGCATGGCCTTGCGCACCTTGGAGCGGGTGTACTTGGCGCTGACCAGGCAGCACAGGTCGATGAGCCGGTGGAAGGTGATGCGGTACCACTCCCGCATATCCTCCGTCTCCCGCTCGATCTCCTCCAGCTTTTCCTCGGGGTAGTAGATGAGGGTGGCCAGCTGATCCCGGTCGGACCGGGGGACGGTGGTGCCCAGCAGCTCGTCGATCTTTACCCGCACCACGCCGGAGGCGGAGTTGAGGATGTGCTGGAACGCCTCGTACTCCCCGTGGACGTCGGAGATGAAATGCTCGGTCCCCTTAGGGAGGTTCTGGATGGCCCGCAGGTTGATGATCTCCGTACTGGCGGACTGGACGGTGGGATACTGGCGGGCCAGCAGCTTCAGGTATTCCAGCCGTTCGGGGGAAAAGGTGACAGTGGGTTTCATGGCGCGTCCTCCTTATCAGATTTCTCTGCGTCCTTCCAAAGCCCGCATCAAAGTGGCATCGTCCGCGAATTCCAGGTGGCTGCCCACCGGGATGCCGTAGGCCAGACGGGTGGTTTTCACCCCGAAGGGCTTCAACAGCCGGCTGAGGTACATGGCGGTGGTCTCCCCCTCGGTGTCCGGGTTGGTGGCCATGATGACCTCATCCACTCCGCCCTCCGCCACCCGCTCCACCAGCTGCTGGATGCGCAGGTCGTCGGGGCCCACGTGGTTCATGGGGGAGATGACCCCGTGGAGGACGTGGTACACCCCGGTGTACTCCCGGGAGCGCTCCATGGCCACCACGTCCTTGGGGTCGGCCACCACGCACACCACGGAGTGATCCCGTTTGGAGGAGGCGCAGATGGCGCATTCACCGTCCCCGTCGGTGAGGTTTTGGCATACCGGGCAGCAGCCGATGGAGGATTTCGCGTCCAGCAGGGCGGCGGCGAAGTCCTTGGCCGTCTGCTCCGGCTGATCCAGGATATAGAAGGCCAGCCGCTGGGCGCTCTTGCGGCCTACGCCGGGCAGCTTGGCGAACTGCTCTACCAGGGTTTCCAGGGCTGCGGGGAAATAGTCCATGGTAAGACCTCCAAAACAAGTTACACGATTCTTTCAAAAGTAATGATAAGATATTGGAATGTGCTATTATAGGTCACGCATAGTACGCGCCATCCTTTATAAGCCATTTCGTTCATAGTTCTTTCGGCCTCAGCCTCATTAAGAACGTCCAAAACTTTATACTCTTTCATTGATATCACGTCGCTTTCCGCAAAAATTCGATTGCCTTTGCCGGATCCTCCGCCCCGTACACCGCGCTGCCCGCCACCAGCACATTGGCCCCGGCCTCAACGACCAGCTCCGCCGTGCCTGGGGCGATGCCGCCGTCCACCTCCAGCTCACAGCCGGGGTTGTATTGGTCAATGATGGCCCGCACCTCTCGGATAGTGGCGAGCTGGCTTTCCATAAACTTCTGCCCGCCGAAGCCTGGTTCCACCGTCATCACCAGCACCATGTCCAGCTGCTCGATGTAGGGCAGCACGGCCTTGGCCGACGTGATGGGCCGCAGGGCTACCGCCTTTTTCACTCCGTTGGCCTCCATAGCCCGCAGGGCGTCGGCGATACGGGTGGGGTGGTCGGCCTCCAGGTGGACGGACAGCAGATCGGCTCCCGCCTTGCAGAAATCGTCGATGTACCGCGCGGGCTTGTCGATCATCAGGTGAACGTCCAGAAACATATCCGTGTGCCTGCGGATGGACTGCACCACCGGCACGCCGATGGTGATATTGGGGACAAACATCCCGTCCATCACGTCCACATGGAGCCAGTCCGCGGCGGACACCCGGCGGATGTCGGCCTCCAGATTGCAAAAATCCGCCGAAAGGATGGAGGGCGCCACTTTGACCATGATTTTTACCCCTTCTTTTGTGAATTTGTTTGACGGTCAGGCCCGACCAAAGCCGCCCGAGCAGCACACCCAACGCCCAGCCGCCACATAAGATAAAACACGCGGAGGTCGCCGCCAGGGTCGGCTGGGCGGTTCCCCCACGCCCCCGCTCGCGCCCAGTCCGGACGTCTGGACGGCGCGCCGCACTTGAATACCCCCCATCGCCGCCAACGCGGCGGTGGGGGGAGTGTGACTTGTTCTCTCACCCCGCCCGATGGGCGGGGTGATGTCATGTCTGCGGCGGTGAGGGGAATTGTGTTTTAGCCTGTGATGGTGCCGCTGAGAGGCACCTCCTTGACCTGATAGCCCGCTTGGCGCAGGGCGTCCATGATCTCCGCCTTGTGGCTCAGGCCGAAGGCCTCCAGGGTGACCTTCAGCTCCACCCCCGCCTGGCGGTTGATGTTGACGAACTGGTTGTGATCCAGCTTGATGATATTGCCGTTGAGCCTGGCTACCAGGTCGGCGATGCGCAGCAGCTCGCCGGGCCGGTCGGGCAGCTGCACCGAGAAGGTGAAGATGCGCCCCCGGTTGATGAGTCCGTGCTGCACCAGGGAAGAAATGGTGATGACGTCCATGTTGCCGCCGGACAGGACAGGAACCACGTTCTGCCCCTGGCAGTCCAGGTGCTTTAAGGCCGCGATGGTGAGCAGGCCGGCGTTTTCCACGATCATCTTGTGCTTTTCCATCACATCCAGGAAGACGTCCACCAGCTCGTCGTCGTCGATGGTGATGATGCCGTCCAGGTTCTTCTGGATATAGGGGAACACCTGGTCGCCGGGAGTTTTGACGGCCACGCCGTCGGCGATGGTGCTGATGGGGTTCACGGTGACCACATGGCCCGCCTCCAGGCTGGCCTTCATGGACGCCGCCCCGGAGGGCTCCACGCCGATGACCCGCACGGAGGGGTTGAGCAGCTTGGCCAGGGTGGCCACACCCGCCGCCAGCCCGCCGCCGCCCACGGGCACCAAAATCACGTCCACGTCGGGCAGATCTTTGAAAATTTCATAGGCGATGGTGCCCTGGCCGGTGGAGACGGTGAGGTCGTTGAAGGGGTGGACGTAGGTCAGCCCCTCCTCCTCGCTGAGCTGGGCGGCCAACGCCGCCGCGTCGTCAAAGGTCTCGCCGTGGAGCACCACCTTCGCCCCGTAGTCCTTGGTGTTGTTCACCTTCACCAGCGGGGTGGTGGTGGGCATGACGATGGTGGCCTGTACCCCTGCCGCCTGGGCGGCGTAGGCCACGCCCTGGGCGTGGTTGCCCGCCGAGGCGGTGACCAGCCCCCGGGCCTTTTCCTCGTCAGAGAGGGTGGAGCACTTGAAATAGGCCCCGCGGATCTTATATGCTCCCGTGACCTGCATATTCTCCGGCTTGATGTACACGTGGTTGCCGGTGGTTTTGGTGAAAAAGGGGCTGTACATCAGATCTGTGCGGTGGAGTACGCCGTCCAGTATTTTCCGCGCCGCCCTGAAATCGTCTAACGTCATCATTTGGAAAGACTCCCTTGTCTTAATTGAAATAATACTCTATTTTACATGAAGAAATTGTTAAAGTCAACCGCCCGCGCACCCTTCTTCTTGACAGGAGGCTTGTCCGGGGAGTAAAATAGAGACCAGAACTGGGAAAGGGGGCAAACACTTTGTCTTATGTGAAAAAACGCAGCGTGCTGCCCGTCTATTTCATCGGGGGAACCTGGCTTCTGTGGTCGCTGCTTGCCCCCCTGTACCGCCCCACCCACTATATCATGGCGGCGCTGGTCTCCCTGGTGGCCTACTACGTGGGCAAGATGCTCTTCCCCGATAAAGGGTATGAGATGCAGGATACGGCTCAGGCCGCGCCCCAGACTCCGCCCCAGCCTGTTTCCAAGCAGGAGGCGAAGCCCAAAAAGCCGGAATCCACGGGAAATCCCGAGATCGACGCCCTGCTGGACGAGCGGGGAAAGGCCATCTCTGAGATGCGGCGGCTGAATGAGTCCATCAAGGACGTGAAAATCTCCGCCCAGATCACCCATCTGGAGACCACCACGGGCAAAATCATTGACGCGGTGGTGGAAAAGCCGTCCAAGCTGCCCCAGATCCGCAAGTTTATGAACTACTACCTGCCCACCACGCTGAAGCTGCTCAACGCCTATGACCGGATGGACGCCGCCGGCGTGTCCGGGGCCAACATCGACGGCACCAAGGGCAAAATCGAGGATATGCTGGACACCGTATGCGCCGCATTCACCCGCCAGCTGGACGACCTCTACGGCGAGGAGGCCATGGACGTGTCCGCCGAGATCACCGTTATGGAGCAGATGCTGGCCCAAGAAGGGTTAGGAGGCATGACATTAGGAGGTTCATGAGAAGCATGAAAAGCAAAGCTCCATGGAACAGAGGGACGAATATGACCCTGGGTGGATCGTGAGGGAGGCGCCGTGAAAAAGAAAATCACCCGGCGGGGATATCGGACATTGGCCATCGTGTGGACGCTGGCCGCCGCCTCCATGGCGGTGGCGTTTGTGCGGCGGCTGGCGGAGTTCAACCTGTTACTGCTGCTCGTGCTGGTGCTGAGTACGTTGACCGCCGCAAACCTGTGGAAAAGCTATCAAAAGACCCCGGAGGAAACCGTTTTGGATCCCTTTGCCGCCCCGCCCAAATTCGCGGACAACCCGATCCTATTTGACGACGACCCAAATCAAAATTCGGAGGAGAAAGACCATGAGTGACGAACTGAACATGATGCCCGAGCTGACCCTGGATCCCAGCGGCTCCGCTGCGGCGACCGCTGCCGCTCAGGCGGCTGAGGCCGCTGTCCCCGCCGCTCCCGAAGCCCCCACGCTGACCCTGGGCAGTACCATCACCCCCGATGACGCCGCCGCCGTCCAGGCGGCACGGGATGCCCAGGCCATCCAGCTGGACGAGAGCCAGCTCAGCGAGGCGGAGCGGAAGATCGTCAACGACTTCGCTGAGAAGATCGACATCACCGACTCCACCCAGGTACTCCAATACGGCGCCGCCGCCCAGAAAAACATCGCCGGGTTCTCGGAGAACGCGCTGAACAACGTGCGCACCAAGGATTTGGGTGAGGTGGGCGAGGCTTTGTCCTCCCTGGTGGTGGAGCTGAAAACCTTCGGCCAGCCGGAGAAGAAGGGCATCGCCGGTTTCTTCCAGAAGAAGAAAAACGAGCTTACCGCCTTGAAGGCCAGCTATGATAAGGCGGAGGTCAATGTGGACAAGATTGCCTCCATTCTGGAGGGCCACCAGGTGACTTTGATGAAGGACATCGCCATGCTGGATCAGATGTATGAGCTGAATACCAAATATTATAAGGAACTGACCATGTATATCTTAGCGGGCAAGAAGGCGCTGATGAAGGCCCGGAACGAGACGCTGGAGGAGATGCGCAAGAAGGCCGCCGCCTCCGGCGCTCAGGAGGACGCCCAGCAGTACAACGACTATGCCAATCTCTGCAACCGCTTCGAGAAGAAGCTCCACGACCTGGAGCTGACCCGGATGATTTCCATCCAGATGGGCCCCCAGACCCGGATGATCCAGAACAACGATACCCTGATGCTGGAGAAGATCCAGTCCTCCCTGGTGAATACCATCCCGCTGTGGAAGAGCCAGATGGTGCTGGCCCTGGGGATGGAGCACTCCCGCCAGGCCACCGCAGCCCAGTCCGCTGTCACCAACATGACCAACGACCTGCTGCGCAAAAACGCGGAGATGCTCAAGATGGGCACCATCGAGACCGCCAGGGAGGCGGAGCGCTCCGTGGTGGATATCGAGACCCTCCAGCACACCAATGAGCAGCTCATCTCCACCCTGGACGAGGTCATGCAGATCCAGAAGGACGGCGCCCAGAAGCGCAAGGAGGCCGAGCTGGAGTTGGGCCGCATCGAGGGCGAGCTGAAGCAGAAGCTCTTGGAGCTGCGTGGCTGAGCGTGACAATGCCGCTTTTTTATGAAAGGAACCTTCCATGAAATTACTGAAAAAGCAGGGCGTGGCCTGGTTTCTCACCATTGTGATGATTGCCGCCGCCATCGGCATCGGCTACAACAAGGCCCACGCCTCCAGGACGCCGGAGCCTGATCTGCCCTCCCAGACCATCCCGCCTGTCCAGACTGTCCCGCCCGTCTCCGCCGATTCCTTCGTGTGGGACAACGCCCGGGTGCTGTCCAATCGGACGGTAAAGGCACTGGACGAGCGCAACGACCGGCTGTGGAACAATTATAATGTCACCGTCGGCGTGGTCACCTGCGACTACGGCGGGGATGACCTGTACAGCTACGCTCTGCAGTGCGCCGAGGACATGGGGCTGGGCGGCTACGACATGATTGTGGTGCTGGACATTCAGGGCGACAACTACTGGCTGCTCCAGGGCAACGATATCCGTGGAACCTTTACCGACCAGACCGCCGCTGACTACGCCTACGACTATATGGAAGAGTGGTTTGCCGCGGGCGATTACGATTTCGCCGTGTGCCAGCTCACCGAAATGCTGGAGCTGTGGTATGGGACCTATTATGGCTGATTTAGGAAAGGAGGCTGTACCATGGGTGATTTTTTGATTATTGTCGTGCTGTTGGTGGTGCTCCTGCTGGTGATTGAGGGCTCCCACCGGCGGCGTTACCGCAGCGGCTGGTACGGGCCCACCTATGTTTACCGGCCCTTCTACCTGTTCCCGCCCAGGCCGCCCCGGCCTCCGCGCCATGCGCCTCCCCCGCCCCCCCGCGGGGGCCCCGGCCCTGGTGCCGGCCCAGGCGCGGGTATAGGCTTTGGTATGGGCGCGCGGCCCAATCCCGGGTCAAGACCCGGCGCGGCGCCCCGGCCTAACCCCAGTCCCCGTCCGGGTAGCTCCTTTGGCGGAAGCCGTCCCTCCACGGGCCCCCGTCCGGGTGGATCTTTCGGCGGGAGCCGTCCCTCGGCGGGCTCTCGTCCGGGGGGCTCCTTTGGTGGCAGCCGTCCCTCGGCGGGTTCCCGTCCCGGCGGGTCTTTTGGCGGCGGACGCTCCTTCGGCGGGGGCGGACGTCCCTCTGGCGGCGGACGTCCCGGCGGCGGCTCCTTTGGTGGAGGACGCGGCGGCGGAAGGCGATAGAAAAGATCGGCGCTTGCAAGGAGACAGGCTTTTGCCTGTCTCCTTTTTTGTTATGCCGGCCTCGCCGCCAGGCGGCTTTGCCGCCCCAGGCCTAAGCGGGCCCATGGCCCGCCCACGGCTCCAGTCCAAGCTCCCCTGCGCGGCTATCCCCGCGCTTCTTCTCTGTTTTGTCCAAAATTCGATTTGCGGGGGAAAAAAATTCGACAACTATGGAGAAAATGAAAAAAGATGAAAAAAGGCGAGAAATCCCTATAAAGGTATGGTACAATGTCTTTGTATGTATACTAGGAGTCTGCGATGGGGCGGGCCAGGCCCGCAGGAAGGAATGAGCGCATGGGTATTGCGGACGTTGTATCGCTGCTGGGCGGGCTGGCTTTTTTCCTGTTTGGCATGACCCTTTTGGGGGACGGCCTGAAGCGGGTGGCAGGCAGCAAGCTGGAGACTATTTTGGGCAAGCTGACCTCAAACCCCATCAAAGGAGTGCTGCTGGGCGCGCTGGTGACGGCGGTCATCCAGTCCTCCTCCGCCACTACCGTCATGGTGGTGGGCTTTGTCAACTCGGGCATTATGCAGCTCAGCAACGCTGTTGGCATCATCATGGGCGCGAACGTCGGCACCACTGCCACCGGCTGGGTGCTGACCTTAGCCGGTGTTGAGGGCGAAGGGGGCTTTACCTCCGCCACTGTGTTCGCTTTTATCGCCTTTGTGGGCATTGTCCTGTATTTCTTCTGCCGTAAGCAGACGCAGAAAAACGTGGGGCTGATCCTGCTGGCCTTTTCCGTACTCATGAGCGGGATGCAGGCCATGAGTTCCGCCATGGATCCGCTGAAGGAGGACGCGGCGTTCCTGCACTTCATCTCCGCCGCCTCTAACCCGGTGGTGTCCCTGTTTATCGGTCTGCTGGTCACGGCGGTGATTCAGTCGTCCTCCGCGTCCATCGGTATTCTGCAGGCGCTGTCCATCACCGGAGCCATCAGCTACGAGGTGGCCATCCCCATGGTGCTGGGTATGTGCATCGGTGCGTGTGTGCCCGTGCTGCTGTCCGCCATCGGGGCCAACCCCAACGGCAAGCGTACCGCCGTCATCTACCTCTACTTCAACATTGTGGGCTCCGCGCTGTTTATGGTGCCGTTCTATGTGGCCCACCTCTTTATGGACTTTGACTTCATGGCCCTGCCCGCGTCCGCGCTGGGCATCGCCGTGTTTAACACGGTGTTCAAGGTGGCGGCCACGCTGATTCAGCTTCCCTTCACCCGGCTGCTGGTGCGGCTGGCTGTACTTACCGTCAAGGAGACGGGCGGCGAGGAGGACGAGGAGTTCGAGGAGAACCTGCTGGACGAGCGTTTCCTGGACTATCCGCCCCTGGCGCTGGAGCAGAGCGGCCGCACCGTGGTGCAGATGGCGGCGGCGGCCATGAAGAACCTGAACCGCTCCATTGAACTGTTCACCACCTTCAGCGGGGAGAAATATGAGAAGATCCTGGGCCGGGAAAACGTGGTGGATCGCTATGAGGACAAGCTGGGCAACTATCTGTTCCACCTGAACAGCCGGGGACTCAACGAACGGGAGACGCTGGTCAGCTCCCACTATCTCCACTGCCTCACCGACCTGGAGCGGATCTCCGACCACGCGGTGAACCTGGCGGATCTTGCCAAGGAGATGGACGGCAAGAGCGTCTCCTTCTCCCCCGACGGGCTGGAGGATATGAACCGCTCCGCCGGGGCGGTGCAGGAGATCGCCGACCTGGCCCAGCAGGCCTTGGTTCGGGAGGATATCGACGTGGCCCTGCGGGTGGAGCCTTTGGAAGAGGTTATCAGCACTATGCTGGAGGGCATGAAGCTGCGCCATATCCGGCGGCTGCAAAACGGCGTGTGTACGCTGGAGATGGGCTTTATCATCAACGACCTCATCAACAACTTTGAGCGCGTGGCCGCTCACTGTTCCAACGTGGCTCTGGCGGTGCTGGAGCTGCGTTACGCTGACCTCCAGTTCCACAACTACGCACGGGGCGTGCGGCAGGGCGATCAGCCGGAGTTCCGCCGTTGGCTGGCTTTCTATCAGGAGAAGTATCTCCGTGCCACCCCGTCTGAACAATCGTAAGACTGCGCCCGGGCCGTCATGGCCCGGGCGTTTATCATGCGTGAGTTTTGAATTTGCTATTGCATTTTCCCGCGGGGCTATGTATAATGGTGCAAAGACCCATGGGTCTTTGTTTGTGCTGAAGAACAGCACAAACAAGAAATACTCCGAACGGAGGGGGATGCGTATGATCGACAGCCCGCCGGGGAAACGGCCCGCCGCGCGACGCGCCTAAGGGTGGCGGGGCAGCAGGCAAGGCGCATTGGCAAACCATGGGAAACTGTGGGACGCAAAGCCAGAGGCTGTGGCGCGGGATTCCGTGCTAAGCTCGTTCGGTTGCATGGCAAAACAGCGGAAACGCTGCGACGCAAAACCAGAGGCTAAGGAGCCGCTGAGACTGTTTGGCGGTTCTAAGCTCGTTCGGTTACCGGATACCTTTGCGTCCGAAATATGCAAAGAAAGGGAGAAAAACATGAAAAAACTGAGTAAGATTTTGTCTGTGGGTCTGTCGCTGGTCATGTGCGCCAGCATGGTTGCCCCCGCGCTCGCCCTGGACATCGATCAGGCGTACATTGATAGCCTTACTGTCAAGAATGGTAACCAGTATGATGGGCGGCCAACATCGTATGTTGAGCTCAAGGCGACCGATGACGACAACGTGTTCAATTTTTTGGGGGACATCAGGACAGAGCACTCCCTGGTGTTCAAGGGCGATGATGTCACCGTAAACCTGAACGGCCACACGCTGGAGAACACCGGCAACACATCCGCTATCTGGACAAAAAACACCAACCTGACCGTGAACGGCGCGGACGAGAACGGCAATAAGGGCACCATCGAGGGCGGCAACGCGGCCGGCGAGGATTACCTGTCTGTAAATAATGGCGGCGGCATCCATGCTGAGGGCGGAAACCTCGCTGTGAGCGATGTCGAGTTTACAGGGAACAAAGCGGTCACTGACGGAGCCGCCATCTGGGCCGCGGGAAATGGGAAGGAAGGCAGCAACGTTACAATTAAGAACGTGACGGTGACCAATGGTGAAATGGGCGACGGCGGCGCGATCACCGTGACTGGACATGACAACGCCTCGCTGGAAAATGTCTCCATTACGGGGAATGTTGCCCAGGGCGCCGGCGGCGGCCTGGTGATTCAGAATGGCGGGAGCGCGTCCCTGACCAACGTGACCGTTTCCGGCAATGAAGCCACGGGCAGCACGCTGCCGAACACCACCCCCAGACCGGTTGGCGGCGGCATCTATTTTGGGTACCTTGACAAGGTTTCCATGAAGAACGTCGAGGTCACCGGCAACAGCGCGGCTAAGGGCGGCGGCGGTGTGGCCGCCGAGGTTGTTGGGACGATCACCATGGAGGACGTTACCATAACCGGGAACACGGCCGGCTATTACGGCGGCGGCCTGTATGTTTACGCCTACGGTTCGACCACGGTCAGCGCCACCAACACCGTGATCGCCGACAACAAGGGTTATTGGGGCGGCCAAGAGGCCTTCGACAACGATGTGTATGCGTTCGCATACTATGGCAGTATTGAGCTCAGCGCAGGGGCTGTGACCCACAATAAACAGCAGTTCGACGGCTGGGGTGACAGCACGGTTCCCGGTGAGTTTGCAAGGGTCGGCGATGAGGCCGGCGAGGATGGGATCTTTGAGAACAGCTTCAGGGGGGATATTGCGTACATGACCTCCCACTGGATCACTCCGGAGCCTGACGACGGTGACAACGGCGGCGAAATCCCCAACACCCCCGTGACCGACCCCACCGTTGAGATCGACGACGTGGAAGTGCCTCTGGCGGGCCTGTTCACCCGGGCCGACGCCATCGGCTACCTGTGGGAGCAGACCGGCAGCCCCGAGTGGGAGCTGTCCGACTTCCCTGACGTGCCCGAGGATCACTATTGGGCGGTCGCCATCGGCTGGGCCCAGGACATGGGCATCGCTCTGCCCGACGAGGACGGCAACTTCCGTCCCGACGAGCCTGTGCTGCGCTCCGTGGAAGATCTGGAGATCGACCCCGAGGGCGAGCTGCAGGAGTTCCTGAACCGCTATGCGGTGTTCGCCGGCATCGAGCTGGACGAGGGCGAGCTGTTCATCGAGCTGGCCGGCGCGTGGGATGACGTCATCATGGGCGAGGAAGCCCAGGTCATTTTCAACGACTTCTTCGCCAAGCTGGAGCTGGCTCTGGCTCAGGCGGCGTAAAATCCCCGCGGACAAAATCAAGCAGCGGCAGAGGGCCGGACGCGAAAGCGTCCGGCCCTTTTTAAAGTCCGGTCAAATCAAAGGAGGGGATGAAGTCCTCACCCACGGCGTCCAGCTCCTGGACAAAGCCGGCCAAGCCTAGGTTTTTCATGTATGTTTTGGCGGCGCGCAGCTCGGAGGGCCGCAGGGAGCGGCGCAGCTCGGGAAAGCCGCCCAGTTCCCCCAGTGGGGTGTACTGTGCCATGAGGGAGAACAGCACCGCGCCGGTTGGAAACGTTTCCGCGACCCAGTCCATCACCCGCTTGGCCTCGTTCACCTGTCCCGGCAGGATGAGGTGTCGGATGAGTACGCCGCTTTTCAGCAGGCCATTTTCCAGCCGCGCGGGGCCCCGCTGACGGTACATCTCCAGGATAGCCGCTTGCGCGGCCATCGGATAATCCGCCGCCCCGGAATATTTGGCGGCGATATCCGGCGTGACATATTTCAGATCGGGCAGGTACACATCCACTTTGCCCTCCAGTGTGCGCAAAACCTCTGGGCGCTCGTAACCGCCGCTGTTCCACACCACCGGCAGGCCGTTGGGAACGGGCCGCTCCAGCACCCGGCTGAGCACATGGGTAAACTGGGTGGGGGTGACCAGCTCGATGCAGGAAGCGCCCTGATCCGCCAGCCGCTGAAAGACGGCGCACAGCTCGTCCTCAGTCAGCGTCTTGCCGAAGTTTTCCCGGCTGATGGAGTGGTTCTGGCAGAACACGCAGCCCAGGGTACAGCCGGAGAAAAACACTGTCCCCGCCCCGGTTTTGCCGGACAGGCAGGGTTCCTCCCACAGGTGGAGGGCGGCTCGGGCGCACACGGGGAGGGCAGGCATCTGGCAGAAGCCCTCACCGTGGTCAGCGTCCCGCAGGGCTCCACATTCCCGGGGGCAGAGGGTGCAGATCATGATTTGGTGGGGCCGTCGGGGCCTAAATCTCCTGCCTTCCAGTGCTTCCGACACAGGCCGATGTAGCAGTCGTTGGCCCCCAGCACCACCTGCTCCCCCTCCTTGAGCACCACGCCGTTTTTGTCAAACCGGGCGTTGCAGATGGCCTTTTTGCCGCACCAGCAGATGGTTTTGACCTCCTCGATGATGTCCGCGCAGGCCAGCAGCGCCTCCGAGCCGGGGAACAGCCGCCCGCTGAAATCNGCCCGGAGGCCGTAGCAGNTCACCGGCACGTTCNTNTCNTCCACGATNTNGGTNAGGTAGTCCACCTGGGCGTGGGAGAGGAANTGGGCCTCGTCCACGATGANGCACTGGTAGGCGCGGATGTCGGCCACGGACATTTTTNCCAGATCCTCGAACCAGACGCAGGNNTANTTCAGCCCGATNCGGGAGTTGACCACGCTTNCCCCCTCCCGCTGGTCGATGGCGGGCTTCACCATCAGCGCCTGTTGGCCCCGCTCCTCNTAGTTGTAGCGCACCATCAGCGCGTTGGCGGATTTGCTGGAGCCCATCACGCCGTAGCGGAAATACAGCTTTGCCATGTCAGTTTCCTCCGTTCAATCTCTCTTTCGCCAGCTTCAGCGCCCGGTCAAAGGCGTTGGGGACGGCGTATTTCTGCTCTAATTCCATTTGATCGGCCCATACCCAGCCGGGAGGCAGCTCGTCCGAGGCGGCCTCNNCCNCCCGCAGGGCCATGTGCCATTCGATGTGGGTGAAGATGTGCTTTGCCNGCCCGGCGTACTCCTGGGACAGGGCTTCGATGCCCCATATTCCCGGAAGGGAGCCGTCCCCCGGCTCATTGGGGAACTCCCACAGCCCTGCCAGCAGCCCCCGGCCCGGGCGGCGGCGCAGCGCCACCCGATTTGCATGGAAGATGAGCCACACNGTGCGCTCCTCCACCCGCCGGGGCTTTTTGGGCGCTTTGACGGGCAGCTCCCCGATCCGATCCTGGGCCAGGGCGGCACAGAAGTCTTTTGCCGGACACCGCTCGCACAGCGGCGCGCCATTGGGCAGGCACACCGTAGCCCCCAGCTCCATCAGCGCCTGGTTGAACGCCCCCGCNGCGCTGACGGGNATGACCGCTTCCAGAGCCTGGGTCACCTTTTTCTTCATNTGNGGTGTGGTGATNTCCCCATNGTCCCCCGCGATCCGGGCATANACCCGCAGCACGTTGCCGTCCACNGCGGGGACNNCCTGCCCAAAGGCGATGGAGCAGATGGCNCCGGCGGTGTAGTCCCCCACCCCCGGCAGGGCNCGNANNGCGGCNTAGTCAGANGGGAATTGGCNGCCATACTCCTCTNCGATGANCTTNGCNGNCTTTTGCAGNTTCCGGGCCCNGGAGTANTANCCCAGNCCCTGCCACAGCTTCATCAGCCGNTCNTCNGGGAGNGCNGCCAGCGCNGCNNCNTCNGGNGCNTCNNCCANAAACCGCTTNTAGTAGTCCAGCACCGCCGCCACACGGGTNTGCTGGAGCATGATCTCCGACAGCCAGACGTGGTAAGGNGTGGGATCATCCCGCCAGGGGAGCCGCCGGGCGTTGTCCCGGAACCACTCCAGCAGGGGGATGGGCAGTCGTTCCAATGNGTCCACGGCGGGCCTCCCGNTNTCGATNAGATANCNCATTTTACCACGGGAAGCGGGATTCATCAAGCCTTGACAGAGATCATTCCCTGCCGTAAAATAAGCAAAAATCCAACGAGGTGATCTGCTATGGCNGCTTGGACAAACCAGGANATTTTGAATNNNGCCCTGCGGCAGTCCGCCATCGACTCGGGCTGTGAGCCGGGGGACTTCCTNCGTACAGACAACGTGGTCGNNAGNNTCNCNNNCGCANCCCAAGGCCAGAAAATACCTGGAGCTGCCGTTTTCCTGCGACCTGGTCTCCTATGGAAGCAATATCGTGGCCTCGGTGGAGGAAAAGTACCGGGATATGGTATCCGACTACATCAACCGGTTTCCGCCGGAGCGCTGCTTTGAGACGCCAAATCTCCATGTGCTGAACGACGCGCTGCAAAAAGAGGGCCAGCGGATCTGCTTTATGGCGGAGTATTTTCTCCCGGATCTGGGGGCGCTGAAGCCGCTGGACTGCCCCTATGAGCTGCGGATCATGAGCCAACCGGACTTCGGGCCGCTGTACACCGACCAGTGGGGCAACGCCCTGTGCGAGAAGCGCAAGGAGCTGGATGTGCTGGGCCTGGGGGCCTATGACGGCGGGGAGCTGGTGGGCTTTGCCGCCTGCTCGGCGGACTGCGAGGATATGTGGCAGATCGGCATCGACGTGCTGCCGGGATACCGCAGGCAGGGGATCGCGTCCGCCCTCACCTCCCGGCTGGCGCTGGAGATTTTGGAGCGGGGGAAGGTCCCCTTCTACTGCGCGGCCTGGAGCAACATCAAGTCGGTGCGCAACGCCGTCAAAAGCGGCTTCCGCCCCGCCTGGGTGGAGATAACGGCGAAAAGCGTGGAACAGGTGGAAAAAATGAACACAAAAGGCTGAAAAGCCCGCCTTGTCGGGCGGGCAGGGGCTTGCTTTTTCCTGTCGGCTGTGGCATACTGGTGGCACAGTGTTCCGACGGTTGGAAACAAGAAAGGGGCGGCTGGGTCATCATGCTGGAGGCGCGTGGGCTGTGCAAGAGTTATGGCGGGCGGCAGGTACTCTCGCCGGTCAGCTTCCTGCTGCCGCCGGGCCAGTGCCTGGGGCTGGCGGGCAGCAACGGCTCGGGGAAATCCACCCTGCTGCGGCTGCTGGCCCAGATCGAGCGGCCGGACAGCGGCGGCATCTTGTTTGAGGGCCGCAGCGTCCTGGGCGACCGGCAGTTTTTGCGCCGACAGATGGGTTACGCCCCCCAGAGCGCCGAGCTGGCCCGGGAGCTGACCGTAAGACAGCAGCTCACCCTTTGGCAGCGGGCGTGCGGTTTGACGGGCCCCTTGCCGGAGGATATTCTGGAGCTGCTGGGACTGGAACCTCTGCTGCGCCGCCCCATCCGCGCCCTGTCCGGCGGGATGGCCCAGCGGGTGAGCATTGCCATGGCCCTGCTGCCCAGGCCGGAGATCCTGCTGATGGACGAGGCCACCGCCGGNCTGGATCAGGNCTATGTGCCCCGGCTGCTGGACTGGCTGGAGGGATTCCTGGCCGGAGGCGGAAGCCTGGTGTGGTGCAGCCACCACCAGGCGGAGCTTGACCGGCTGTGCGGCGCGGTGCTGCGGCTGGAGGATGGCCGGCTGCTGGCTTAGAGCGGCACGGCCCAAAAATAAGAACGGAGGGATCATGATGTTTTGTGTGCAATGCGGGAAAGAGATCAGTGACACGGCAGAGTTCTGCCCCCACTGCGGCGCGGTGATCGCCGCGGCCGCGCCCAAGGCGGAGGCGGCGCCGGATCCGGCGCCCACGACAGAAAGTGCCGCCGGCTCTTACATCTATTCCTATGGGGCGTCCCCGTCCTATTCGGCGGGGGCGGGCGGAAGCGCCCCGGTGTCTCCCCCGACGCCCCCGGAGGATACCGAGAAGCACGGAAAGAAGGGCCTGTTCATCGGCGGAGCTGTGGCGGCCGTGGCGGTCGTGGCGGCGGTGGTGTTCATGCTTGTTTCCGGCGTGTTCTCCTCCCCCAAGGGGAAGGTGGAGGCTGCCTTCGCCAAGACCATGGCCGCCTATTCAAAGGCCGGGGAAGGAATGGGCCTCCCCAATATGGCAGAGCTGACCCAGAGCAAGTCCGTCAGCCAGAGCTTCAGCATGGAGCTGAGCAGCATCAACAGCGGGCTGGTGGGCTATGACCTGTCCTCTTTGCAGGGGCTGGGTCTGCGCATAAGTACAGACTACGACCAGAAGGGCCGCACGCTGGGCGGCGAGCTGGCCGCGTTCTGGGGGGACAACGAAATCGCGTCCTTCCTGATGGCGGTGAATGACAATGTGCTNAGCTTCNCTTCCCCCCAGTTCACCGGNGGNGACGCCTANGGNCTGGACACCGAGACNNTGGGCGCCGACCTGGNNCGGCTGGGCNTGGANGANGAGTACATNGANGTGAGCNNNATNGGCTTCAACCTCTTCGATCTGGCGGAGGAGACNGNCNCCNGCCAGCAGCCTGAGGAGATGGAGCAGGAGCTCAAGGAGGCTGCCAAGANGCTGGCGGACGCCATNAAAGTGGANAAGGNCGGCAAAAAGACCATNGAGGTCAATGNAAACAGCGTGNANGCNGCNGCNTANCTNGTCANCNTNCCCCAGGAGGCNATGGAGGANTACATCGACGCTTTGTCGGACGCCATGGCGCTGGTGGACAGCCAGGAGCAGTCGCGAAAGTTCCTGCGGGGNATTGGGCTGGACGAGGACNNCATCGGGNATNTNNTGCCGGATATGAGCGGCATGGATCCCTANGGCGAGGTGTTTGACGCGCTGAAGCAGGCGCTTCAAGAGATGGGTGATCTGGAGCTGGAGGTTTATCTCGACGNCGGCTACGTGTGCGCGGTGGAGTATTCCAAGGAGCAGAACGGCAGCAGGNTGGAGTTTGGCCTGTANCTGGGCGGCGGCGACAANTATGTGGACGATTTCAGCTTCAGGATCGCCGTGGACGNCGATGAGGTGCTGATCGAGTCCACCGGCANCCACGGCGGCAAGGACGGCGTGTTTACCGACGCGACGACCCTCCGCGCNCGCTCCGGCGGCAGCACCCTCTTCCGGATCAGCTCCAANTNCAGCTATGAGCCCAAGGCCAAGGCNGACAACTTTGAGTGGCGGCTCAACCTGAACAACATGGCCTCCGTGAAGATGGCGGGCCAGCTCACCACCGGAAAGGANTCCCTCNACCTNCAGGGCGANGTGTCCCTGNNGACTGTCGGGATGGANATATGCTCGCTGTCGGTGGACTATTCNGTGGGCCCGTTTGACGGTGTGGCNGCNTTCCTGCCTNACTCGACGCTGCTGGGCGATATGGATCTGNATGACCTTGATGNANCTGTACTACGACATNGAGTACTACGCCCAGGAATGGGTCTATGACATGATGGCNCTCATCCCGGAGGATCTGNTCTGGGCCTTCTACTGATAAACGGATGGATACGCTCCGCTTTTTCAAAACNTATTTGATCTTGACTTTGNGCAGGCTCCGCCAACAGCTCTGGCTGTTGGCAGGGCTTGCCCTATTATGCCTTCTTNTGCCCATCGGGGCGGGNNNGGCGGCGGANCAGCTTNTGTCCCAAGGGGTGNGGCTGGAGGGCGTCACCCTGGCCATTGCCGCGCCCGAGGGNGACGGCACGCCCCGCCANNTGGAGCAGTACATGANCGGGATGGAGGANATCGCCCAATACTGCCNNATCGTCGCCATGGAGGAGNANCAGGCNCTGGCGGCGCTGGAGCGGGGGGAGGTCACGGCGGCGCTGCTCCTGCCGGAGAACTTCATCCAAGGGGTGCGGTATGGGGAGAANCCGGATCTGCGGCTTGTGGTGNCGGGGGATCGGCCGCTGGAGTCCCTGCTGCTGCTGTGGGTGGGGCAGGGCGCCTCGGANATCCTGTCCGCCTTCCAGAGCGGGGTNTACGCCGTGCTGGAGCTGTATGAAGAGAACCCGCCCGTGGGCCTGAGCTGGGATCAGGCGATGATCGACATCAACCTGCGCTACATNACGATGGCGCTGGATCGNTCGAATTCCTTCCAGNTTCAAATGGTATCCGCCACCCAGGCGCTGCCCATCCCCCTCCACTANGCCCTGTCCCTGCTGGCCTATTTCGCGCTGTCCGCCGCGCCGCTGTTCATGCCGGTTTACAGCGGNGGNTGGCTGCGGTTCCANCGGCGGCTGCGGGGAGCGGGCAGGGGGTGCGCCGTGGGNTNTGCGNCCGGATGGGCCGCCGGAATGCCNGCNNTGNNNCTNCTGCTGGCNCCCGCGCTGCTGGCNGCGGGGCAGGGNCAGCGTCCGCTGGCNCTGCTGGGGGTGGCTGTGATNATGGCGGCGTTNTGNTCCCTGTTCTGNGCTNTGTGCTGNCTGNNNGCGGGGAGCGCNGCGGGCTGCGGGGCGCTGGCCTTTCTGGCGTCCCTGGCGTCGCTGGGNCTGGCGGGNGGGATCGTCCCGCCNGTNCTGCTGCCCCGCACCATCCAGCGGCTGGGCTGGCTGTCCCCGGTGACCTGGCTGCGGCAGCTGGCCGCGTGGCCNATGGGNTATGAGNTNCCGNNNTCNACCTGGGTCTGNCTGGCCCTGTCCGCCATNGGGATGGGGCTGCTGGCCTGGGTNCTGTACCGCCGCGAGGTGGANCGGCAGGAGGTGGAGCGGTGAGNTTTTTNTGGACTTCCCTGAAAAACGCCCTGCGGGCCCAGGCNNNCAGCTGGCGGNCGTGGCTTTTNCTGCTCCTGCTGCCNGTGCTGACCTTNGGCGCGCGNCTNGCNCTTCCGGCGGAGGAGGCGGCCACNCCCGTCCAGGTGGGNGTGGTNCTGCCCNNNCNGGGCGGNGAGGANTTTTGGNANAGGCTGGACAAGCGCNGCGGGCTGGTGGTGACGTTCTGCCGGTCGGACGCGGATCAGGCGGAGCGNCAGGTGGCGGCGGGCCGCTGGGACTGCGCCCTGGTGCTGCCGGAGGACTTTGAGGCGCGGCTGGCCCGGCGCGACACCTATGAGCTGTTCGCCCTGCTGATAGGGCCCGGTTCCACCGTCTACCCCATGGTGCGGGAGACGGTGACAGCCTGCGTGGCTGAGCTGACTGCCCCCGGCGTGGCGGAGGATTATCTGGTGGACAGCGGCATCCTGGATCGGGAGGGGGCCAACCAGGCACGGCCCCGATTGGAGGAGTCGCTGCTGGATCAGGAGCGGGTGCTGGTGTCCATGGAGACGGTGGATGGCCGGCCATTGGATCCCATTGCCTTGGCGGACAGTGGGGTGGACGGACTGCTGGCGGGATTGATTGCCATTGTGCTGTCCATTTGGGCGCTGTTCACCGCCATGGATCTGGGCCGATGGCTGGACAGCCCCTTTGCCCGTCGGCTGCGCCCCCTGCGGGGGATGACGGCGCTGCTTTTGCCCCGAATGGCGGGGGCTCTGCTTCCCGCCCTGTGTTCCGGGGCGCTGGCTCTGCTGGCTTTGGAGCGGCCATGGGCCTGCCTTCTGCCGCTGACGGCCTACCTGATGTTCTGGGGGGCGCTGGCCCTGGTGCTGGCTCGGTGTAGGGCAGTGTGGAGCGCCCTGCCGGCGGTGGTGCCCTTTGTGCCGGTGCTGGCGCTGCTGCTGTCCCCGGTGCTGATCGACCTGTCCCTGCTGTTCCCCGCTCTGGCCCCGGTGGTGCGGTGGTCGCCCGTGTCCCTCTACCTGCGCTCCTGCGGCGGGAGCTGGGGGGATGGACTGATCCTGGCCGCTGTTGGGATTGTGATACCGGCGGCGTTGTGGATGGCCGACCGGTGCGTGAAGCAAAAGGAGCCGGGATAAAAGAAAAAGCGCCCGCTTATCCAATATGGATAAGCGGGCGTTTTGCGTCTTTACTGCTGGATTTCGAACCACTTGATTTCGTTTGCCGCCAGATGCAGGGGGAAGCTCTTTCCGTTATCCGTCCAGACGGTGGTGGACTGGGGTTCGTAGGTGTTGTTCACCACGCAGAACTTGCCGTTGGCCACAAAGGTGTGAACCTCCACGTTTTCGTTGGAGGAGAACCAGCGCAGCAGGTCGTCCTCCCCGTGGGCCGCCCACAGGATGGCCCGGTAGAGCAGGCGGCTGTTGGCAAAGCTGTAGGGCAGGCCGGACAGGTACACGCCCCGGCCCTGACCATATTCATTCACCGCCAGCAGAACCTCTTTTTCCCGCTGGATGAGCACCTGAGCACCCTCCAAGGCGTAGATGTTCCGCCCGCCCTGGCCGAAATCTACCTCGCCCGGGCAGTCGGCCAGGATGAAGTGATCGGGATGTTCGTCCCAGTTGTATTTGTCGTAGCCCAGGGTGAAGCCGGTCTCCTTTTCCACCCCCAGCACGCCGGAAAGCTGGAGATAACGGCCCTGGTACTGGTGCCCAGCGGGCTCACCTACGCCGATGAGGCCGCCGCCGCTGTGTACAAACCGTTTGACAGCGGCGGAGATGTCCGGATTCTCCCAGACCGCGCCGCCGGTGTGGGCGGTGTCGCCGTTGCCGATGTTCAGCACCACGTCCACTCCGTCCAGCACGTGAGGGTCAGCCTTGACCTCGTCAAAGCTGAGGAAGCGCACGTCGAAGGGCGCGCCGGACAGGGCCTCGATCACCCCGGCATAGGCATAGTTCTGCTTGTGGTACAGGGCGTGATGCACCATGTGGCAGCCCCAGGAACGGGCGCGGCCCCAGCTGTTGAGCACCGCCACGGTCTTAACGCAGTAGGGGGTCGTCCCCTTGATGTTTTCGTACAGCTCCCGGAACTCATTGCACACGCTTTCCACGTAGTCCAGGAAGTCGGGGAATTGGCAGGCCAGCTTCAGGTAGCCGCCGTAACCGATGCGGTCAATAGGCTTTCGCAGGATGGCCCGGCGGGCGGTGACCCAGTTTTCCTTGGCCTCCCGCACCGGGTCGCCCCCCTCATGGAAGGTGTCGGGGAAAAAGTAGGGCAGGAAACGGCCCTCGGTATATTTTACCGCCCCGGAAATGTCCGAGATGAGCCGCAGGGTGGAGCCGTTGCCCACGCTGCCCACCACCGCGTCCAGCCCGATGGACTTGAACTCGTCCAAATACGGTTCGGTGCCGATCCAGTGGTCGCCCAGGAACATCATGGCCTCTTTGCCCAGCTCATGGGTGATGTCCACCATTTCCTTGGCCAGAGCGGCCACCTCCCGGCGCTGGAAGGCCATGAAATCCTTGTATTCTTTGCTGGGAACCCGGTACTGGTTGTTGTAATACCCCTGGTCGATGATGAACTCGGGGCGGAATTTGTACCCGGCTTCCTTTTCAAACTTCTCCAGGATATAAGGGGACACCGAGGCGGAGTAGCCGTACCAGTCCACGTACTTCTCCCGCTTCAGCTCGTCGAAAATGAGGGTGAACTGGTGGAAGAAGGTGGTGTAGCGGATCACATCCACGTAGGGGTGGTCGGCAATAAACTTGCGCAGCCGCTCCATGGTGAAAGCGTGGGTCTTGGGCTGGCGCACATCAAAGGTGATCTGGTGCTCAAAGTCCTTCCAGTCGTTGGTGACGGCGTTGTACATATGCACCGGATCCCAGATCAGGTAGGCCAGGAAGCTGACGGTATAGTCGTGGAACGCCTCGGCCGCGTCGATGACCACGCATCCCGTCCCCTCGTCATACCGCCAGGCGGCGGGGGGAAGGGGCTGCCCTGTGGTGCGATCCATGACCTCCCACCAGCGCTTGATGTCATCCCGGGTGTTCACCTGCAAAAGCTCCGGGCTGATGCCCCGCATCAGCGGGATGGACAGCGCGCCCCCGGCCGCGGTGTGGAAGCCGGTCATGATATAGCACTGCTGCACCTCGTCCGGGTTGGCTTTTGCCCAGGCGTTGTCCTTCCGGGTGGTGTAGTAGGTGGAGTAGACCTTGGCGTCCACACCCTTCAGCGCTTCCGGGTAGTCGGTGCCGTCGCAGTCGCGAATGGCGTCCGCTCCCCAGCGCTTCAGGAGTTCCAAAGTCTCGGGAACCACGTCCACATCGGTGGGGATGGTAACGCGGCCCTTGCGATTTTCTTCCATAGATTGATTCTCCTATCAGCCCTTGACACCGCCGCCTGTTACTCCGGCAATGATCTTTTCAGACATAAAGATGTACAGCAGGAAGGTGGGCAGGAATACGATGATGACCGCCGCGAACATACCGCCGTACTGCCCGGTGTACTTCATGGAGTTGATGATGTTCAGCAGCCCCACACCCACAGGAGCCATCGTCTCGCTGTTGGTGAAGATCAGAGCCATGAAGAACTCGTTCCACACGGACATGAAGTTGAAGATGGTGACGGTGATGACGGCGGGCTGTACCAAGGGAAGCATGATTTTCAGGAAGGTTTTTGGCGCGCTGCACCCGTCCAGATAGGCCGCCTCCTCATAGGTGCGGGACAGGGTGGAGAAAAAGTCCAGCAGGTAAATGGTGGTGTAGGGTACCCGCATCATGATATACAGTGCCATCAGCAGCACCCGGCCCTTGATGCCCCACTGGATGGACAGGGAGTAAATGGGCATGATGACCATGATGATGGGCACGCTCATGGCGATGACCAGACCAATGCGCAGGGCCTTGCCGCCCAAGAAGTTCCAGCGGGACAGCACATAGGCCGTCGGGGCGGAGATGGCCAGCACTCCGAAGCAGGAGACCACGGAGTAAAGCAGGGAGTTGCCGAAGAACACGGAGACATTTTGGGCGTTCCACGCCGTGGCGTAGTTCTCAAAGTGAAAGCCGCTTGCAAACTTGAAAATCTGGCCGGAGAAGATCTCCCGGGAGGTGGACAGACTGGCTCCGATGATCCAGCCCAGCATCACCGCGGTAAAGGCGACCCAGACAACGACGATCAAATAGCCGGGCAGAAGGCGGGCCTCTTTTTTCCAATTGATCTTTTTCATGCCGCTCCCTCCTTAATATTCCAGGTCGCTGCCCTTGAAGAGCCACTCGGTGATGAGGTACACCACGATGATGATGAGCGTCAGCACCACGCCTACCGCCGCGCCGGCCCCGGCGTCGCGGGTGATGATGTTCTTGCCGCCGAACACCATATCATATAGGTAGACCACCGGCACAATGGTGGACGTTTCCGTGTCGATGGGGGAGAACATCTTTGTCCAGAGGAAGAAGGTGGTGGTGTTGATGCTCCAGAAGGTGATGGAGGTCTTGATAACGCCCTTGAGCAGGGGCAGGGTGATGCGGGTGAACTGCTGCACCTTGCCCGCGCCGTCGATGGTGGCGGCCTCGAAGAGATCCTGGGGAATGCCTTCGATGCCGCTGATGTAGATCAGCATATAGTAGCCGACGCTGCCGAAAATGAAGGCGGCGGTCATGGCCCAGAATTTTAAATCGGTTCCCAGCCAGCGGATCTTCTCTCCGCCGAACAGCTTGACGAGTTCATTGAGCAGACCGTAATCATAGTTGAAAATGTACTGGATCCACATGGTGGCCAGTGCCACGGCGCTGATGATATTGGGCATATAGATGGCGGCTCGGAAGAATTTTTTGCCCCGGATGCCGCTGGTGATGACTACCGCCATCAGCATGGCCAGCGCCAGAGAGATCAGTCCGCCGACGAACCAGATCAGCAGCATATTCTTCATGGAGGTGATAAAGCCGGCGCTGCCGAAGATTTTCAGGTAATTGCCCAGGCCGTTGAAACTCCAGTCCGCTGTGGTGGCGGTGACGCTCTCCACGGCGAAGAAGCTCATGACCACGGTGCGGCACACGGGATAGACAAACATGATCAGCAGGCACAGCACAGCAGGCAGGCAAAACCAGAAGATCATTGCCTTGTTTTTTTTCATAAAGCCCTCTCCTTTCTAAGCTGGGATATAAAAAGCAGGCGGCGCCGTGGGGCGCCGCCTGCCAGCGCGGTGTGGGTTGGGCGTTCTTATTTGTACAGGGCGTCCAGGGCGGCGCAGAAGTCGGCGCCGGTGGCGTACTTGCCCTCGAACAGCTCGACGCACATGGACTTGATGGTGGGCTGCAGATCAGAATTGGCGTTGATGCCGGCACACCAGGTCATGGGCTTGTCGGCAGCCAGCAGGGTCTCGATGGTGCCGGTCAGGGCGGCGGGGGCGGTGTTGCGGCTGTCGGCGGGGATCTGAGCGGCCTCGGTGGCCATCTTCTGGTCGAACTCGCCGGTGGTCAGGAAGATGATGAAGTCAAACGCGGCCTGGGCGTTCTCGCTGTAGGAGGTGACGGCCAGGGAGTTGGCGCCGCCGTAAGCGGAGGTGTTCTCCACGCCGCCGTCCACGGCGGGATAGTTGAACAGGCCCCAGTTCACCTCAGTGCCGGTGTTGTTGTTCACCTCGGCGGTGACATAGTTGGCGCACACGATCATAGCGGCCTGGCCATAGCCGATCTTGTTCTCGCTGCTGGGGAACTCGTCGGGGGCGCCGTCGGCCAGATAGCCGGCGTTCCTCAGGTCGATGATCTCCTGGGCGGCGATGACGGCGTCAGAGTCGCTCCAGCCGCCGTTCATGTCCAGCTCCTCGATCTTCTCCTCGCCCAGGTGGCGAACCAGCTGGTGATAGAAGGCGAAGTTGCAGTAGGCGCTGTCCTGGGCGACGGGGCCCACGCCGGAATCCTTCAGCTTCTGGCACACGTCCAGGAACTCGGCCCAGGTCTTGGGCTCGGCGGTGACGCCGGCGTTAGCAAAGGCGTCCTTGTCATAGAACACGCCGCCGACCTGGGGCTGCTCCACGATGGAGTTGAGGTAGCCCACCCACTCGATGACCTGATTGTTCAGGCAGGCGTAGCTCCAGCTGTCGTAATTGACGGCCTTGGCCATATCGGTCAGATCCAGGATGTTGGGGTAGACATTGGCGATGCGCTGGTAGTCGTCCTCGATGATGTCGATGTTCTCCTTGGCCTCCAGGGCGGTGGACAGCAGCTGGTTCACGTCGCGGCCCTTGAACTCGATGTTCACCTTGGCGCCGGTCTGGGCCTCAAAGGCAGCGGCGGCCTCGGAGATGACATTGGCCTGGGGCTCGCCGGAGCTCCACATGGACCACATGGTCACGGTCACGCCCTCGTACTGCTTGTCGCCGCCCTCGGGCTGATTGGCGGGTTCGTTCTGGGTGGCGTCGGGAGTCTTGGTGGGGTCGGGAGACTTGCTCTCCTCGCCGGTCTTGCCGCTGCAGCCGGCAAACAGAGCCAGGACCATGGCAGCCGCCAGGATGATGCTGAGAAGCTTTTTCATCTTTTGGTTCCTCCATTCCATATGATAACGGATGCGGCGGGGATAGCCCCGCCCTTACATCTCTAAAGGTAAACGGTTTTTTTTCAATTGGCAATTCGATTGTTGCTCGAGTTTTTATAGATATTGCTTTATTTTACATTTTGACGCAAAACATGGGGATTGAGCGGGGGAGTTTTGGGCAAAATCTATGATTTCCCTTGCCGCCCTTTTCCGCCGCCTGGAGGAATCTGAAAAAAGAGGGTCGGGAGAGGTAAAATTTTTTTGGAAGGTTGCACAATGAGGAAAAAACCGCTATAATGAGATTTAATAAGTATATGACTCATTTTGTGCAATCTTGCGGGAACTGGGGGAGAAACGCCGTGAGTACACATCAATATATTCTGGCGGATCGCGCTGCCCCTGGCGGCGTGGGGCACAGCCAGCCCCGGCTGCGCTATGTGTCCTGCGCTCACTACAGCAAGGACTGGGCCTCCCAGCTCCACTCCCACACCTGCGCGGAGCTGTTTTTCATCACCGGGGGCCACGGCGATTTTCTCATCCGGGAGGAGCGCTTCCCGGTGGCGGTCAGCGATATGATGGTGGTGAACGCGGGCATCCCCCACACCGAGACCAGCCAGAACGGCAGCCCCATGGAATATGTGGTGCTGGGGGTGGAGGGCCTGGAAACCATCACGGACGCCAGCGGCTACACCCTGCTCCACCTGTTTGCGGAGGACGCCATCGACGGCTGCCTGCGCACCCTGACCCAGGAGATCTGGGAGCCCCGGGCGGGGTGTGATGAGATCTGCCAGCGCCTGCTGGAAATCATCCTGCTGCGCCTGCTGCGGCGGGACGACTTCGCCCTGTCTGACGCGGCCCCCGCCGCCTCTGGCTCCAGCCGGGAGTGCAACCAGGTCCGGCGGTACATCGACAACCACTTCAAGGAGAACCTCACCCTGGATCAGTTGGCCGGACTGGCCCACATCAACAAATACTACCTTTCCCACGCCTTCCGCCGGGAGTTCAACATCTCGCCCATCAGCTACCTGATCTCCCGGCGCATCCAGGAGAGCCGCTTCCTGCTGGCTGAGACGGATCACTCCCTGTCCCAGATCGCCCAGATTTTGGGCTTTTCCTCCCTGAGCTACTTTTCTCAGAGCTTCCGCCGTCAGGAGGGGATGAGCCCCATGGAGTATCGGAGGCGGAGGCGGGCCGGGAGCCGCGCGGAGGTATGAGGACAATTATCTTGAAAAAACCAGCAAGAAAGCTCTTCTCATTTTTGGATCGTCCAGTTATAATAGGGAAAAGAGGCCGGAAAACTGTCCGCCCCTAGAAAGCCCTATCATTTTATTGAGTAAAGGAGCGCGTTTGTATGTCCATCTTAGTTTGCGGCGGCGCCGGCTATATCGGCAGCCACACCTGTGTGGAGCTTCTCAACGCGGGATATGACGTCGTGGTGGCGGACAACCTGGTCAACTCCAGCGAGGAGGCCCTGCGCCGGGTGGAGAAAATCACTGGAAAGACCGTCCCCTTCATGAAGACGGAGCTGTGCCATGACGATGAGGTTGAGGCGCTGTTCGCCCAGCATCCGGACATCGACGCAGTGATCCATTTTGCCGGCCTGAAAGCGGTGGGGGAGAGTGTGGCCAAGCCCCTGGAGTACTACTCCAACAACCTCATCAGCACGTTGTATCTGCTTCAGGCCATGCGCCGCCACGGGGTGAAGAACTTTGTGTTCTCCTCCTCCGCCACGGTGTACGGAGACCCCGCCACCGTTCCCATCCGGGAGGACTTCCCCACCGGCGGCACCACCAACCCCTATGGCACCTCCAAGCTGTTCCAGGAGAAGATCCTGATGGACGTATGTGCCGCCGACCCTGAGCTGAACGTGGCCCTGCTGCGGTACTTCAACCCCATCGGCGCCCACGAGTCCGGCCTGATGGGGGAGGATCCCAACGGCATCCCCAACAATCTGGTGCCCTACATCGCCAAGGTGTCGGTGGGCCAGCTGGAAAAGCTCCACGTCTATGGCAACGACTATCCCACGCCGGACGGCACCGGTGTGCGGGACTATATCCATGTGGTGGATCTGGCCCGCGGCCATGTGGCGGCGGTGAAGAAGCTGGAAGGCAAGTGCGGTCTGTTTGTGTGCAATCTGGGCACCGGCAAGGGCTACAGCGTGCTGGATGTGCTCCACGCCTACGAGAAGGCCTGCGGGAAGGAACTGCCTTACGTCATTGAGCCCCGCCGCCCCGGCGACATCGCCGTGTGCTACGCCGACCCCGCCAAGGCCAGGGAAGAGCTGGGCTGGGAGGCGCAGCTGGGCATTGAGGAGATGTGCGCTTCCTCTTATAAATGGCAGTCCATGAACCCCAACGGCTACAAAGGCTGACCGTTCCCCAAAAATAGAGACAGGCGGTTCATCCGCCCAGGAGGTAAAGGATATGAGCATGGTACAGGCAGAGCAGACCTTGCAGGAAGTGCTGGCGGCCTACGATTTCGGCGGCAGCGTGGAGAAGATCGACCGCTTTGGAGAGGGCCACATCAACGACACCTTCCGGGCAGATGTCCTTCTGGCGGATGGGAACTGCCGGAAAGTGATCGTCCAGCGGATCAGCCCTGCGGCCTTTAAGCAGCCGCAGCAGCTGATGGAGAACGTGGTCAACGTCACCGAGTATCTGGGCCGGGAGATCGCAAAGCTGGGTGGTGACCCCAGTCGGGAGACCCTGACTGTCATCCGAACCCGGGACGGCGGTCCCTGCGTCACCGACAGCCAGGGCGGTGTATGGCGGGCGGTTCGCTACGTGGAGGGGACGGTGTGCTATCAATCCGCCGAGACGCCGGAGTTGTTCGCCGCCTCCGGCCGGGCGTTCGGCCGCTTTCAGCGGCTGCTGCGGGACTACCCCGCTCACACCCTCCACGAGACCATCCCCCGCTTCCATGACACGGAAAACCGGCTCCAGAACCTGAAGAACGCCGTGGCCGCCGACCCCCTGGGCCGGGCCAAGGAGTGCCAGGCGGATATCGACTTCATGCTGGCCCGGGAGAAGGACTGTTCCGCCGCCCTTCAGGCCCAGCGGGACGGGGTGCTTCCCCTGCGGGTCACCCACAACGACACCAAGCTGAACAACGTCCTCATGGATGCTGAGACCGGCGAGGCCCTGTGCGTCATCGACCTGGACACCGTGATGCCCGGACTGGCCATCAACGACTTCGGCGACTCCATCCGCTTTGGGGCCAACCACAGCGCCGAGGACGAGCCGGATCTCTCCAAGGTGAACCTGGACGTGGAGCTGTTTGAGATCTACACCGCTGCCTTTTTGGAGGAGGCGGGGGACGCCCTCACCGAGGCGGAGATCCGCTATCTCCCCTGGGGGGCCAAGCTGATGACGCTGGAGTGCGGCATCCGCTTCCTCACCGATTATTTGGAGGGGGACAGCTACTTCCATATCAGCCGACCGGGCCAGAATCTGGATCGGGCCCGCACCCAGTGCAAGCTGGTGGCGGACATGGAGGAGCACTGGGACGAGCTCAACGCCATTGTGGCAAAATACATCCCTAACCAGGCATAAAAAACGCGAAAAAGGAAGGCCGGCGTCTGCCGGCCTTCCTTTTTGCCGCTTTATCGAATCATGCTGGGCCGCCTGAGACCGCCCTTCAGCTTGAATCTCTTCGTCTCGTCCTCCAGGAGGTGAACCTGCTCGAACAGCTCTGTGCTGACGGCAGCGGACTCCTCGCTGCTGGCGGAGTTGGTCTGCACCACAGAGGAGATCTGGCCAATGGCCTCGGACACCTGGGACAGGGATCCCGCCTCTTCCTTGATGGCCTCGGCGATGGTGGCGATGGCGTCGTTGGACTGCACCACCAGCTCCTGGGTCTTTTTCAGGGAGCCGGACACCTCGTCCACGATCTCGGTGCCCCGCTGGGTGGCCTGGATGGAGTTTCCGATGAGATCCTTGGTGGCCTTGGCGGCCTCGTCGGATTTGGAGGCCAGGTTGCGCACCTCATCGGCCACCACGGCGAAGCCCTTGCCCGCCGAGCCCGCCCGAGCGGCCTCTACCGCCGCGTTCAGTGCCAGAATGTTGGTCTGGAAGGCGATGTTCTCAATGGTGGCGATGATCTTGCCGATCTGCTCGGAGGCGTCGGCGATATCCGCCATGGCGGCCACCATCTGCTCCATCTGCTGACTGCTCACCTGTACCTGCTCGCCGGTGAGGCGGGCGCTCTGCTGGGCCCCGGCGGCGGTCTGGGCGTTGCGGGTGGCGCTCTTGGACAGATCGTCCACCGTGGCGTACAGCTCCTGCACCGCGCTGGCCTGCTCGGTGGCGCCCTGAGCCAGGGCCTGGGCTCCGCTGGACAGCTGCTCGGCGTGGCCGCTCACCCGCTGCTCCGCCTGGACGATGTTGCCCAACGCGCCGGACACGGCGGCGGTAAAGCGATCCAGCGCCTCCTCAATGGACTGGAAGTCGCCGATGTAACGGATGGACGCGGCTACGTCGAAGTTGCCTCTCGCCAGTTCGTCCATCACCCGGTCAATGTCATCCACATACTCATGGATGCGCTCCATGGACTGCTCCAAGGTTCGGGCCAGCTGCCCAAGCTCGTTTTTGGAGTCATAGTCAAAATTCAGCGTCAGGTTGCCGTCCTGAAGGGGCCGAACCTTCTCGGTGATGAGCAGCATCGGCTTGATGACGTAGTTCATCACATAGATGACCAGGCTGATGAGCGCGATGAGGTTCAGCAGCAGGCACACGACGGTGGAACCGTGCATGAGGCCGATGATGCCGCTCATTTTATCGGCATACTCATTGCTGAGAGCCTCGCCCCGTTCTACGACCTGATCCAGCAGGCCCACCAGCTTGGTCAGATTGGCCTGGATGGTGCTCTGAAAATACTGCCGGGCTTCATCGGGATTTTCCGCCAGCAGCTCCAGGGCGGTGCCCGCGGAGGCGTGGAGCTCCTTGTGAAGCGGCTCGATCTGGGCGCGCAGGGCGTTGACCTCGCTGTCGTTCAGATCAATGTCGCCGTACAGCCACTTGCCCAGCACGCAGCCGGTGTGATCCATGCTGCCGGTGAACTCCGTCCCGGCATACAGGGCGTTGCTCAGGTTGGTGGCCCACTTGTAGTGGGCCACCTCCGCCCGCTGGACTTGATCCAGCATGGACGTGGCCTGGACGCTGAGCTTCTGGGTGCCCTCAATGCGCAGAATGTTGGCGGTGGTCACGCCGCTGAACAGCAGCACGGCGATGATCGCGCAAATAACCCGGATCATAACGGATCTTCGAATGCTTTTACCCATAGTATTCGATCCTCCTTAAAAATATCTTACTTCTATTATATCGGAGAATTCTCCCAAACACAATAGGAAAGTGGAGTGCGGTTTGTTTTTCCAGAAACACGCGGGGGAATGCGCAGACTGCCTATTGACTTTCTGGATCTCCTATGCTATTATCATTTTAACATCTACTATAAAATTATCAGTAGAGAAAAATATAATAGTGGAGGGAGAGGATTTCCTGATGAAGAAAGATTACATGGCCCGGCTGGAGCGGGCCGCCCGCTGGCGGCTGCCGCCCCAGGAGGCGGAGGACGTTATCGCCGACTACCGGGACATCGTGAGCACGCCCCCAAGGCCGGAGGAGGAGCTGCGCCGGGATGTGGGTGACCCCGAACAGGTCGTCAAGCTGCTGATGACCCCGCCCAGGGCGTATCGCATCTGGCTGGCGGTGTTCGCCGTTATGGCGGTGTGCATCCTGATCCCGGCGAATTGTCCCGTGCCCCTGTTCCTGCCCAGCAAATTTGGACTTATTTGGGTCTGTCTGTTCTCTCCCTATGTATACCTGTTCGTCCCCGGATTTCATATGTATCTCTGGTTTATGATCCCGGGGATTGTCCTGTCCCTGGTCTGGTTCCGCCCTCGGAAAGGCGAACCGAAAGCGCCCCTCCCCCGGCCTTTGATCGTCATCCTGATCGTAGAACTGGCCCTCATGGCGGCGGTGTGGTGGTGCTTCTATCAGTTCTCCCTGTACCCGGACGGCATCATGTTCCAGCCCGCTCTCATTACGCACTGGCTTGATGCCATGAACGGCTGGACAACGTCGCACAGCGCCTGGGCGGGTGACGCGCTGCAATGGGGCGGCATCGCTGTGGGCATTACAGGCGTCGTGGCTCTGGTGAAGGCCCGCACCAAAAACCGCCGCTGGCGGGCGGTGTACGTGATGAGCTTTGCCCTGATGATGCTGGCCTTTTGCCTGTTGAACCAGTACTCCTTTATGGACCCCTCAGGTGGTTTCGGGTCCATAGAGGCGCACACCCGGCAGTGCTGCACGGTCATCACCATCATCGGCCTAGTGGGAACGGGGGTGGCGCTGGTATGAAAAAGGATTACATGACCCGGCTGGAGCGGGCCGCCAGGTGGCGGCTGCCGCCCCAGGAGGCGGAGGATGTCATCGCCGACTACCGGGACATCGTGAGCGACCCGCCCCGGACGGAGGAGGAGCTGCGCCGGGATCTGGGCAATCCAGGGGACGCGGTGATGCAGCTTACTACGGTCAAACAGTATCGCATCTGGCTGGTGGTGTTCATCGCGTTGGCGGCCTGTCTGCTGTCGGCGGCGCTGGCTCCTCTGCCTATTTCTCCCACTTTTCGGCTGTTTCGCTGGTATGAGTGGGGCGGCGAATACCAGTGGGGCGCCCCGGAGTTTACCATCCTGACCGTCCTGCCCATACTCCAATTGACAGCTGGGGTTGTCCTGTGCCTGGTGTGGTTTCTCCGCCGGAGGGAGCAGACGAAACGCCCTCTTTCCAAGGGAATGATTTTCTGTGCGCTGCTGATGCTGGCGGCCATTGCTCTGGGGTGGTGGGCGGCCTGGCGTATCTCCTCTGACCCGGATCAGTTTTTGACCACCTGGGTGGAGGACACCAACTTCATCGGCGAGGGCATTGGCGCCGCCTACTCGGGGAAATCGTCCTCTGCTGCCATGGCCATGAACCGTTGGCTGGAGTACGGCGGATGCACCCTGGCAGGCCTGGTGGGGACGGTTGCCCTGGTAAAAGCCCGCACCCGGGATCGCCGGTGGGCGGCGGTCTATCTTCTGGCCCTGACCTCGGCGGTGCTGGCTCTGGATGTGCTTGGGATGCTGTGGAATTTCTCAAGTTTCAACATCCTGAGGGAAACCATTCCCGAGGACTGGTTCCAGCCCTATCTGACACGGTACACTATTCTCACCGCTGTCGGCCTCGCGGGCGCGGGGGTGGCCCTATGCTGAAAAAGGATCTCATCGAGCTGTGCCTGCTCCATCTGCTTGCCCAGGGGGATCAGTACGGCTACGAGCTGCTGAGACGGCTCCACGACGCCTTCCCCGACACCCAGGAGAGCGCTGTCTACGCCATCCTCCGGGGGCTGTGCCGGGAGGGGTGTTCGGAGCAGTATACGGGCGCGACCTCCGACGGCCCTGCTCGGAAGTACTACCGCCTGACCGATCACGGCATGGCCCGGTACGGCGAACTGATCAAGCAGTGGCGCTCCCTGCTGGGGGCGTTGGCGGAATTGGGGATCAATGAACCGCTTTGAATGGGCGCGAAAGGGCGCTCCGCCAGATCTGGCGGAGCGCCCTTTCGTAGTGCTATGATAGAAGGAAGGAAAAATTTACTTCACGCCCATCCAGCCGGAGATGACCATGCGCTGGACCTCGGAGGTGCCCTCGTAGATCTCGGTGATCTTGGCGTCACGCATCATGCGCTCAAAGGGATACTCACGGGTGTAGCCGTAGCCGCCGGTGAGCTGGAGGGTGCGGCGGGTCACGTCGGAAGCGGTCTCGGAGGCCACCAGCTTGGCCATGGCGGCCAGATGGCTGTGGGGCTCGTGATCCTGCTTGGCCTGGGCGGCGCGGTAGACCAGCAGACGGGCGGCGTCCACCTTGGCCTGCATATCGGCCAGCTGGAACTGGGTGTTCTGGAACTGGCTGATGCGGCGGCCGAACTGGATGCGCTCCTGGGTGTACTTCACGCACTCGTCGATGGAGGCCTGGGCGATGCCCAGGGCCTGGGCCGCGATGCCGATACGGCCGCCGTCCAGGGTGGTCATGGCAACTTTGAAGCCCTTGTTCAGCTCGCCCAGCAGGTTCTCCTTGGGAACGATGCAGTCCTCAAACACCAGCTCGCAGGTGGAGGAGCCGCGGATGCCCATCTTCTTCTCGTGAGAGCCAACCTTGAAGCCGGGGAAGTCCTTCTCCACGATGAAGGCGGAGATGCCCTTGGTGCCCAGGGACTTGTCGGTCATGGCGAACACCACGAACACGTTGGCGTAGCCGGCGTTGGTGATGAAGATCTTGGAGCCGTTGAGCACCCAGTGGTCGCCCTTGTCCTCGGCGATGGTCTTCTGCATGGCGGCGTCGGTGCCGGCGCCGGGCTCGGTCAGGCCGAAGGCACCCAGCCACTCGCCGGTGCAAAGCTTGGACAGGTACTTCTGCTTCTGCTCCTCGGTGCCGTACTGGCTGATGGGCCAGCAGCACAGGGAGGTGTGAGCGGACACCATGACGGAGGTGGTGGCGCAGTGCTTGGCCAGCTCCTCGCAGATGCCGATATAGTTCAGGTAGGTCAGGCCGGCCCCGCCGTACTCCTCGGCGAAGGGAACGCCCATCATGCCCATGTCGGCCAGCTTGTGCCAGGTCTCCTCGGGGAAGCGCTCGTTCTCGTCCACCTCGGCGGCCTTGGGGGCCACCTCCTTCAGGCAGAAGTCATGCAACATGTCAAGAATTTCCTGCTCTTCTTCGTTAAAATGAAAATTCATAGCGCATTATCCTTTCTTGAATTTATTTTGTGTCCGCTCATCCGGCGGGTATAGGTAACGCCAATCAGCCGCGGGCCTTCTTGATCTCCTCGGTGAGGACGGGCAGCACCTCAAACAGGTTGCCCACCACGCCGTAGTCGGCCACGTCGAAGATGGGGGCGTCGGGATCCTTGTTAATGGCGACCACCACGTCGGAGCTGCTCATGCCGGCGATGTGCTGAATCGCGCCGGAGATGCCGCAGGCGATATACAGCTTGGGGCCGACAGTCTTACCGGTCTGGCCCACCTGATGGGCGTGGGCGATCCAGCCCGCGTCCACAGCCGCGCGGGAAGCGCCGACGGTGGCGCCCAGCTCCTTGGCCAGCGCCTTGATGGGCTCGAAGCCCTCGGGGCCGCCCACACCGCGTCCGCCGGACACGATGATCTCAGCGCCCTCCAGATCCACGTTCTCGCTGTCCATCTCCTTGATGATCTCCAGCACCTGGGTGCGGATCTGCTCCTCGGCCACATGGATGTCCTCTTTCACGATCTCGGCCTTGCCCTCCACGGCGTCGCTCTTCTTGAACACGCCGGGACGGACGGTGCCGATCTGGGGACGGTGGTTGGGGCAGATGATGGTGGCCATCAGGTTGCCGCCGAAGGCGGGACGGGTCCACGCCACGTTGCCGGTCTCTTCGTCCACGTCCAGCGCGGTGCAGTCGGCGGTCAGGCCGGTGTTCAGGCGGCAGGACACGCGGGGGCCCAGGTCGCGGCCGTTGTTGGTCGCGCCGATCATCATGCTGGTGGGGCCGTACTTCTCCACCAGGCTCACCAGGGCGATGGCGTAGGCGTCGGTGGTGTAGTGCTTGAACTCGGGGCCGTCCACCACGATGATCTTGTCAGCGCCGTGCTCATTGGCGGCCTTGACGGCCTCATCCACGCCGCTGCCGATGACGACGGCCACCAGCTGGCCGCCCTGCTTGCCCGCCATCATCTTGCCGGGGGTGAGCAGCTCGATGCCCACGTTTTTGGCGGTGCCGTCCTCGTTAGTCTCTACAAATACCCACAAATCTTTGGTCTTGGCTTCCATTGTGCTTCCCCTCCTTAAATAATGCTGGCGCCGCTGAGCAGCTCAAACAGCTTTTGGGCGCTGGCGCGGCCGTCCGACTCCTGGATCTTCACGCCGCCGGTCTTGCGCTGGGGCACGAAGGTCTTCTTCACGTTGGTGGGAGAACCCTTCAGGCCGATGCGGGAGGAGTCGATGTCCGGGAACGCGTCGTCCCCCAGCACGGGGATCTCCGCCCGGTTGGCGGCCAGCTTGCGCTTGACGGTGGGATAGCGGGGATCCCACGCGGGCTTGGTGAAGGTGACGAGGCAGGGGAACTTCACGCCGATGATCTCGACGCCCTCTTCCACTTCCTTCTTTACCTTCAGCATATCCCCGTCCAGCTCGGCCTCCAGGCCGTAGGTGACCTGGGGATAGCCCAGATGCTCGGCGATCTCGGGGCCCACCTGGGCGGTGTCGCCGTCGATGGCCTGTTTGCCGCAGAAGATGGCGTCAAACTTGCCTTCCAGCTCCTCGATCTTCTTCACGGCGTTGTACAGGATATAGCTGGTGGCCAGGGTATCGGAGCCGCCGAAGGTTCGGCCGGACACCAGGTACGCCTTGTCAGCGGCGATGGACAAGCACTCCTTCAGCGCCGCGGTGGCCTGGGGCGGGCCCATGGACACGACCACGATCTTGGTGTCGGGGTTCTTGTCCTTGATGCGGGCGGCGGCCTCCAGGGCGTAGCCGTCGAAGGGGTTGACGATGCTGGGAACACCCTCGCGGATCAGGGTGTTCTTGACCGGATCAATTTTGATCTCGGTGGTGTCCGGCACCTGCTTGACACAGACCAATATGTTCATGTTGCTTCCTCCTATCAGAATTGAGTGCGCTGTGGTATATAAATACAAATTCTATTTTATATAGTTCGGGCTGGGGTGTCAAGTGCTTACTCGTTTATTTTTTGACAAATGAAAAAATGTGCAGAGTGGAGAGGGGGTATAAAAGGAGGAGACGGCCGGAACCCAAAAAGAAGGATACACAAAGCGTGTCCTTCTTTTTGGTGGACGATTAGGTATAGCAAAATGAATCGATTTGTATGGGCAATACAGTAAATTACATGAAAAGAAGCGCATACCTGCCGGGCGGATGGGCAGGTATGCGTTCAATTTTGCCCTCCGTGTTGGAAGCAGCGAGGCCGCTGCCGCTGCAATACACAGGGCGGGGTCTATTTCTTGTCCTCCTTGCCGAACAGATCCAGTTTGCGGAGGGGCTTAGAAGTGGCCTGCTTCCGTGCGGCCGTGCCCTCCGGATTCGGTTTTCGAGGGGGCTCAGCATTGACCTGTTCCCGTGAGGCCCAGGCATCCAGATTTTGAAGAAAATCATTGTTCTGAGCCCATTGCTCCCGCCGCTCCTTTTCCTGCCGCACCCAGGTTTCGCCGCGCTCGGACAAGCCCTTGATCGTGGCCTTGGCGGTTTCTGGAAGCGCCTGGTAAACGGGAATGCAGGCGCAGTAAAACAGTTTGCCCATGATGAAATTGACGATGAAGTTTTTGATCAGGTCGATGATACCCGTGCTGTTGATGATCTCCATGAAAAGGGCTCCGGATTCCGCTTCCCGACCCATCCAGACCTGGACAAGGGAATAGACCGCTACGATCAGAAGGAATGGGGGCAGGGTTCCCGGTACTTTGAAATAACAGAGGTAGCATATCTTTCCTACCGCACTCTTTACGCTGTCCACACACTGATCCAAGAAGGACTTGTTTCCGCCGTCTTGGACGGAGTCCTCATAAGACTCCTTAAACGGGATCACTTTTTGGCAGAGAAGGCCGTACATGAAGGAGAAAAACACGATTGTCCCCGCAAAATAGGCCATACACGTGAGCAGCGCCTTGCCGATGGCGCGGAAGAAGCCGAGGAAAGTGCCGTCCAAATATCCAGCAGTCAGTTTGAAGAAGATAAACAGATCCGAAAAACGGCTGAGAAGGGAGTGCTCATTGCTGACATTGATGCCATCTCCGACGGCAAACATATCTTGGAACAGATACTTATAGAATTGCTGCAAACCTATGATGGAGCCGGCCAGAAGGCAGAGCGTGAGCAGCGTATAGACAATAAGGCTGTGCCTGCCGCTTTTCCCTTTTTTGCCCAGCAGGGAGCAGATCCCTGCCGACAGGCGCTCAATGAGCTGATACGCCCAATACCCCGTTTTGGAGCAGAATACATAAAAGGCCCGGTAGGCGCCGTTGTGCATTAGCTCCTCCATCTCGGCCCCTGTCCAGTATGGCGTGGAGTAAAAAAACAAGAAAAAAATGACCGTTGTAACCGCAAAAGTTTTCAAGAAATCTGCCAGCATAGTATATCACCCCGTTTTTTCGGTTCATAATCCCCGCAGATATTGTCTGTTACTATATCACAAAAATAGTGTCTCCGCAACAGATCAAGCCATAAACCCCACACACTCCTGCCGGACAGCCGCAAGGAGCAGCTTCTCATCCTCGCCCCGGGCTTACTGTCCGTGGGCGCGGCAAGAAAAAAGACCGAAAGGATATGGAATCCTTGCGAACCGCATCACCTGCGCTCCGCAAAAGACCATACCGCATTCCGCCTGATATGAACTCGATATTCAAATAAGAGGGGCACTTTTGTTACTTGAAGCTATTATAGCGGGAAAAACCCGGTATGTCAAGATTTTCTTGACAAGCGAACCGCGATGTGGTATGCTCTGCCCAAGTTAATAGCGGATCATGCTTATGCGGTCACGAATCTCTGCCGGCGGCAACGCCTCGGCCGGTGAGTCGTGACTTTTTTGCTGCTCAAATTTTGATGAAAGGGAGAATTTTATGTACGCGGAACTGATTGACCGGGAAATCGGACAGGTCTACCAGAAAGGCGTGGCCACCAAAATATTACAGGGGATGGATCGCATCCGCAACGAGTTCGACGTGACCCAAGCGAGGCGCTGGCCTACGGAGCTTCTGCAAAATGCCAGGGATCTCAGTGAGTCCGGGCAGCCCGTCCGGGTGCGCATCGAACTGACCGAGGACACCGTCCGTTTTTCCCACAATGGAAAACCTTTTTCCGTGAAAGACATCCTGTCCATCGTCAACCAGGTGTCCTCCAAACAGCCTGGGGAGGGGGTGGGACAGTTTGGTACTGGCTTCATGTCCACCTTCCAGCTGAGTATGCAGGTGGACATTCGCTCCTATCTCAAGGACGGAACAGAGCCCTACAAACCCTTCCGAGTCTGCCTGGATCGGAGCGGCGTCAATCAGGAGGCCATTACCGCCGCCATTGCCCAGGCCCTGTCTGAACTGAAGGCGGCAGATACCGCCCCGCCGGTGGAGGCGCTGACGCCTGATAAGCTGAACACCGAATTCCGCTATCACCTCCGAGACCAGCGCAGCCGAAAGACTGCCCGACTGGGGATGGAGGATCTGCGGCTCACCCTGCCCTATGTGCTGCTGTTCTCCCCGCAAATCGGGGAGGTGAAGCTGGTGTTCCAGACCGAGGACCGCCGCGAGACCATCACCTTCCGCCGGGGCGGAAAAGAGACGCTGCTCAGGGGCCTGATCCGGCACAAAATCATGGTGGGCAGCCGCCGCAAGACCTATTTCACTCTGGAGCAGGAGGGGATCACCCTGGCGGCGGCATGGGATCAGAAGGAGGGATTTCTGCCCCTTCCGGCGCTGGCCCCCCGGCTGTATGTGGACTTTCCGCTGGTGGGCTCTGAGCGGTTTCCCTTTCCAGTGGTGCTCAACAGCTTGGCCTTGCGGCCCAACGAGCCCCGCAGCGGCGTCTCGCTGGCGGAGGCCGAGGAGTCGGTGGACGGCCGGCAGAACCGGACGCTGCTGGATCGGGCGGCGGCGCTGTATCAGGAATTCGTCTCCGCTCTGCTGGAGGTGGATCTCCGGGGTGGGGAGCACCTGATGACCATACCGCCCCAGGAGGAGCGCAAGGAGTGGTCCGCAGCTTGGGTTCGGACGCATCTCTACGACCGAATCTTTGATTTCCTGTCCCGACAGCCCGTTTTGCCCGTGGACGGTGCGCTCCACAGCTTATCAGAAGAGAGCATCCGGCTGGTGCGGTCAGAAACGGCAGAGCAGCGGGCAAGCCTGAGACAGCTCTGGCGGCAGCTGCAGGGGACGCTGATCCCGGAGGGAGAAACGGATTGGTATACCATATTTGCCGGATATCATCCGCCGGAGGGAAAATACATCACCATCCGGAGTGCGCTGGCGGGTGCAGCTGCCGCTGTTCGGCGCCTGCGCCCTGAGGTGGATCCGGCGGCGTGGCTGGCTCGGCTGTACGACCTGGGCATGGAGACGGAGGAGACCGCCATCCGGGCCGGAGAGCTGACCCTGTTCCCCAGTCAGTGCCCGGAGGATCTGGCAGAGGGGCGGCTGTATACCGCCCGAGAGATTTTCACCGATCCCGGCATCCCGGAATTGCTGAAGGACGCCGCGGAGGAGTTGGACAAGCTGGAAGAGTCGGGCTGCCTGGAGCTGCGGAAGCGGCTGCTGCACCAGGGCTTTTGCCCCCAAACGGCGCAGTTCCTCCCGGAATACAGCATCGCCGAACTCACCGACTACATCATCACCCGCAGCGACCGGGGTTTCCGGGTTCGCGGCTATGCCCAGCAGGTGGATTTCTACAATGAGACCTGGGCCAACGCATGGAGCCTGCTGTTGGCCTGCGGGCCGGACCAGGAGCTGTACGAGCTGTGCCGGACCGGCTGGAGGACACTGCCCGAGTACACCGGAAAAGCCGCGTCGGACGGAGAGCAGGAGTGGGGCGAGTCCGCCCGGTGTCTGCTGTCCTTCCTTTCGGCAGCCATTTTCCAGCCTCCCATGTTCGACCGGCGGATGTGGAGCAATGCCTGCCGGGGTGTATTGAATCTGTTATTGGAGCAGGTGCAAAGGGCAAAGACCCTGGATGCTTGGACGGAGGCCTTGAACAGCCGCACGCCCGGAACAGAGACGATTTCCTGGTTGGAGCGGTTTTACGCCAAGGCGGCTCAATACCTCCGGGTGTCCGAGCTGTACTTCACGCCCATCCTGCCCAACCAGTACGGGGTGTTCCGGGCCCCCAGTGACCTGAAGCTGGACAAAATCGAGGACGAGGATTTGAAGGCCGTTTCCATCTGCTTTAAAGAGGAGCAGTCGGAATGCGACGTCTCTGCGGTGCTGCTGGATCAAAGACTCCAGCTATCGGGCTGGAATCTGCCCGTGCTGGGTTCGGACGCGGTGGCCGCCGTCATCAACACCGCCCTCCAGCAATTCCTGGCCAACACCAGCCTGTCGGAAGCCCCGTTGGAGATCCAGGAGGCGTGCACCAGGTTGTTGGGCTGGATTCAGGAGCATCCCCTGCGGGCACAGCGCTGCTTCCCGGCCTTCTGCGGCGAGGAGGCTCAGATGAAGCTGCTCACGCCCAGGGCCGCCGTCAGCCTGCGGAAAAAGGCGGATCGGTTCAACGAGCTGCTGGCCCTGGCCGGAACGGAGGATCCGGAGAGACTGATCCAGCTGGTTCAGGAGCAGGCGCTGAGTGTGCAGCCGCCGGAACTGTTTGAAAATTTCGATCCTGACAGCGGCATTCTGCTGGACGAGGACTGGATTGGTCTGGACAACGAGACCAGAAATGACCGTCTGCGCCGGATTGGTGAGGCTGGGGAGCGCTGCGCCTACCAGGCTGTGGTGGATTACTTCGCCGGACAAGGACTCCAGGTGGAGATGAATGACGGCTCAAACGCCATTTTAAAGAATGAACTTTCGGGGCGTCAGGTCACAGTTTGCCGCCCCGACACCGAAGATTTCAAGCAGCCGGGGTGGGATATCTTCCTCCAGATCCAGGATGGTCTGGAGACAGCTTCTTATTTTCTGGAGGTCAAAACCCACACGGCCCGAAGCCGGGTACGCTCGCGTCTCCCACTGTCGGATACCCAGATGCGGCAGGCTGCCAGCCTGGGCAGGCAGTACATCCTGCTGCTGGTTATCTACGACGAGGCGCGGGGTCAGGCGGTGGAGTTTTGCCCTTTCCGGGATATCCCCAGGCAGATCGCCGAGGGAACCCTGCGCAGCGCCAGCGGGCGGTTTGTGTTGGAGACATCCGGCCTGGACGGCACCACCCAGGATGTTGTTCCGGCCTGACGGTTCAGATGTCCAGCTATGCATACAGCATATCCGCGCAGGCTTTGTCAAAAAGTTCTGCATAGGGTTTCCTTCAGCTTGACGCGCTTCTCCAGTCCCAGCGCTTGCAGGCCATTATACCATTCCTTTGGGAGGGCAGAACCGCCCGCTAGGCTGAGTGAACTGTCATTCCCGCCCCGGAAGCCAGCTCGCAAATCGAAGCAGCCAGGGAGCTGCTCCCTCTGGAGCGCTGGCGAGCAGCTCTTCCGGGGATAACGGCTCTCCGTCCACGGCCAGTGAACGCCGACCCCGGTTCCAGAGGATCAGCAGCCGATCCGGCGGTGTCAGAATGTCCACCCTCCGCCCTCTGGCGCGATATTCAAGCGCAGCCGCGTCCTCCGCTCCCCGGTAAAGGGAAACCATGTCCCCATTCGAACCAAACTCCATTTCGTAGTCCAGCCATAACTCATCTCCGGCCCGCAGTTCCACCGCGCCAAACAGGAGCCCATCCTTCCGGCTGTCAAGAGCCACAATCACAGCCCCTTCTGGGTTGTTTCTGAAAAACTTATTTTCTTGCATCCCCATCGTTTTTCCTTTCGCAAAATAAAATAGTCACGATTTCTCCGTTGGTGGAGAATCGTGACCGCACTATGCTTGATCCAAATTTCTATGATAAGCATATCACGAAGAAAGCAGAACTGTCAAGCACGATTTTTTGAGGAGGTGTTCGGAAAAATTTTTGAAAACCCTTGACAAACTTGCTGGACAGTGATATTGTCATACACAGTAAGAAGTGCTATAGGTTTTCAAGTGAATAGTTCTGTCAGGCGTTACGCGGCGGAACCGGAATGTGATTTCCAGGTGGGGTCACAAAGGGTTTTGTTGTTGCGCCTTTTTGTTTCCCGTTTCCGGAAGTCACCCGGGGACGGGCTTTTCTTTTGAAGATCGGCGGTAAGACTTCTTGATTCTAAAAATTTTGGAGGTAAATATTATGCAGATTGAAAAAATTATTAACAAGATCCAGCAGGACCCCGAGTTCAAAAGCGTGGATAAAGTCGTGATTTGTCTGAACAAGGAGTGTCCCTCCATGCTGGAAGATGCCTTCCTCCTTTCCGCAGAGGGGGAGCTTCAACGGATCATTGCGGAGTCCTGCATCAACGACGACCAGGCGGACGAAGCGGTGATCCGGTCGTCTGAGAGCGGGGACGACCTGGTGACCTTCCATGAGACCCGGACGAGTTCTTACAATTACCGTCCCAATGGGATTCGGGTGCATGATGAAGATATCCATTTCCCGTGTGTGGTATTCTGGAACAGCGGCAAGGAGCGCTTGACGGTAGAAGGCGAGTGGGTTTCCCCCGGCGACTATACGGCTATCCAGCAGATGGACATCAACAGCCCAGAGGCTCAGGAGGCACTGAAGGCACACCTGAACAGTCCGGAGGTTCAGGAGGGGATCAGGGAGGCACAGGAGATGTTCGAGGAGAAGGAGCGCGCGCTCGCGCGCGAGCGGGCCAAGAAGGCCGCCGAACAGGACGGGAGGTAAGCGATGGACGAGCTGAAGCTCTATTTTCCCCAAGCGGTTCTCAGTAATCTGTTCCTTGTGCTCCAGGAAACGGGCATGGGTAAGCTTCCCTTGGAACGAGCTGCCATCAAAGGCGAAAAAATATTCCAAGGGGTGAAGCCGGGGATGCATTTGTAACCCTGGAGCCACAGCCAATATGAGACGGTAAAGAATAAAGAGGGCGGGGATACCCGCCCTCTTGTTATATGGAGCTTAATCGAGAAATCAGATTGCTGTCTCAGTCCATTTCATTAAAATTAAAAACCAGGGCCGCGCTTTTTATAGTAAGGGCACGCGTTGTATCCTGGGAATCCTTTTTTGGGAGTTGAAACACGACAATACTTTTTTTGGGAATCCCCAGGAACATCTTTGTTTTTTACATCACATCTGTCTTTGTAAACTGTGACGAATTTAAGATTGGGCACTTCATTTTGTAATCTCCGAAGTTTAATATATTTTAATTTGTCATTTTGTACAAAGTACAATCTCCGGACAAATCGGGCAGCCGCCCATGCAAGCCCTTTGATGTTCGCAGTCAGGACAGCTCTGCCTAAAATGTGCCCTGAAATCCTCAAAAGCAGGGCTATCCCAGGCCTCCTGGATGGTGTGGGTTCTCAAGTCTACAGCCCACTGTTGATTTTGATTATCGAAACTGCATGGAAGCATTTTCATATCAGGGGTGATGTAGGCCGACCAGCGGCCGCCTTCGCAAGTATCGACACTATCCATATCAATGGGAAGCGATTGGGCAATCAGTCCTGGGATCGTGCAGGAGTCGAATCCGATTTTGCAGCTGTGTCCGCCCTTACACGCAAGGGAGAGGAACTCCCTCACCCGCGGATCATCCGCCCTGAGTACCTGTTGTTGACTGCCAAGACCGACCGGCTTGTGCAGCAAGAATACAACAGCATTGATGCCGGCCGGGAAACTGTGCGCTTTCAGTCGGGTAACTGCCTCTTCAATGGTTGCGTTGCTGACAACATAGTGAATGTTGGTTTTAACGCCGGCCTGAAGCAAATGATTGATGGCTTGCAAAGTATAGGGGCTCCGATACCAGCTCACCGCCACTGCGCCGCAATATTTTTTGCAAAGCTGAGCAATCTCCGGAGTCATCCCCAGCCCGGATGTGGTGAAGTTTGGAACGATGTCCGCATGGCGGCAGAGTTCCAGAATTTCCTGAAACTGACCGTGCTGGTCGGGATCTCCACAGCCGCCCAACGCAATTTGATAGGTGTTTCCTTTACACTGTCGGACAATCTCCGCAAAATCCTCCAATGCCATGTTGGGGGCGCAGGAGTGGAGGCCGTCCTGATAGCACTCCACCCCGGCCTTCACGCATAGACCGCTCTGTCCGTGTGCGCAGTGGCCCATGATACCTACATCCAGGAGCTCCGGAAATGACGCCATAAAAGGATCCTGAGCAGTCTCCACCCCATCGTTGATCACACCGGATCGCATATAGTATCCTGTTGCCCCGTCGAAGATTGATATAAAATTCCGATCCTTCCGCATCTTCATGCAATGCGTCTCCCTCCAGCCTCAGTAGCTTAGATCGTCGTCAATAGCCGAAAAGATATCGGGGTCGGCGTCTTTCAATACATCCCACAGCTTACAAAACAAATCGGCATATTGATACTCACAATCGTCGAAATCCACACTGCCATAGCGAATCGTTTTCCCTTGGGCCAGTGCTTGCCGAATGTCATCATGGGATTCTTCCGGCACATACCAGTAATCAAAGGCTTTCTGAATTTCGGCCTCGGAGCTGTCTGGTGTCAAAAAGACGTCTCCCAGCATATGATCCACAACGAATTTGAAAACAGCCTCCTTCTGTCTCTGACTGAACTCTCCCTTCTGCGTCAGGATAAAACTGCTGCTGCTGGAATTTGTGACAAAGTCGGTTCTGATTTTCATGTTTCTGGAGCAGCGGCCTTTCGGCCTGCTCTACACCTCCTTATTTTTTGGTTAGCAATCATCAGAATCTGTGGCATTTTGCGGGGGCGGATATCAAACGTCCCTGCGATAAGATGACGGAGCGCGTTAACAGAAAAATACCCCGTACATCATCTCCCAGGGCGTTGATGACAGGGACAATCGTGGGAAAGAGTACCGTCTTTCCGCTTTGCTCCGCCCGCAGGATCTCCAAAATATAGTTCTGGGGAAACCGGGGATCTCCGATGTGGTGGAACGCCCCCTTTTCCCGCTCAAGTTCTGCAGCACTGCACAGGCTCAAATCCTTATAGGGCAGCAGCCAGCGATAAGGCATACTGGGCAGGTCTACGACGTCCGGCCCAAGCTGCTGCGCCGCGGTGGATTTTCCGCACCCGGTATAAGCGGCAATCAGCATTTGATATCGCTCCTTTCAAGTGGGTTCAGCCACAGCCGCAAATCTATGTCAGCTGGATCAGCTCCTGATAGAGGTAGATAAACTGCTCTCCAATGTGTCCGTCCATATGGTAATGCCCGAAGAACCAGTGTTGGAAGCGGCAGCGCTGTGCCACCTCGTCCAGGAATTCGGTCAGGTGGTCGGCCTTGTATGCGCCTTTGCCCAGCTTATCCTGGATCGAGGTAGGGGCGCAGTGGGTGATAATGTAGTCCACCTGCCAGCTGGCGCGTTCCAGGTTGTCCCGCGCTCGGCGGCAGTCCTCCTGATCGGGCAGCTCCTCCTTCCACCAGGACTCGTGATTGACTCGAAAAAGGGCGTTTTGCCTGTATAGCGTTCGATAGCGCCACCTAAAGTTGGGGTCGTCACGCTCCAGAATACCGTCAGACACGTCGTGGCTGCTGGCTCCGCCCATGGTGAAAAAGCGAAGCCCCTCCAGCTCGTAGATCTCTCCCCGAAGCAGATGCAGGACAGAAGGGCGGATGGTCTGGACGCACCCTCCGTGCCAGGGTATGGTGGGATATTGCTTCAGAAGGTCGAAGTTCTCGTGGTTGCCGTCTACGAACAGGGTGGTGAACGGGCGGTTTTCCAGCCAGTCCAGCTCCTTCTGTTCCGCCTCCTTGCCGTCCCAGACAAAGCCAAAATCGCCGCAGATAATCAGGTAATCTTCTTTGGTCAGGGCGTCCAGCTCGGGATAAAAGCCTGGCTCCAGGCGCTCGGTGAGCCCGTGGACGTCCCCGGTAATATAGATAGACATGATTGGCTCCTTTCCGTACAAAAAATCAGAATTTCACCGTTGGTTGGGGTGCGTTTGACAGATCAATTGAGCTGCCCCGCCTCTTTATCGCGGTAATACCCGGCGATGGCCCGCTTTGCTTTCGACAAATAGCTCTCCCGCTCGATATCACTATAAAACATTCCGCCCCCACAACCTGCCGAATAGACGAGGGCGCCTTCAACGTCCGGGCACGTCACCGTAAACTCCCAGGTATCCACACGGAGATATCCGATTTGACGTCCCTCCTTGTCAAAAGCGTCATACGTTTCCGGGAACGACGGACAGGTCATCTCCAGGCGGATGTCACCCGGCTTGATCCGTCCGTAGGAGGCATCGCTGTATTCCTCGTCCCAGAAGGCAATAATCTCCTCCGCGCTGACGGGAGCCATGCCGTTGGCGTCCACCCCCACGTCCAGCCGCCGAAGGTTGTCGTGCCGGTTCCCTTCGTTGTAATGTGGCTTGTTGTGCTGGTGCCCGTGGAGATGGAAGGCGCCTTGGCGCATCCCGTTCCAGCTCAAAAGGGGATAGTGGCAGAGGATGAAGTACTGATTTTGCCAGCAGAGCTCAAAGTAATCCTTGACCCACACAAAGGCATCCTGGCGGAAGGACTTCTGGTCGGCAAATCCATCATGATTTCCCCGGATCAGGTATTTGCGGCCCTGAAGCTGTTCTAACAGCGCGTTGGCCGGGGAAGGCCCCTTCAGGGTGAAATCGCCCAGGATATAAATGTCATCCTCCGGCGATACCTTGGCGTTCCAGTTCCGGATCAGCGCCTCGTTCATTTCCTCCACCGTCTGGAAAGGACGCCGCTCATATTGGAGGACATTGCTGTGGTAAAAATGCGTGTCCGCGGTGAAATAGGTTATAACGTTTCCCTCCTCCAAGGTGCGGTATCAATCTCCGTGGCGGCTCCTGCGGCACAGGAAAGCTTGTTTTCACCGTATCCGAAAGCCACGTCCTGAGCCCCCTCGTTGACGATCAGGATCGTTTTGACGTCCTCAGAGATCTTATAGGGCTCGATTCGATTGCGGTAAGGAAAATATCGAAAATCCACCCGGCAGACCCCGGCCGCATCTTCCACAAAATCTTGAATCAGGACGGAGTCCTGAAACATACCATAATGCACATAGGGCTCGACGCGCCGGACCGGCCCGCTCCGTCCGGCCCAGAGGGCGGACAGGACAGTGGGGCCCGCGACGCGCAGGCACAGCACTCCGGAAACGTTGAGGGTTGACAGAGCGGCTTCCCGGTCCCTGTCCGCCTGTTCACGGGCACGGGCACAGTACTGCCAGAACTCCGAGGGCAGGCCCGGCAGTTCCGGGGCTGGTAGGGAACTCGCCTTGCGGCCCAGCTCCTCCGAACGCAGATGGTACAGACTGCCGGATTGGGTTTCCAACAGAATGCCGCGCTCTTCCTCGGCTATGCGGACGATGGCCGAGGTGTGGACCTGCATCCCATCCGGCAGTTTGGGGTGGCCTGACACGATGCCGTGGGCCAGAAGGGCAGAACCGTGGGCCTTTAAGTACCAGGAAAACAGCGTAGGCATGATGCACCTCCAAACTTATTTTCTGATCGATTCCACACAATTTTGCAGTTGGTTTTTTGCCGACCTCACGGACAAAGTGAAAAAACGGCCACAAAACCCGTCAGGCAAAGGCATCGCCTGACCAGAATCTGTAACCGCATAACGCATGGTTCGATATTTTGTTGCCTTCCTAGAAGCTTTAAGTACTATGTCTAAAATAGCATACCCCAATCCGCCTGTCAAGCTCCGAGTAAAAAGATGTGTTGTGAAATTTTTTGATTTTCCCCTTGATATCGGCTGAGGCGTCATGTATACTCTGCTCAATCGAAGAAAAGCGGCGCTTTATTCGACTGTAAAACTTCATAGTTGGTATTTGAGGACGTCAGGCGTGAGCGGCGGTTTCAAATACGATCTCCTTTTGCTGGATCGTATTTTGAACATGGCTGCTGCGCCTTTTTTCGGTCTGCCTTAGGAGATCACTCCGAAGGGCAGGCCGTTTTTTATGAAGCCGGCCCGGAGGCCGCGTAAAATGAAATTGAAAGGAGTATGATCGAACATGACGGACAGCTGCATTCAACAGATCCTGGGGAAGATTTCCGCGGAGGGTATTCCGCTCAAGGAGCCGCTGCTCCTGAAGGAGAAACACCCTTGCAAGAGGAGATGTACCTGAAAACCGAGGAGGGACGCAAAACCCTGGACGGTTCATCTTTACTTTATGCAAAGGAACTGCGGCTCGGAGTCAGCCTGTCCAGGAGCTGCGCAAAGGAACAAATCTTTCAGCCGATGGAGCGGCGGAGTGAGGAACTGGCCGAATACCGTCAGGCCAGATGTGTGTTCCGCAAAAATCCGGATCCCGCCAAACCGGTGGTGATCGCAGACATCGGTGCAGAGGCCATCCGGATGGACACCCCGCTGAAAAATTCCTGATCCCAGCGGGGGACTTGTTACAGACAAAAAATTCCCCCGGATCTCTATATAGTTCTGGTTTATGGGACTTTACTCGTGGTAGAATGAGCTCAATGATCCAAGTGTCAGTTTCCGCAGTACACATTTTATGTTGAAAGGAAGACGGAGCGTGGACGTGCAGATGTTGAAAAAGATGGCTGCCAAATGCAAGCGGAAGCCCGAAATCGCCAGCGCCGGGGCATTTTTGCTGGTCGGAGTCGATCGGGATGCCATCGGCATGGGAGATGGCGGTGCCCTGATCCGGGCGGGTCAGGACAGCAAATGGAAGGTGTGTGTCCTGAATATGTTCAACTGCGACGGCACAGACGACGACATAGACGTTATTGTGGACGACGACCTCTACGATGACGAGCCGGACGAGGACGAGCTTTGGGAGGAGCAGAAGGAAGCGGCGGATTGCCAGCTCACGTATTTCGGGCAGGGTGCCAACGTGCGTTTTCACGCCCACGAGAACCGCACTGGTGACGGCCTGCGCATTAAGGAGGATTTCGCCTCTGTGGATCGGGGGGACGGTGAGCGCGAAATCCCGATCGTGTACTGGAACACGGGCCGCAGTCCCGTCAAGGTGGACGGTGCGCAGATTTCTCCGGGTGAGTGCCGCATCTCTTTCCCCGACGACGCCTCCCGGGTGCGGCGCAGGGCGTTGAAACAGGAGCAGGACAAGTGCCTGACGGACTGGGTCAAACGGTATTCCGAAGAGCAAAAGCAGGCCGAACTGGACGCGGTAACAGAGCAGATCATGGAGTTGAAGCCGGACTGGACAGAGGAACAGGCCCACATCGCCGCCCGGATGTTCCTGAACCAGAAGTATGGCCGGAACACGTAACTGGCGGCAGATAGATGTGATACCTGTGCCGCCCCTAACCTGCGGGAGCGGCCTAACAACGCCATGAATCCGGGGCAGGGCGCCGCGCTCAAGCTGTCTGACGCGGAGCTTTTGGCGATCCATAGGGCCCGGGGACAGAAGATCCTCCAAATTGCCGCTGCGCACGGGACAGACACGCTGATCCTGGGCGCCTTCGGCTGCGGAGCGTTCCAAAAACAAAAAATCCGCTTGAAATCTTGCGATTTCAAGCGGATTTTTGTAATGCGTTGACGAAAAAGATGCACCGAACGATAAGTCCGCAAAAAGGGGAAATCGACAAATTTCTTGTCGAAATTTGTCGATTTCACTGGTGGACGATACAGGACTTGAACCTGTGACCTCCCGCACGTCAACGCCGGGAGAAAACTTTTCCGTGTTATTTATGGTGCTTTTTAATTGTTTCTGTTCGGTTTTAATTGCTTTATGGTGTCGTTTAACAGCATGGTTTCCACGTATTCCATGCGTGTCTGTGGTCAGTTATGTGGTCAAAGCCACAGACAGAGTTTCTTACACGGAAAACTCTGCCACAATTTTCACCGATGGATTGCACCAGTGTCTACAAAGAAGAACTCTCCTCAGAGGGGGTAATCCCTGCGTGGGCCGGGTTCGCCGGGTTCTATGCGTTCGCCTGCTGGAGGTAAAACTCGCTCTCCTCTACCCGAAGCACAAAATCGTACTCCAACCGAGTAGCTTTGGAAGGAACGATGTTATACCGTTTAAGAACCTGTATTCACAGCTGAGAATGCCGGATGGGCGAGGGGTTTTTACGCCAAGTGAGGCCAATTTTCGCGGGTATACTTGTGTGTATGGCAAGAAAATTTAACGAAATTTGGCGGGAAAAGACCCGCCCACACGGCGTATTGAGGTTGTGAATACAGGTTCTTATTCACTGCCTGGTTTCAACAAGCTCCGCATTTTTCAGCACAATCCCATACAGGCCGCTGGCAACAAGGTAGTTTCCCCGGCACACAACATGGTCACCGACAGATACCTTTTCATAGAAATCGTCCGAGTTGAACACACAGAGGACATAGCATTTCCCGCTCTCTGCATCGGACAGCTCAATGGACGGCTTGCTGTGTACGTCCGGCCCTACCTTTGTTGCGATACCGGATACTTCAAAGCGGTGTCCGGAATATGTGCTCTCAGAGGCCTCAAGATTGCTGTCAAAGGCCTCGTACAATTCTTTTGCGTCCACGGGAGCGGTTTGCGGAAGCACCGGCAAATAGTCAAATTCGATCGTCCGCATATCCCCGCCTGTGGGCTGCTTGGGGTAATCCTGCAGCTGGTGCTCCATGATGGGTTCCTCCTCATTTTGAATTTGTGTATGATCGTCAATGTTGATTAAAATGTAGTCCTTGCTGCCCAACCCGATCTCCTGGCCATAGTCCAGGGTGTGCTGCCCGTTCAGCGATTCGATGCGCTGGATCAGCGCCTGCCCGTCCGGTGCGGCATAGACCAGATCCACACACGCCTGATCCAGCGCCACCGGGTCCAGAGAGGCCAGAATGCCGATGTCCGCCATCTCCGGCTCCCTCGGATTCGCCATGCAGTCGCAGTCTACGGACAGACGGTTCATGACGTTGATGTAGAGGATATTATCCCCGCAGTAATCCGCCACTGCCTTGGCCGCTTCCGCCATGGATTCCAAAAAATCGTCTTGGGCGGCTCCGCCGAAGGAAAGCCACGCTGTATCCGCCGCGCCCGCTGTGTGGATACGGTTTTTTCCAGCCGAGGAGGCATAGCCGATGGACATATTTTTGATGGCCCCGCCGAAGCCGCCGTTCAGGTGCCCTTTGAAGTGGGACAGCACCACCTGGAAGTCAAAGTCCGCGAAGTGCGCGCCCACGCGGTCTGATTGGAGATGCCTTCCGCCTGTGACCGGGAGCTCCATGTCGTCATATTCGTCCATGATGACCACCGGCGCGATCGCCGTGAAGCCGTGATCCTCCGCAATCTGATAGTGCATGGCGGTGCTGGACCTGCGGCCGCCCACCGCCGTGTTGCACTCCACGATGGTGCCGTTGATGCTCTGCACAAAATCCCCGATAAGCTCTGGGCGCAGATAGTTGTTTTGGGCATCTCCTTCGCCGGTGGAGATCTTGACAGCCACGTTTTCCCCAACGGCGGGCCGTCCGAGGGCCTCGTAGACCGCGATCAATCCCTCCGGGCTGATTTCGGAGGTGAAATAGACCACTGGCCGGCCATCGTTTTCGTCGGGTGGCGCTTCAGTATCCGCAGCCCCTGGCGGCGTTTCCACCGCGGCTGTCGGATTATTGGCAGGTACTGCGCTTTCAGAGCTATTCCCAGACACGGGATTCCCGCCCGGTCCACAGGCGGCAAGCAGCAGCATGATGAGCGCCAAAAGAATCGAAATGAAGTTTTTTATACCGGACACCCCCTATATCAGCAAATTGGTAACCATTCCAGTGAGGAATGCGAACAGGACCGTAAACAGGAGATAGGCGGCAAACCGTTTGACGCCCAGTACGATTTTCAGCGCCCCCAGATTTGTGATTTTCGTGGCCGGGCCAGTGATCATGAACGCTGCCGCGCTGCCCAGGCTCATCCCCTGTACCATCCACTGCCGCAGAAGGGGGATCGTGCCCCCTCCGCAGGCGTAGAGCGGCACGCCCACGGTCGCCGCCATCAGCACGCCCCACGCCCGATTTCCGCCGAAGGCCGCAGTGACGGCATCCTGGGGAACATAGCGCTGGAACAGGGCGGAGAGCAGCACCCCGAAAAGGAAATACAGCCCCGTCGCCTTCACGTTGCGCCCGAAGCTTTTCAAATAGCGCATCAGCAGGTTCGGATCCGTGTCGTGGCTTTCCCGCTCCGTAAAGCCGATGAAGTTGAAGAACGGCCTGTCCCGGTAAAGGAAATGAACCGCCAGTCCCGCCGCGCAGCCGCACAGAAAGCAGGACACGATACGTACTGTCAGTACCGTGGCACCCAGCGCGGCGCTGTAGACGATGAGCTGCGGATTGAGTAAAATGGAGGCCATCATGAACGCCGCCAGCCAGTCATCCCGCATCCCCTGCCGGGAGAAGGACGCGGCAATGGGGATCGTTCCGTACATACACAGCGGGCTTGCGATGCCCAGAACGCAGGCGGGGATGATGCCGAACACGCCCCATCGCCTGCTGTTGATTTTCCCGAAGGCGGCGTGAATTTGGTCTTTCGCAAACACGGAGATCAGGGAGCCGATGGCCATTCCGATGATCCAGTACCAGAAAATCTGCGACAGCTGGACCTCAAAATAATACCAGAGATAAATCAGCTCCCGTTTTAGGATATTCCAGATCATGGCCATTCCATTATTTCACGAGCCGTCCATCAGGTCAAGTGGAAGATCCGTTCCACATTGCCGTGGGCGATCTTCTCTTTGAGCTCCGCGTCGATCGGGTACTGCTCCAGGAACGAACCGGCATTTTCCGTATTGGGCACGAAGGGGTAATCCTGCCCCCAAAGGATATGGTCCGGGTTCAGCACCTTCAGGCAGAGGTCAAAATCCTCCTCAAAGAACATTCCGGACGGATTGGTGTAGACATTGTTCCAGAAGTAGTACTTCATGTCGTGCCGCAATCCGGTGATCTGAGGCCGGAGTCCGCCGCCCATGCGCCGGAGGAAATAGGGCAGCGTCTCGCCCCAATGGCCGATGATGATTTTCAGCTCAGGCAGCTTGTCGAAGATACCCGACAGGATCAGACGCATCAGGTGTATTCCGGTATCGTAGTGCCAGCCGATGGAAAAAGTAGAGAAATTGGAGGCGGTCATGGCGTTCCAGCTTCCGGTATAGTAGCGTTCTGTGACCTCGGCACTGGGATGACCTGGGTGGATATAGATGGGTACGTCCAACTCCGCCGCCTTTGCGAAAATGGGCAGGAACCGCTCATGATCCAGAAACTCGCCGTCGGCAGGGCCGTCGATCATCCAGCCCACCAGCCCCAGTTCCTTGACGCACCGCTCCAGTTCGGCGGCAGCGGCGGCGGGATCGTCCACCGGCAGGACGGCATAACCATACATACGGCCCGGATGCTGGAGAACCGCCTGGGCGAGATGGTCGTTTGCTATCCGGCAATAGGTTACCGCGTCTTCCTCTTTGCGCAGATGCATGGGGGAATTGCCGCCGTAGCCGATGATCTGCGCAGTGATCCCGCTGCGGTCCATTGCTGCAAGGCGCTTCTCCCCCAGCTCGCCCAGAACGCCGGCATCGGCGTGAGAAGGTGTCTGCGGAGGGGTGTTTCCTGATCTGGCCGCTTTGGCCTGGGCGCAGTATGCGTCTACTTCTGGCACTGTATAGTGCTCTTCTACTGTGATGATTTTCATGCTGAATCCCTCCGTTTACTTGTGTGGAATGCCCGCGCGGTCCAGCTCCCGGCGTACACCCTCCTCAAAGGAAGTCGGCTCGCGGCCCAGCAGCCATGTCAGCACATTGGCATTCCCGGCGATGCCGTAGCGGCTGTAGGTGTCAGCCAGCGCGCGCCAGGCTTCCATGCCGTAGCTGTCCGTGCAGTGGACGAACTGCA
>JAAVHT010000015.1 GCA_014799565.1 Clostridiales bacterium
AACCCCCACGGCGACGCGGCCATCTACGACACCATGGTGCGCCTGAGCCGGGGCTATGGCGCCCTGCTCCACCCGCTGGTGGACTCCAAGGGCAACTTCGGCAAGGTGTACTCCCGGGATATGGCCTGGGCCGCTTCCCGGTACACTGAGGTGCGGCTTGACCCCGTCTGCCAGGAGCTGTTCCGGGACATCGACCAGGACGCGGTGGACTTTGTGCCCAACTACGACGGCAAGCTCACAGAGCCCACCCTCCTGCCCACCACCTTCCCCAACGTATTGGTGGCGGCCAACCAGGGCATCGCCGTGGGCATGGCCTCCAACCTGTGCGGGTTCAACCTGGGCGAGGTGTGCGACGCCACCATTGCCTATCTGCGTGACCCAAATGTGGATTTGATGGGTATACTAAAGGCCCCGGACTTCTCCACCGGCGGGCAGCTGCTGTACGACGGGGCGGCGCTGGCGGAGGTGTACCGCACGGGCCGGGGGCCCATCAAGCTGCGGGCCAAGTGGCGCTATATCAAAGCGGACAACGTCATCGAGATCTACGAGATCCCCTATTCCACCACCGTGGAGGCCATTCTGGACAAGGTGGCGGAGCTGGTAAAGGCGGGTAAGATCCGGGAAATCTCCGATATGCGGGACGAGACTGACCTGAACGGCTTGAAGCTGGCCATCGACCTGAAGCGGGGCACCGATCCGGATAAGCTGATGAACCGGCTGTTCCAGAGCACCCCCCTCCAGGACAGCTTCTCCTGCAACTTCAACATCCTCATTGCCGGGATGCCCCGGGTGATGGGAGTGGGGGAGATCCTGGACGAGTGGACGGCATGGCGGATGGACGGCGTGCGGCGGCGCACCTACCACATCTGCAAAAAGAAGGAGGAGAAGCTCCATCTGCTCAAGGGCTTGAAGCGCATCCTGCTGGACATCGACAAGGCCATCCGCATCATCCGGGAGACGGAGGAGGACGCCGAGGTGGTGCCCAACCTCATCATCGGCTTCGGCATCGACCAGATCCAGGCGGAGTTCGTGGCGGACATCCGGCTGCGCAACATCAACAAGGAGTATATCCTCAAGCGGGTGGAGGAGGTCGCCGAGCTGGAGAAGGAGATCGCCGATCTGCGGGACATCATCAACTCCCCAGGGCGCATCAAGGAGCATCATCATNNNNGAGCTGAAAAACGTCAAAAAGAAGTACGCCGCCCCCCGGCGCACCGAGATCGTCTACGAGTACCAGCAGGCGGTGGAGGAGAAGGCCGCCGCGGTGGAGGAGGTTCCCGCCTACCCGGTGAATGTGTTCATCTCCAGGGAGGGATACTTTAAGAAGATCACTCCCCAGTCCCTGCGGATGAGTTCCGAGCAGAAGTACAAAGAAGGGGACGGCTCCTTCCTCCAGTGGGAGGGAACCAATGGGGACGAGCTGCTGGTGTTCACCGACAGGCAGCAGTGCTACAAGACNCGGCTNNNCGACTTNGACGACGCCAAGGCCAGCGTGCTGGGCGATTACCTGCCCACCAAGCTGGGCATGGATCCGGAGGAGAAGTTCGTCTGGGCCTGCNCGCCGGGGGACTACTCCGCCCANGTGCTGTTCTTCTTCGACAACGGCAAGGCCGCCCGGGTGGAGCTGTCCGCNTACCAGACCCAGACNNGGCGGCGCAAGCTCACCGGGGCCTACTGNGACAAGTTCCCCCTGGTGTCCGCCTGCCTGCTGGCGGAGGATCAGGAGATGGCGGTGGGAGCCAGCGACGGGCGGTGCGTGGTATTCCACACCGCCTCCCTCACTCCCAAGACCACCCGCTCCACCCAAGGCGTGGGCGTCATGGCGGTGAAGGCCAAGCACAAGGTGGTGTGGGCCAANCCNCTNNCNGCTACCCANATCGTCAACGCCGCCCGGTACCGGGCCCGCTCCCTGCCCGCCGCCGGNGCGCTTCTCAAGGAGGAGGATCGGGGAGAGGAGCAGCTCACTATATTGTAATTTTGAGGAGGCATTTGCCGTGACCCGCTTGAAGAAGACGTTGTTTCCTCTGTTGGTGATTACTCTGGGCTCNGCGGCCTATGCCCTGGGGTTTGTGTGGTGNTACGCCCCCAACGGCATCGCCTTNGGTGGAATCACCGGNGTGGCNCAGATTGTCAACTACCTGATCCCGGCCCTTCCCNTCGGNGTNACCGTNATCGTNNTGAANGTNCCGCTGTTTATNCTGGGNTGGANGCTCATCGGCGGNCGGCTGCTGGTGTCGTCGCTGTACGCTATGTTCATCTCCTCGGTGTTCATCGACNCNCTTACCCCCCTGCGGGAGTGGAAGTCCATGGATCCGCTGCTGGCCTGNATCTTCGGNGGGCTGCTTCTGGGNCTGTCCCTGGGNCTGATCTTCCAGCAGGGCGCCACCACCGGCGGCACCGACCTGATGGCCAGGCTGCTGAAGCTGAAGCTGGCCTGGCTGCCCATGGGAAAGCTGCTGATGGGCATTGACCTGGCGGTGATCGTGGCGGTNTCNNTNNNNTTCCNNACCCTGTANGCCGCNCTGTATGGCCTGGTGGCGCTGTATATCTCCACCATTGTCATGGATGGGGTGCTCTACGGCATGGATACGGCCAAGGTGGCCTATATCATCAGCGATAAAAACAANGAAATCTCTGATGTGCTGGTGAAGCAGATGGATCGGGGGGTCACTATCCTNCACGGCAAGGGNGCATACACCGGGGNGGAAAAGGATGTGCTNATGTGNGCCTTCAAGCAGCGGGAGATCGCCNCNATCAAGGCCGCNGTNAAGGANATCGACCCCGCCGCCTTCGTCATCGTGTGCAANGCCCACGAGGTGCTGGGCGAGGGNTTNNGNGANTANAAGAAAGACGGCCTATAAGAAGCGCGGAGCGNCNAGGCGNAGGCGCGGACANTGAGGGGGGTGTCNNAGTGAAAAAACGNNTNTTGGCCCTATGCCTTTGTTTNGCGNTGCTGCTCAGCGGCTGCGGGGCCATGCTGGATCGGGGNCACGAGACCATCACCACCCATGTGGACTACGCCGTCACNGAGGACGAGTCCGTCCTNCGGGCGGAGAGCTACCAGGGGCTGGTGAATGCCATCCTCTACTTCGTCAACGGNCACCGCACNGGGGGNACCATCCGGCTCTACAACTACACCGGGGATGTGGAGGCCGACCTGGCCAACGCCCGGGACGAGGTGATGTACGAGGATCCGCTGGGCGCGTTTTCCGTGCGTTCCCTGGAGTATGAGANCACCCGGGTGCTCACCTACTACGAGGTGGAGCTGCGCGTGGCCTACTCCCGCACCGCCCAGGAGGTAANCGGNCTGCGGGAGGTGACGGGCCTTGCCGGGGTGCGCCANGAGCTGTCCCGGCTGGTGACCGGNCAGGAGAGCTCCGCCGCGTTNNTGGCCTCCTACTTCTCCGGCGACCGGGAGCTNGTGGAACANCTGCTGGAGCTGGCCTGCCTCAGTGCCCCGGCGCTGTTCCNGCACCACGACATCAANGANAAGACCATTTCCCTTTATCCGGAGGCGGGCACTCGCCGGGTCATTGAGGTGAAGCTGGACTGGAACCGGAGCGCCGCCGCCGTGGCGCAGGAGGAAAAGGACTATNTCCAGNANCTGGAGAACGCCGCCGCCGCCCTGCTGGAGGCCAATCCCTCCGCCGAAGAGAGCTATACTGTGGAGGANNTGGCCGANATTGTCCGNGCCGCAGTTGGCGGAGCGGATGACCNCGGCACACCACTTGCTCTGGATGCCCTGTCCGGGGAACCGGCGTCNGACCTCGGNCTGCTGATGGCCATGGANTACCTGTGCCAGCAGTGCGGCGTGGAGGTGGAGCCGGTGAGCGGCTCGGCGGGGCTGTGGCTCATCGTGGCCACCCCAGAGGGCTACCGTCATCTGCTGCCCCAGGCGCTGTACCCCGTTGAGGAAGAGGATGAGCCGGAGGAGGAGCCCGCGCCGCAGTCGAAGCTGCTTTACACAGATCAGGAGCTGATTGAGCTGGGGTATGAGTGGCCCGCCGCGCTCCATCCCATCTGCGAGGATTATGCCGCCGCTCAGGCATATACCGGGCCTGAAACAGGATAGATATGGGCATATTGCCGGTTGCTTTTCTTCCGGAAAACGGATATAATGGTTGGGCTTTGGTAGTTCCAAAGCCCAACATTATTTTTACCGAGGAGTGACAGAAATGGCAGAAGAGCTGAACGTATCCATGAGCCAGAACTTTATCCACGACTTTATCGACGAGGACATCGCTCAGGGCGGGCAGTATCAAGGCATGGCTGTCCACACCCGTTTCCCGCCCGAGCCCAACGGCTACCTCCACATCGGCCACTGCAAGGCGCTGACCATCGACTTCGGCACCGCTGAGAAGTACGGCGGTATGTGTAATCTCCGCATGGACGACACCAACCCCACCAAGGAGGACGTGGAGTATGTGGAGGCCATCCAGGAGGACATCCACTGGCTGGGCTTCGACTGGGGCGACCGGTTCTACTATGCCTCCGACTACTTTGACAAGATGTACGAGTACGCGGTGGAGCTCATCAAGAAGGGCGACGCTTACGTGTGCGAGCTGTCCCCGGAGGAGTTCAAGGAGCACCGGGGCACCATCGGTGTGCCGGCGACCTCACCCTACCGGGATCGGCCCATTGAAGAGTCTCTGGAGCTCTTTGAGCGGATGAAGAACGGCGAGTTCGAGGAGGGCAAAATGACCCTGCGGGCCAAGATCGACCTGGCCTCCGGCAACTTCAATATGCGCGACCCGGTGATCTACCGCATCAACCACGCCCACCACCACCGCCAGGGGGACAAGTGGTGCATCTATCCCATGTACGACTTCGCCCACCCCATCGAGGACGCGCTGGAGGGCATCACCCACTCCCTGTGCTCGCTGGAGTTCGAGAACCACCGGCCCCTGTACGACTGGGTGGCGGAGCACGTATCCATCCCCTACCACAAGCCCCGTCAGATCGAGTTTGCCCGGCTGGGCATCAACCATACCGTCATGTCCAAGCGTAAGCTGCGCCAGCTGGTGGAAGAGGGCCGGGTGTCCGGCTGGGACGACCCCCGTATGCCCACCCTGTGCGGCCTGCGCCGGAGAGGGTACACTCCTAAGTCCATCCGCAATTTCTGCGACCGGGTGGGCGTGACCAAGTCGGACAACACCATTGAATACGCGTTCCTGGAGTACTGCCTGCGGGAGGATCTGAACGAGACCGCCCAGCGGGTGATGGCGGTGCTGCGGCCCGTGAAGCTGGTCATTACCAACTACCCCGCGGGACAGAGTGAGACCTTTGAGGTGGAGAACAACCCCAATCGCCCCGAGGACGGCACCCGGACGGTGACCTTCTCCCGGGAGCTGTGGGTGGAGGCGGAGGACTTCCTGCCCGAGCCCATCCCCAAGTACAAGCGCCTGTACCCCAACGGCCCGGAGTGCCGCCTGAAAGGCGCGTACCTCATCAAGTGCGTGGGCTACGAGACCGACGGGCAGGGGAACGTCATCGAAATCGCCGCCGAGTATGACCCTGAGTCCAAGGGCGGCAACCCCGCCGACGGGCGGAAGGTGAAGGGTGCCACCATCCACTGGGTGGACGCGGCCACCGCTGTGGACGCGGAGGTGCGGCTGTACGACAACCTCTTCTCCGACCCGGAGCCGGACGCGGCGGGCAAGGACTTTTTGGAGTGCCTGAACCCCAACTCCCTGGAGGTGCTCACCGGGGCCAAGGTGGAGGCGGGACTTGCGGAGGCACGGCCGTCCGACCGCTTCCAGTTCATGCGGCAGGGGTATTTCTGCGCCGACAGCAAGGACAGCAAACCGGGACACCTGGTGTTCAACCGGGCAGTGAGCCTGAAGGACAGCTTTAAGCCGTAATATAACGACAAAAGGGCCCAGGCGGGATGCTTGGGCCCTTTTTGAGAGATAAAATTTATTATTGAGGAGGGCTGACAATGGGCAGCGATATGACAGTACCATGCGATAGCGGCCTGATTAACATTCGCGTTGGCGCGATCATCATGCAGGATGGGAAAATTCTCATGGTGGGAAATGAGCGAAACGATTATTTTTACTCCGTTGGCGGCCGGATTCAATTTGGCGAGACGGCGGAAGAAGCGGTGATACGGGAAGTGCTGGAAGAAACGGGAGTCAGGATGGAGGTTGACCGGCTGGGCTTCATCCACGAAAATTATTTTGTGGGCGATGCTCCGAACAACTTCGGGAAGCTGATCTATGAGATCTCGTTTTACTTTTACATGAAGGTTCCCGACGGTTTCACTCCTGTAAGCGGCAGTTTTACGGAGGATCACAGCAAGGAATACCTAAAATGGGTTTCGCCGGATGAGGAGCGGACGATTTATCCCACGTTCTTCCGAACGGAGCTGCTCCATCCGGCCGGTTATGCCAAACATTTTATAACAGATGAGCGTTGAAGTGCGGTTCGCGCGGGGCGCTTTGGCCCTTTTGAGCATTTAAGGAGGGGGAAAATGATAAAGGCCGTCATTTTTGATTTGGACGGTTTGCTGGTAGACACAGAGCTTATTGCATATCAGATATATAAAGATATCTTGGAGAAGTACGGATACCAGTTCACCAAAGAGGAATATTCGCAAAATTACAGCGGGAAATCCATGACGGTAAACGTCCCCCACGTCATCGAGACCTACCAGCTCCCATGGACGGTGGAGAAAGGATTGGAAGAGGTCTTGCGCGCAGAGGAGCGGCTGCTCACTTACGGGGTCGAGCTGAAGCCGGGGGCAAGAGAGCTGCTGGCATTTTTGAAAGAGAATCAGTATAAAATCGCCATGGCCTCGTCCAGCATCAGGGATCGGGCCCTCAACATCCTGAGAGAGAATGGCATTGTGGATTATTTTGGCCAATTTGTATTTGGTAAAGAGGTGGAAAAGGGGAAACCCTACCCGGACATTTTTTTGAAGGCGTGCGAAAAGCTGGGGGAACGGCCGGAGAACTGCCTGGTTTTGGAGGACAGCGAGGCGGGAATTCAGGCCGCCAATGCCGCGGGCATCCCCGTGATCTGCGTTCCGGATATGAAAAGACCCAGCCAGCAGCTTTTGGATCGGGCCACGGCGGTGCTGGATTCCCTGGATCAGGTGATCCCATACTTGTCAGGAGAAGGATAAAGCGCAGAAATGGCCCGGACAGAGTTTTTTCTGTCCGGGCTCTATTCTGTCAGCGCCTCCCGCAGCTTTGTCACCGCCCGGCGCTCGATGCGGGACACCTGCACCTGACTCACCCCCAGCACCTTGGACACCCGGTCCTGGGTGAGGTTCTTGTAGAACCGGAGCAAGATCACCATCCGCTCCCGCTCCGGCAGGGCGTCGATGGCCTGCCGCAGGGTGAGCTTTTCCACCAGCTCGTCCTCGATGCCATCGTCGCCCAGCACCGCTTCCAAAGAGAAGCCGTCCTCGCCGCTCTCCCCCTGTAAGGAGGCCACCGTCAGCACAGCGGTGTCGGCGGCGGCGATGTCCTCCGGCTCCAGGCCGGTGGCCTGGGCCAGCTCGCCTACCGTGGGCTCCCGGCCCAGTCGCTGGGACAGCTCCTGGCGTTTTTGGCGCAGGGTCATGGCCCGCTCCTTGGTGCCCCGGCTCACCTTCACTGCCCCGTCGTCCCGGAGGAAGCGGCGTATCTCGCCCGCGATTTTGGGCACGGCGTAGGTGGAGAACTGGGTGCCGTACTCGGTGTCAAACCCCCGGATGGCCTTCAAAAACCCCAGACAGCCCAGCTGGTACAAATCCTCCGGGTCAACGCCCCGGCCATAGTACCGCCGGGCCACCGACCAGATCAGGCCGCTGTTGTCCAGAAGCAGGCGCTCACAGGCGTCGTTGTCCCCGGCCCGGGCGGCTTCCAGCAGGGCGGGGGCGTCCAGGCCCCTCACTTGGAAGCGCCCGCCCGGCGGGCGATCCGTTTGCGCATGGTGACTGTGGTGCCCTTGTCCGGCTGGGAGCGGACTTTTAGCCCGTCCATGAAGCTCTCCATGATGGTGAAGCCCATGCCGGAGCGCTCCTCGCCGCCGGTGGTGTACAGGGGGGTGCGGGCCTTGTCCACGTCAGGTATGCCCACGCCGGAGTCCTTCACTTGGATTTCCAGCACGCCGCCGTCGAACATCCGCAGGCGCATGACGATTTTCCCCAAACAGTCGGGGTAGGCGTGGACGATGGCGTTGGTCACCGCCTCGGATACGGCGGTCTTGATATCCGCCACCTCGTCCAGGGTGGGATCCAGCTGGGCGGCGAAGCAGGCCGCCGCCGCCCGGGCAAAGCCCTCGTTGGCGGAGCGGGAGGTGAAGGTAATCGTCACCTGGTCAATGGCTTTCATGGTATGTAGCCCTCCTCATTCTAATGTGATGAGCCGGCCCACCCCGGCGGCGTCCAGCACGCGCCTGGCCTGGGTGGGGATATTGGTCACACGCAGGGAGCCGCCGATTTGCTGCTCCTGCCGCAGGGCCCGCAGCAGCACGGCGATGCCGGAGCTGTCCATGAAGGTGACGCCGGACAGATCCAGCACCAGGCGGGTGGGCAGACGTTCGGCGATGGCGTCGTTGAGCTGGGTCATCATCTCCCGGGCGCCGTGGTGGTCGATTTCGCCGGACAGGGCGATGGTCAGGGCACTGTCCCGGCTGGTCACTGTGATGGGCATGGCTTGTCCCCTCTCTGGTGTACAAAAAATGAGCGCGGTACGGGGAATGTCCCGTATCGCGCTCATTATAATGGATTTGGCTGGTCAGAATTTGTTGAAGGGGTGGTTAGAACTGGAAATAATTACATATTTTTCAATTGCTCCTCGATTTTCGTAATCAGGGTTCTAAGCTTTTCCGCCCTTTCCTTCTCGGCGGCTACGACCTCGGCGGGGGCCTTGTTCAGGAATCCGGGGTTATTGAGCTTGCCCTCCAGGCCCTTGAGCTCGCCCTGCTTCTTGCCCAGATCCTTGCTAAGCCTCGCCTTTTCCTTCTCGATGTCCACCAGCTCGGCCAGGGGCATATACACCTTGGCATCGTGGGTGACGTCCGCCACCAGGCCGGTGAGGTCGGACGGCTCGTCCTGGCGCACCTCGATGGAGGAGGCCCAGGCCAGACGGGTCAGGAAGCCGCGGCCAGCGGCGAACACGTCCGCCTTGGGGGTGACGATGGTCAGCGCCGCCTTCTTGGAGGGAGGCACGTTCATCTCGGCGCGGCGGGTGCGGATGGCGCGGATCACGTCCATGACGGATTCCATGGCCCCCTCCGCCTCCTGGAAGTTCAGGGCAGCGCTGTATTCCGGCCAGCTCTGCATCATCAGGAAGCCACCCTCGGTGTTGGGAGCATGGGGCAGGGCCTGCCAAATCTCCTCGGTGATGAAGGGCATGAAGGGGTGCAGGAGCTTCAGCGTCTCGGTGAGGACGTACACCAGCACGTTTTGGGCCTGGATCTTGGCCGCCTCGTCGTCGCTCTGGAGGCGGGCCTTGGTCAGCTCGATATACCAGTCGCAGTAGTCGCTCCAGATGAAGTCGTACACCTTGGCGGAGGCCACGCCCAGCTCGTAGGCGTCCATGTTCTCGGTGACCTCTTTGACCACCCGGTTCAGGCGGGACAGGATCCACTTATCCTCCTGCTCCAGCTTGTCCGGCAGGACGCACTGGTCGATGGTCAGGTTCATCATGACGAAACGGCTGGCGTTCCAGATCTTGTTGGCGAAGTTGCGCATGGCCTCGCACTTCTCCACGAAGAAGCGGGTGTCGTTGCCGGGGGCGTTGCCGGTGATGAGGTTGAAGCGCAGGGCGTCCGCGCCGTACTTTTCCGCCATCTCCAGCGGGTCGATGCCGTTGCCCAGAGACTTGGACATCTTGCGGCCCTTGTCGTCCCGCACCAGGCCGTGGATGAGCACGGTGTGGAAGGGGGGCTTCTTGGTGTGCTCACAGCCGGAGAAGATCATCCGGGCCACCCAGAAGAAGATGATGTCGTAGCCGGTGACCAGAACGTCGGTGGGGTAGAAGTAGTCCAAGTCCTCGGTGTTTTCCGGCCAGCCCAGGGTGGAGAAGGGCCACAGGGCGGAGCTGAACCAGGTATCCAGCACGTCGGGATCCCGCTCAATGTTCTTGGAGCCGCACTTTTCGCAGCAGGAGGGATCCTCCTCGGCCACGGTCATGTGGCCGCAGTCCGCGCAGTACCACACGGGGATCTGGTGGCCCCACCACAGCTGGCGGGAGATGCACCAGTCATGGACGTTCTCCATCCAGTTGGTGTAGGTCTTGGTGAAGCGGTCGGGGACGAACTTGGTCTCGCCCTCGTTGACCACCCGCAGGGCCTCTTTTGCCAGCGGCTCCATCTTCACGAACCACTGGGCGGAGATGATGGGTTCTACGTCGTTGTGGCAGCGGTAGCAGGTGCCCACGTTGTGCTGGTGATCCTCGATCTTCTCCAGCAGGCCCAGTTCCTCCAGATCGGCGATGACCGCCTTGCGGGCCTCGTAGCGATCCATGCCCTGGTACTTGCCACCGTGCTCGTTGACCACACCGTGGTCGTCCAGCACGCGGATGGTCTCCAAATTGTGCCGCAGACCCACCTCGAAGTCGTTGGGGTCGTGGGCGGGGGTCATCTTCACGCAGCCGGTGCCGAATTCCAGATCCACGTACTCGTCGGCCACGATGGGGATCTCCCGATCCATCAGGGGCAGCAGGCATTTCTTGCCGATGATGTCCTGATAGCGCTCGTCGGCGGGGTTGACGGCCACGCCGGTGTCGCCCAGCATGGTCTCGGGCCGGGTGGTGGCCACGATGACGTACCGTCCCGGCTCGCCCACGATGGGGTACTTGATGTGCCACAGGTGGCCGGGCTTGTCTTGGTACTCCACCTCGGCGTCGGAAAGGGCGGTGACGCAATGGGGGCACCAGTTGACGATGCGGGAGCCCTTGTAAATGAGCCCCTTCTCGTACAGGGAGACGAACACATGGCGCACGGCCTTGGACAGCCCCTCGTCCATGGTGAAGCGGGAGCGCTCCCAGTCGGCGGACACACCCAGCTTCTTCTGCTGCTCCACGATGCGGTTGCCGTACTTGTGTTTCCAGTCCCACACCCGCTCCAGGAATTTTTCCCGGCCCAGATCGTGGCGGGTGAGTCCCTCCTTGGTGCGCAGCTCCTCCTCCACCTTGATCTGGGTGGCGATGCCGGCGTGGTCGGTGCCGGGGAGGTACAGGGCGGCGTAGCCCTGCATCCGCTTGTAGCGGATGAGCATATCCTGCATGGCATCGTCCATGGCGTGGCCGATGTGGAGCTGGCCGGTGACGTTGGGGGGCGGCATGACGATGGTGAAGGGCTTCTTCTCAGGGGCGCGGATGCCACGGAAGCAGCCGTTCTCCTCCCAGGCCTGGTAGACGCGGCCCTCCACCTCCTGGGGTTCGTAGATTTTGGGTAATTCTTTGCTCATGTCGATTCTCCTGTCTTATGAAGTCTGTTTTCGTTTTCCATTGACCCATTGGACCGGCCTTCCCGTCTTTTCCTGTAGAAATGCGGAAAAGTCCGCCGGGTCTCCCTGGGTAAAACCGGATTTGTTCAGCATAAAGGGCATGGGCTGACTTAAAAAAAGATAGAAGTGGCCCTCGTCCTCCCACAGCTGCTGTAAAAGCGCGTAGTCGTAGCGGTGATCGCTGGTTCTGCCGTGGATCTCAAAGCCATCCCGGGTGAAGCGGTAGGTGCAGTCCTCCCCGCGGGCCTGATAGTTTTTCCAGTTGCGCTGCACCCAGTAAGGGTACTCGGGTGTGCCCCGAATGACGGTAAACAGGCCGAGAACGATACACAGCAGGCCGAAAACTGTGATATACATGGTGTCATACTCCCTGAGCCACAGGCTCAGCGCAAATATCAATGCGCCGCCCAGGAGCATGGCCCAGTTCAACAGCGTCTGGGTTCGCCGCGATACCTGCTGGGGGGGCGTTCGCCCCGGCTGTTTCCAGCGGAAAGCCAGCCAGTAGGCGGCGAAGTCGTCGATCGTGGTGCCGCTGGTCTGAACTTCAAATTCCATGGCAAGCCTCCCATAAAAAACGCCCCGAGCCTGATTGGCTCGGGGCGAACGTTTTGTCCGTGTTACCACCCGAATTCCCCTCAACGGGGCACTCGATTCCCTTAACGCGGGGGACGGCGGGGCTTGAGCGGCACATGATGCCGGTTTTGCTCCACAGCTCGGGGACGACTTCGCCCTGTCTCCGTTACGGCCTCGCACCAAACCGGCCGCTCTCTGAAACGGAGGAGGAGGGGTACTGCTTCCCGTCCTTGCCTTTAACCACAAACAGTATAGGCGAAACGAGACGATTTGTCAAGGAAAGGTTTTTGTCATCGGCCTCCAAAATACGTATTGTAATTTTCCCCGAAATCGTGTACACTAATACTATCCATATGAGGAGGGACAGCTTATGAAAATTGCGAGCTTTATCTTGAGAACCGCGGCCATTGCCCTGGCGGCTTCGTCGGTGGCCTGTCTGGCCGTGGCCCACCTGTGCACGTCCCTCCGGGACGCCGACTGACAAAGGAGGTACAAAAATGAAAACTGCCCGCTTTATTTTGAAGATTGTGGCCGCCGTTATGACGCTGGCTGCCGTGGTGTGCGCCATTGTGGCGTTCTGGGATCAGATCATGGACTTGTTTGACACCATCGTCGATAAGATGGAGGAGAAGCGCGCCGACCGCTGCTTTGAGCCCGAGGATCTGGACGAATTCGCCGATTACGAGGACAGCATTCTGTAAGTAAGGAAAAGCGCCCGACCATTGGCCGGGCGCTTTTTTATTCATCCTTCAGATATGCCGTCAAGTCCCGCACAGCCTTGGCGGGCAGCTCACTCAAAAGCTCCCACACGGGGTCGGCGCTATGCTCTCCGGCGAAGTACCGCCGGGCACAGTCCAGGACAGTCTGAACGTCCTGGCGTTCGCTCATGGCATCATAGGCTTCGTCATAGAGCCGCATATCCAGCCGCAGGGGGTGTTCGTCCTGCAAATCAACCTCGAACAGGTGGATCGCGGCCTGCTCCTCCGGGGATGCCTCGCCCCAATCATAGTCGAACAGGAGCTTGCAGCATGGCAGGCTGTCGTAGAAGTAATTGCAGTGGAGGCGGCTGGGAAGATCGGGAAATTCCGTTTTACGGATGTATTCAAAAGCGCCTTCCACAGACCATTTGGCGAAGTTGGACCACTCCCGCAGCCCGGATCTGCCCAGCACGGATCGAAGGTATTTGCCGCACAGTACCATGGAATAGAAGCAGTCTTCGCTTCGTTCCAGGGCCTGGGTAAAGGGCTGGGCCAGATTGATACAATGCTGGTGGTCGGGGATCAGCTCATCGCCAAGCCGCAGGGTTTCACTCATATGATATACGTTCACGTCGGATTCCCCTTTTCAGCGAATTTTCCGTGCTTCCAGATAAAACCGCTTATCGTGGGCCTCACCCATGGAGAAGGTTTTGCGGGGGAGAACTCCGTCGTGGATGACGGAGGGGAACAGCGCCTCCTTGTCCATGGGGGGCAGGAGGAAGGCGATATTGCCGGGCCGGGCGGCAAACTCCCGGGCCACGTCCTCGCCGTGGATGTAATCCACCCGCCCGGGGTGGTCAATCAGGTAGTCGTCCAGGAAGTTCTGGAGGGCTCCTACGGGAAGCCGAGCGGCGGAGCGGGGCACGGTGATGACACCTTGGGAGCCTGCGCACACGTAGCCAATGGGCAGTCCGTCCCCCTGGGGCTCCTTGCCCCGGCAGGAGCCGGGATAGGCGCGCACCAGGGCGTCCAGCAGGGCTTCGGGGTCGGTGTGGAACACCACCCGGTGGATGGGCTCAAACTCCAGGCTGTCGTCGTGGAGGTTGACCAGCTCGCACAGGGCGTACCGGGCACGGAGGGTATCCCACTTCTCGGGGGGCATGAGCCGCTTCTGCCGTTCGTAGCACTCCTTGGCGGTGGCCAGGGCGTGGTTGCCGTCTCCCATGGCGAAGAGCATAACGGGCTCGTCCTTCGTGCCGTACTTGGCTCTGAAGGAGGCGGGGTCTGCCAGGGCGGACAGGGCCCCGGCCACCTGGGAAAGCTGCTCCTCGGTCAGCCGCCAGCCTTTGATGTGCCCGCCCTGCTCCATCAGGTCGAAATCGTACAGCAGCTCCATGGAGTCCGTCTGGGCCGCCAGAGGCTCGATGACGGTGCGGCCGGGGTCGTCGGCCAGCAGCATGGCGTGGGGCAGCTCGATGGGGGCGTTTTTGCGCACTGCCACCCGGGGCGGGATGCGGGTGTGAACGACCCCTTCCGTGGCCCGGATGAGGGCGTCGGAGCCCGGCTCGTAGTCGTAGTCCTTGAGATCCGCCTTGCCCACCAGTCCCCGGCGGACGCGGCCGTTGTGCAGGGTGCGCTCCACGTAGATCATGGCGTGGGGCAGGGTTTTGAACCGGCCCTCCCGGAGATAGGCGGCCATGGTTGCGTTAATGTCGGTGATGTCCATCTCCACCTGGGGGCCGTCCAGGCTGCTCTCGGGCAGGATGAGCCGCAGGGCGGAGGGGGCGCGGCCCACTCGCTCCTCCACCCGCTCCCAGTACTCGGGCTGGGAGGTGTACTGGTCGCAGGCCACCACGGCCCACTTGTCGTAGTCGCAGCCCTGGGGCAGCAGGATGTCTGTGGGACGGAAGGGGAGACAGCCGAAATCAGCTTTCATGGCGAAGACCTCTTTTCAAAGAAAGATAGGCGCTACAGCGCAAGGAGGGGCAGTGCTATAGCGCTGCCTTGATAGCATTGAGTAAGTCGGGGAACTCCTCGAAGGCGGGCAGCTCGGGGTAATCTGCCTTGATGGCCTCGGTGGACTTGAACAGGAAGCCCGCCTTGCTGGCCTGGATCATGGCCAGATCGTTGAAGCTGTCCCCGGCGGCAATGGTGTCGAAGCCGCAGGACTGGAGGGCCTTTACCGTGGTGAGCTTGGACTTTTCGCAGCGCATTTTGTAGCCGGTGATCTCCCCGTCCGGTGCGACTTCCAGCGTATTGCAGAACAGGGAGGGCCAGCCCAGCTTGGCCATCAGGGGCTTGGCGAACTGCTCGAAGGTGTCGCTCAAAATCACCACTTGGGTGAGGGTGCGCAGTTCGTCCAGGAACTCTTTCGCGCCGGGGAGGGGGTCGATCTTGGCGATGGTGGCCTGGATCTCCTTCAGGCCCAGGCCGTGCTCCTTCAAAATGCCCAGCCGCCAGGTCATCAGCTTGTCGTAGTCCGGTTCGTCCCGGGTGGTGCGGCGCAGCTCGGGGATGCCGCTGGCCTCGGAAAAGGCGATCCAGATTTCGGGGACAAGGACGCCCTCCATATCCAGACAGACGATGTTCATACAAATTCCTTCTTTCTGCCCACCCCGGCAGGGGAGGGCGGATTTATGGATCAAGCGGGGTCAGCGCAGGCTGTCCAAGAACTTTTCCAGGCGGCTTAGCGCTTCCGCCAGGTCGTGCATGGAGGCAGCATAGCAGGCCCGGACATAGCCCTCACCGCCGGGGCCGAAGGCGGAGCCGGGGATCACCGCTACCCGCTGCTCGGCCAGGAAGCGGTCGCAGAACTCCTCGCTGGTGAGCCCGGTGGATTTGATGCAGGGGAAGGTGTAGAACGCACCCAGGGGCTCGAAGCAGTCCAGCCCCAGCTTGCGGAAGCCGTCCACCAGGAAGCGGCGGCGGCCGTCGTACTCGTCCCGCATGGCCTCGATGTCCCCGTCGCCGTGATCCAGCGCCTCGATGGCGGCGTACTGGCTGGTGGTGGGGGCGGACATGATGGCGTACTGGTGGAGCTTGGTCATGGCGGCGATAAGGGGCTTGGGCCCGCACACGTAGCCCAGCCGCCAGCCCGTCATGGAGTAGGCCTTGGAGAAGCCGTTAATCACCAGGGTGCGCTCGTACATATCTGGGATATTGGCCAGGGACACATGGTGCCCGCCGTAGGTCAGCTCAGCGTAGATCTCGTCGGAGACGACCATGATGTCCGTGCCCCGGAGTACGTCCGCCAGCGCCTCCAGATCGGCCCGGCCCATGATGCCGCCGGTGGGGTTGTTGGGGAAGGGGAGCACCAGCACCTTGGTGCGGGGGGTAATGACGGCGCGCAGCTCATCGGGGGTGAGGCGGAAGTCGTTTTCCGCGTGGGTCTCCACCATGACAGGCACGCCGTGCATCATGGATACCAGCGGCCCATAGCACACGAAGGAGGGGGCGGGGATAATGACCTCGTCCCCCGGCTCCAGCAGGCAACGGAAAGCCAAATCCAGGCCCTCGCTGCCGCCCACAGTGACCAGGATCTGGCCCACGGGGGCGTATTCCAAATCAAAGCGGCGCTTTAAGTACCGGGAGATACCGGCGCGCACGTCGGAAAGGCCCGCGTTGGGGGTGTACTTGGTAAAGCCCTTCTCCAGGGAGAAGATGCCCGCGTCCCGGATGTGCCAGGGGGTGGGGAAGTCGGGCTCGCCGATGCCCAGGGAGATGCCTCCCTCCATACCCTGGAGCAGGTCGAAGTATTTTCGGATGCCGGAGGGCTGGATGTCCTGCACCCGCCGGCACATGATTTTGCCGTAGTCCATTACTCAAACACAAACCTTTCCTCCTGAAGCTCCTGCACGGGGAAGATCAGGTGCTTTTCCTTGTATTTCTTCAGAATGAAGTGGGTGGCGGTGCCGGTGACGCCCTCAATGGGGGCCAGCTTCTCGCCCACGAACTGGGCCACTTCCTTCAGCGTGCGCCCGGAGATTGTCACCATCATGTCGTGGGAGCCGCCGGATATGAGGTAGAGGGACTCCACCTCGTCGTACTGATAGATACGCTGGGCCACCCGGTCAAAGCCCTCGCCCCGTGTAGGGGTGACGCTGACCTCGATCAGGGCGGTGACCGACTCCTGCTGGGTGCGATCCCAGTCCACGATGGTCTTGTAGCCCAGAATGATGCGATCCTTCTCATATTGTGCAACCGCCGCCGACACCTCTGCCGGGGTCTGTCCGGTCATGGCGGCGAGCTGTTCATGGGTCAGGGTGGAGTCGTCCTCCAAAAGATGGAGCAGGTCTTTCATAGCAGGTTTCCTCCTGTGCTTCCAAAACGTTATTTTAACATTATATACTTTATACAGGGAAATGGCAATCCCCATTTCTTTGTAAAGGAGCGGGTTCTCCCGGAAAACCTCTTGCAATCCGGCGGTATATGGGGTATAATACATTGACTTATTTCTCTTGAAACTATAAATTTTCGATATTGGAGGACGAGACCAATGGCAATGATTACAGCAGGCGATTTCCGCAACGGCGTGACCTTCGAGATGGAAGGCAAAGTGATGCAGGTGGTGGAGTTCCAGCACGTCAAGCCCGGCAAGGGCGCCGCTTTCGTGCGCACCAAGATGAAGAACGTCATCACCGGCGCCGTCACCGAGACTTCCTTCAACCCCACCGCCAAGTTTGAGCAGGCCTTCGTAGACCGCAAGGACATGGAGTACAGCTACAACGACGGCGACCTGTACTACTTCATGGACATGGAGTCCTACGAGATGCTGCCGGTGAACAAGAGCGTGCTGGGCGACAACTTCAAGTTCGTCATGGAGAACATGACCTGCAAGGTCATGTCCTACAAGGGCAGCGTGTTCGGCGTGGAGCCTCCCAACTTCGTGGAGCTGGTGGTCACCGAGTCCGACCCCGGTGTCAAGGGCGACACCGCCACCAACGTCACCAAGCCCGCCAAGCTGGAGAGCGGCGCGGAGATCAAGGTGCCCCTGTTCATCAACCCCGGCGACAAGATCCGCATCGACACCCGCACCGGCGAGTATCTTGAAAGGTGCAAGGGCTAATCCAATGACCATTTCTGAAAAAGTGGCCTACATCCAGGGCCTGTTTGAGGGCATGGAGCTGGACAAGTCCGATATGAAGGTGGCCCGGGTGCTGTCCGAGGTGCTGGATGTATTGCGCGAGATCGGCCAGCAGCTGGACGGTATGGACGCCGCCATGGATCAGTTCGACGAGGAGCTGGACGCCCTGGGGGACACCGTGGCCGATCTGGAGGAGGCCGTGTTCGACGACGAGGACGAGCAGGACGGCGACTTTGACGACCTGGACGACGAGGACGAGGATTTCTTCGAGATCCCCTGCCCCACCTGCGGAGAGGATCTGGTGGTGGACGACGAGGCTCTGGCCGCTGGCGTGGTGGACTGCCCCGTGTGCGGCGGCAAGTTCGCCCTGTCCTTTGACGACGAGCGGGACAGCGAATCAGACGACGAATAAGCATGGTAAAGCCCCCCGGCTCTCGCCGGGGGGCTTGGCTATATCAGGAAGTTAAGAATCTACGGGGTGAAAGATGTGCCACTGCTGGGCATAAAACACCACGATGCAATCAGAATACTCTTCCAGAGGACAGCGGGCGTAGCGTGTACCAACATAAAGAAAATTGGCCTCGCCGTTATGGGACGGGCGTTCATTCCCAATCACCTCGGAAATGCGCCCCAGGATCTGGCTGTCATCAATTCTGATGGAGGGATCCAATACGCCGCAGCCCTGCTGGTAGATCGTGTCCTCTACCATAATCATCACCGGAAGTATATTTGGGTAGTCGAGGTAGGGGTCTAAGTCTAAGCTGGGACTTTGGCTGGGGCTTATCGTATCGCTGGGAATCTGGCTTGGATGGATGACATCGCCGCCCCTGTCGCAGCCGGAGAGGGGAAGCAGGAGGCAGAGCAGGCACACCGCGAAACAGCATATGAGCCGCTTAAACATATCTTTAACCTCCCAACTCGCACGGGACGAATCCCAATTTGTGTATGTGCCCTATCCGGGTGCGGCATATTAAGGTGTCGCTGGTTTTGCCAGGAGCCGCGCTCTGTTCTCGCGCTGGGGAATTCTGACAAATAGAAGTGTAGCACACGTCAAAAATATTGTCAATCATGTAAAACGTGCAGCCCCCGGCTCTCGCCGGGGGCTTGCTCAGTCAGTTGGCGGCAGCTTGCGGTACTCCGTTCCATCCTCCGGCGTAATGCCCCGGATGGCGAACAGCTCCTCCACGGTGACAAAATGGAAGCCCTTGGCCATCAGCTCGTCCACCACCTGGAGGGCGGTGTCCACGCTGGCGGGGTAGATGTCGTGAAGGAGGATGATATCCCCATCCTGGGCCTTGTCCACAATGACGGCGACTTGTCGGGCGGTATCGCGGTCGGACCAGTCCTCCGGATCCACGGACCAGAGGATGATGGGGGCCGCCGCCCGGGCCTTGCCGGCGGTGCTGATCATGCCGTAGGGGGGTCGGAGCATAAAATTCTCCCGCCCCAGCAGGGCGGTGAGGGTTTCCCGCAGTTGATCTACCTCGGCGTAGAAGTCGGCGGCGTTGAGCTGGGCCAGGGACTTGTGGTGGTAGGTGTGCAGCCCAACCTGGTGGCCCTCGCCCTCCATGCGCTGGAGGAGCAGCTCGTTGCCCTCCACGTTCTGACCGATCACGAAAAAGGTGGCATGAACGCCCCGTTGGGCCAGGCCGTCCAGCAGGATGGGGGTGGTGGACTGCTTGGGGCCGTCGTCAAAGGTGAGGGCCACATAGGGCCCGGCAGGGATCCGCGCCTCGCCCATGACCTCCCGATCCGCCTCGGGGGCTTCCCGGGGCCAGCAGGTCACCGCCGTCGGCGCCAAAAGCAGCAGAGCCAGCGCCCCCGCTGCCAGACGCTTTTTCCAACTTGCCAAGCCGCCCACCGCCTTTCATACGTAACTGTGGTCAGTATGTTTACCTGACCGCTCCACCCCCGAAGGGGGTGGAGCACATGATTCATAACTGTGGTCAGTATGCGCCAGTGGCCGGGTTTTATACGCTTTTGGCAAAAACGGCGAAGGGCCGGGAAATTTTTCCCGGCCCTTTGCTTTTGAAATTTTAAAGAATGATGAGCTGCTTGGGGGAGCGGGTGATGTCGATGCAGCCCTCCTCGGTGAGCATGATGACGTCTTCAATGCGCACGCCGAACTTCCCGGGGAGATAGATGCCCGGTTCGGCGGACAGCAGCGCCCCGGCGGGGATGGGCTTGTCGTTGCGGATGTGGAAGCCGGGGTTCTCGTGGATCTCAATGCCCAGAGAGTGGCCGAAGCCGTGGCCGAAGTACTCCCCATATCCCGCGTCGGCGATGACCTTGGCCCCGGCCTCGTGAACCTCCTTGCCGGTGACCCCGGCGCGGGCCGTGGCGATGCCCGCCAGCTGGGCCTTGAGGACGGTGTTATAAACCAGCTCCATCTCCTCGGTGGGCCTGCCCACCGCCACGGTTCGGGTCATGTCGGAGCAGTAGCCCCCCACCACGCAGCCGAAGTCCATGGTGACGAACTGGCCGAGCTCAATGACGGCGGGGCCGGGGACGGCGTGGGGCTTGGAGCCGTTGGCGCCGCAGGCCACGATGGGGTCGAAGGAGTTGCGCTCCGCTCCCTTACGGGCCATGATATAGGTCAGCCGGGCGGCCACCTCGCTCTCGGTCAGACCAGGCTTGATGAAATTCAGGATCTCCAGCAGGGCCTCATCGGTGATGCGCTGGGCCTCCTTCATGGCGGCCAACTCGTCGGCGTCCTTCACCATGCGCAGGTCGGTGAGCAGGGAGGAGGCGGGGACGAACTCGGCCTCCACTTCCTTTGTCCAGGCGGTGTGGCTGGCCACGGACATATACTCCTCCTCAAAGCCCAGCTTTACCACGTTGTTTTCCTTCACCAGCTCCGCCACCAGTTTGTAGTAGCTGCTGCCCTTGGGGAGCAGGGCTACCTCCGAGCCGGTGATGAGGCTCTGGGCGGCCTCGATGTAGCGGGAATCGGTGTAGTACCAGGTCTTGTCCGGGGTGATGAGAGCCACGCCCTCCCCGTGGAAGCCCATGGCGTAGAACTCGCCGGGGGCGCTGGTGACCAGCATGGCGTCCAGGCCGCGATCCTTCAGCTTCGCGGCGATTTTTTCAAAATGAGTCATTGAAAGCATCTCCTTATATATGATTTGTCAGAAAACCTTGATAGATCCGCTTCATGGTCAGCGCGTCTTCCGCCTGGGTGCCTGCGCTCTCGCAGATGAAGGTGGGGCTCCATTCACGCCGGGCTACTGCCTGGGCCAGCGGCGTCCAGTCCGGGCCGTAGCCCCCTTCGTCGGCAAAGGTGCGGTGGCACTTTTCCCCGCCGTTTGGGGTGAACTCAATGTGGGAGAAGTGGCTGTGGAATCGGCTGGCCCGAGCCTGTCCCAGCACCTCTTCCATGCGATCCAGCATCCGCTCCATGGCCTCAACACCGTCGTCCGCCCCCAGGGAGCGGGCGTACAGGTGGCCGAAGTCCACGCAGGGCAAAAGCCGCTCGTCCACCGTACACAACTCCAGCACCTCGTCTAAATCGCCCAGCTGGTTGATCTTGCCCATGGTCTCGGGGCATAGGGTGATGTGGCCGAACCCCGCGCCGTCGCAGGCGGCGATGACCTCTTTTAAAGAGCGCAGGGCGATCTCCTGAGCCTCCCGACGGGTGCGCTTCATCAGCGCCCCGGAGTGGATGACCACCCGGCGGGCCCCCATCCAGTCCGCCACCAGGCAGGCCCCGGTGATGTAGCCGATGGTTTTTTGCAAAGCGTCCGGATCCGGGTTGGCCAGGTTGATGAAGTAGGGCGCGTGGAGGGACAGAGAAATCCCGTGTTCTGCGGCGGCCAGACCAACTTTGCGGGCGGTGGCCTCCCCCACGTGGACGCCCTTGCCGCACTGGTACTCGTAGCAGTCCAGGCCGATCTCTTTCAGCCATTTCGGCGCGTCCGCCGAGGATTTGTAAGGGAAGTTCTCGGCATTTCCCGCGGGGCCGAAGATGGCGCTCATAGTTTTTCTCCTTTCCCGGATAACAGCCGGAAGGGAACTTCCACGGCATAGCGCAGATACCGCCCTGGATTGCCCGCCAGCCGGATGGGCTCCACCAAAATGGCGGACACCCCCGCCCGGTTGCCCCCCAGCACGTCGGTAAACACCTGATCCCCCACAATGGCGGTCTGCTCCCGGGTGACACCCATCTGTTCCATAGCCTTTACAAAGGAGGGTGTCTTGGGCTTGCCCGCATGACCGATGTAGGGTACGTTCAGCCCTTCGGCGAAAATCCGGGGGCGGCTCTCGTGCCGGTTGTTGGACAGCACGAACAGGGTCACGCCGTGGGCGGTCAAATCGTCCCGCCATGCCTTCAATTTTTCATCCGGCAGGGGCACGCCGTAGGGTACCAACGTGTTGTCCAGGTCTGCCAGTAGCAGCTTGAAGCCCCGGCGAGCCAGGGCCTCGCCGGACAGCTCGTAAATATCATGGGCCACAAAACGAGCCCGAAACCATGCCATGATTCACCTTCTATCTTGCCCAGGACGAGCATATGTTTTGATAACGACTCATAGATGATATCACGAAATTCTGCCGTTAGCAAGGGGGAACTCCCATGAAAGAGCTATTGTTGGCCCTACCCGCCGGACGGGAGACCCGGGCGCGAAGCTTCGGACTGGCTCCGGCCCACATGGCATACCGGGTGGGAGCCGGCCCCAAGCTGCTGGGCATCCAACTGCCCCAGGGCCTGCGGGGCGGGCTGATGCAGGTGGACTGCGCCGGGTTCGATGGAGAGGGCGATCCGGTGGGCTGCTGCCGCCAGATCCTGGGCGAGTGCCGCCGCCGCTCCTTCCGGGGCATTGTGTGCGACTTCGAGGGGATGCCGGTGGGCTGTCTGGGCAAGCTGGTGGAGATTCTGGATCGCAACTGCGTTGCACAGGGCTGGGCGCTGTATGTCCCCGAGTGCTACGCCCCCCACGCCCCCCAGGCCCGGGTGCTGATCCCCTCGGCCCTGACCCACGGCACGCTGGAGCGCCGCCTGCGGGAGGCCGTGGGGCGGTACGGCGCTGAACGGACTGCCCTGGCGGTGGAGTGGGTGCGGGAGGACTTCCTTCTCCCCGCCCGGGGCAGGGGGGAGCCCATCTCCCGAGAGACGCTGGAGGAGATGCTCCGCCGCCTGGAGCCGGCAGTATTCCTCGACAAAGGGCTGTGCGCCCACTATTTCACCTATATGAAGGGCCCCCAGGCCCACTTTGTGCTGTTCGACACCCCCCGCTCCATCCGGGAAAAGCTAAACACGGCAAAGCGGCTGGAAATCGCGGCGGCCCTGTTGCCCCAGCCGGAGGTGGAAGACCATTTGGATGAGATTTTCGGGGCGGACGCATGAAAAACCCGGCCCCGCATCAGCGGGGCCGGGTTTTGTCCATCAAATTTCAGCCGCTTCAACTTCCCGGAGATGCTTTGCCAGTTCGGCGTGAAACGCGGCGTCCGCCTGGCGGCGGTTGGGCTGAACGCAGTCATCATACATCTTCTCGTACAGCCGCAGGAGCTGCTGGTTGGTGGTTTCCCGCCCCCGGACGATGTCCCGCAGGGCTTCAGCCTTGGCCTTCCCCGCAACGTCCTCCGGCTCATAGGGCGCGGTCTTGCCGCCTACACTCATCTGGGCCAGGTGGGTGAAGCCCTCCTTCAGATATTCCGTATCGCTCTGAAGGGCCGCGATCTGCTGGAGCAGCCAGCTCAGCTCTACTTTATCGTTCATTTCTGTGACCTCCAAAATTGTATTTGGCGGGCACGCAAGGCATATCATATGTTCCGAAATGAAGCGTGCCCTGCCGTTTTTGACCAGACCTCTGGCTCGTTTGGGCCAGGTCGCTTCGTATTCATTGCCCTGCTCATCGACGACGCGAATGTTTTTTCCGATGGGTGTCATCCCCCTGTCTGGAATGTTCGCAGGTGTTTTGGACACCGTTTTTTGTGATGGGTGTCAGCCCCAGTCCAAAGCCAGTATACTGCCCAAGGCTTGGCTTGTCAAGTAGGTTGGCCTATGTTATACTTGTCAAAACACGAACCAGCACCGCTGAAAGGAGCCTGCCCCATGAACACATCGGAGCGCCGCCAGCGCATCTTGGAATATCTGAAGGGGGCTGACCGCCCTCTGTCTGCCACCGCTCTGGCCCAAAAGCTGGCGGTGAGCCGCCAGATCATTGTGGGGGACGTTGCCCTGCTCCGGGCGGCGGGGGAGGGGATCATCGCCACCCCCCGGGGCTATGTGCTGGAGCGCCCCCGGACGGGCGTGGTGGGCACCGTGGCCTGCCTGCACAGCGGCGAAGACATGGAGCGGGAGCTGACGCTGATGGTGGATCAGGGCTGCACGGTGGAAAACGTCATCGTGGAACACCCGGTGTACGGTCAGCTCACCGGGCCGCTGGAGCTCTCCTCCCGGTATGATATCTCTGAGTTTATACGAAAAGTTGAAAAAAACGCCGCCCGACCTCTGTCGGCGCTGACAGACGGCATCCATCTGCACACCCTGCGCTGTCCCGACCAGGAGACCCTTGACCGGACGGTGGCCGCATTGGAGCGGGAAGGATTTTTGGTGAGATAGGCTATTGACATTTTCGTCCCAGCCTGTATAATAGTCCGCACAGGTGTCAAGACACCTGTGCGGACTTACTTTTTGAGGTTGAAGGTGTGAAAAATGGAAAAGCTCAAAGCGTTTCTGAAACGCAAGGACATCGTCATCTCCGGCAGGCGCTACGGCATCGATGCCCTGGGGGCCATGGCCCAGGGCCTGTTCTGTTCACTGCTCATCGGCACCATTGTGAAAACGCTGGGAGAAAAGACGGGACTGCAATTTTTAGTGGATGTGGGCAGCTACGCCTCCGCCATGAGCGGCGCGGCCATGGCCATTGCCATCGGCTGGGCGCTGAAGGCTCCTCCGCTGGTGCTGTTTTCCCTGGCCACGGTGGGCTACGCCGCCAACGCCCTGGGCAGCACCAGCCTGGTCGAAGGCTGGACGGGCTCCGGCGGGCCGCTGGCGGTGCTGTTCATCGCCATCATCGCCGCCGAGTTTGGCAAAGCCGTGTCTAAAGAGACGAAAATCGACATCCTGGTCACCCCGCTGGTGACGATCCTGATCGGCGTGGGCCTGTCCGCCCTGATTGCCCCCGCCATCGGAACCGCCGCCACCGCCATCGGAAACATCATCATGTGGGCCACCGATTTGCAGCCCTTCTTTATGGGTATCATCGTCAGCGTGGTCATTGGCATGGCGCTGACCCTGCCCATCTCCTCCGCAGCCATCTGCGCCGCCTTTGGCCTGACGGGGCTGGCCGGTGGCGCGGCGGTGGCGGGCTGCTGTGCCAACATGGTGGGCTTCGCTGTGCTGTCCTTTAAGGAAAACCGCTGGGGTGGGCTGGTGAGCCAGGGGATTGGCACCTCCATGCTGCAAATGGGCAATATAGTGAAGAACCCCCGGATCTGGCTGCCCGCTATTTTGACCTCCGCCATCACGGGGCCCATCGCCACCTGCGTGTTCCGGCTGGAGATGAACGGCTCCCCGGTGTCCGCCGGCATGGGCACCTGCGGGCTGGTGGGGCAGATCGGCGTATGGACGGGCTGGCTGTCCCCCAGCGAGAAGGCCATTGCCAACGGCGCTGTGGCCATTACGCCGGGCGTGTTTGAGTGGATCGGGCTGATCCTGATTTCTTTTGTTCTCCCGGCGGTGCTGTGTTGGGCCTTCGGCATCCTGTTCCGAAACATCGGGTGGATCAAGGAAGGCGACCTGAAGCTGGATTAAGCCTAATAGGAATAGAAAAACCCCCGCCCGATGGGCGGGGGTTTTTGATTGATCGCTTAGGCCTCGGTCACGTCGATAACGACGCCGGAACCCACGGTGCGGCCGCCCTCGCGGATAGCGAAGCGCAGGCCCTTCTCGATGGCGATGGGGGTGATCAGCTCCACGTTCATGTCGACGTTATCGCCAGGCATGCACATCTCGGTGCCCTCGGGCAGAGTGATGACGCCGGTCACGTCGGTGGTACGGAAGTAGAACTGGGGACGATAGTTGTTGAAGAACGGAGTGTGACGGCCGCCCTCGTCCTTGCTCAGCACGTACACCTGGCCCACGAACTTGGTGTGGGGGTGGATGGAGTTGGGCTTGCACAGAACCTGGCCGCGCTCGATCTCGTCCTTGTTGACGCCGCGGAGCAGGCAGCCCACGTTGTCGCCGGCCTCAACGTAGTCCAGGGTCTTGCGGAACATCTCCATGGAGGTGACGACGGTGGACTTCTTCTCCTCGGTCAGACCGACGATCTCGACGGTCTCGCCCGCCTTCAGCTGGCCGCGCTCCACACGACCGGTGGCCACGGTGCCGCGGCCGGTGATGGTGAACACGTCCTCAACGGGCATCAGGAAGGGCAGGTCGGCCTTACGGTCGGGAGTGGGAATGTAGCTGTCAACAGCATCCATCAGCTCCTTGACGCAGGCGAAATCGGGGTCGTTCACGTCGCCGGACTCGCAGGTCAGGGCGTTCAGAGCGGAACCCTTGACGATGGGGATGTCGTCGCCGGGGAACTCGTAGCCGGACAGAGTCTCGCGAACCTCCATCTCCACCAGCTCCAGCAGCTCCTCGTCATCGACCTGATCGCACTTGTTCAGGAAGACCACGATGGCGGGCACGCCCACCTGACGGGCCAGCAGGATGTGCTCCTTGGTCTGAGCCATGGGGCCGTCGGTGGCGGCGATGACCAGGATGGCGCCGTCCATCTGAGCAGCGCCGGTGATCATGTTCTTGATATAGTCGGCGTGGCCCGGGCAGTCGACGTGGGCGTAGTGACGGTTGTCGGTCTCATACTCCACGTGGGCGGTGTTGATGGTGATGCCGCGCTCGCGCTCCTCGGGAGCCTTGTCGATGCTGGAGTAGTCCTCGTACTGGGCCTGGCCCTTCAGGGCGAGGTACTTGGTGATGGCGGCAGTCAGGGTGGTCTTGCCGTGGTCAACGTGGCCGATGGTGCCGATGTTGACGTGGGGCTTGTTACGTTCAAACTTTTGCTTAGCCATTTTGGGTTTTCCTCCTTGTACTTGTTAAATAATAATTTCAGGCAAATAGGATTATGGGCCTATTTTATCCTATGGCGGAAGAAATTGCAACTAAAATTTTAGTCCTCTTTCCGTCCGCGCTGGGCGATGATCTTTTCAGCGATGTTCTTGGGAATCTCCACGTAGCTGTGGGGCTCCATGGTGTACTGGCCGCGGCCCTGAGTGCGGGAGCGCAGGTCAGTGGCGTAGCCGAACATCTCGGACAGGGGAACCAGGGCGTCGATCTGCTGGGCGCCGGGCCGGGCCTCCTGGCCCAGGATCTGGCCGCGGCGAGAGGTCAGGTCGCCGATAACGTTGCCCAGATACTCCTCGGGGGCGATGACGGAAACCTTCATGATGGGCTCCAGCAGGCAGGCCCCGGCCTTGCGGCAGGCCTCCTTGAAGGCCATGGAGCCGGCGATCTTGAACGCCATTTCAGAGGAGTCCACCTCGTGGTAGGAGCCGAAGGTCAGGTGAACCTTCACGTCTACCACCGGGTAACCGGCCATGACGCCGGCCTGCATGGCTCCCTGGATACCGGCGTCCACCGCGGGGATAAACTCCTTGGGGATGACGCCGCCGGTGATCTCGTTGAGGAACTCATAGCCCTTGCCGGGTTCGTTGGGCTCCACGGTGATGACCACGTGGCCGTACTGGCCCTTACCGCCGGACTGGCGGGCGTACTTGGTGTCCTGCTTGACGGTCTGCTTGATGGTCTCCTTATAGGCCACCTGAGGCGCGCCTACGTTGGCCTCCACCTTGTACTCACGCAGCAGACGATCCACGATGATCTCCAGATGGAGCTCGCCCATGCCGGCGATGATGGTCTGACCCGTCTCCTCGTCGGTGTAGGTCTTGAAGGTGGGATCCTCCTCGGCCAGCTTCATCAGGGCGATGCCCATCTTCTCCTGGCCGGCCTTGGTCTTGGGCTCGATGGCCACGCGGATCACGGGCTCGGGGAACTCCATGGACTCCAGGATGACCGGGTGCTTTTCGTCGCAGAGAGTGTCGCCGGTGGTGGAATTCTTCAGGCCGATGACGGCGGCGATGTCGCCGGAGTAAACGGTCTCGATGTCCTCTCGGTGGTTGGCGTGCATCTGAAGGATGCGGCCGATGCGCTCCTTCTGCTTCTTGGTGGAGTTAAGCACCTGGGTGCCGGTGTTCAGCGTGCCGGAATAGACACGGATGAAGGACAGCCGGCCCACAAAGGGATCGGTGGCGATCTTGAAGGCCAGGGCGGAGAAGGGCTCGTCATCGGAGGACGGCCGCTCCTCTTCCTCCTCGGTCTCAGGGTTGACGCCCTTGATGGGGGGAATGTCGGTGGGGGCGGGCATATAGTCCACAATCGCGTCCAGCAGCTTCTGCACGCCCTTGTTCTTGTAGGACGTGCCGCACACCACGGGAACCATCAGGTTGTCGATGGTGCCCTTGCGGATGGCCCGGCGCAGCAGCTCCTGGGGGATCTCCTTCTCCTCCAGGGCCAGCTCCATGATCTCCTCGTCGATGTCGGCGCAGGCGTCCACCAGCTTGGTGCGGTACTCCTGGGCCAGCTCCAGCATATCCGCGGGAATTTCCTCCACGCGCATATCCTTGCCCAGATCGTCGTAGTAGATATCGGCGTCCATCTCCACCAGGTCGATGATACCCTTGAAGGTCTCCTCCTTACCGATGGGGAGCTGGATGGGCACGGCGTTGGCCTTGAGCCGGTCGTGGATCATGTTGAGCACGTTGTAGAAGTCGGCGCCCATGATGTCCATCTTGTTGACGTAGATCATGCGGGGCACCTTGTAGTGATCCGCCTGACGCCACACTGTCTCGGACTGGGGCTCCACGCCGCCCTTGGCGCACATGACGGTGACAGAGCCGTCCAGCACGCGCAGGGAGCGCTCCACCTCTACGGTGAAGTCCACGTGACCCGGGGTGTCGATGATGTTGATCCGGGTCTGGGGGAACTGATCCTTAGTGCCCTTCCAGTAGCAGGTGGTGGCGGCGGAGGTGATGGTGATGCCGCGCTCCTGCTCCTGAGCCATCCAGTCCATGGTGGCGGTGCCGTCATGGGTCTCGCCGATCTTGTAGTTCACGCCGGTGTAGTACAGGATGCGCTCGGTGGTGGTGGTCTTACCGGCGTCGATGTGGGCCATGATGCCGATATTGCGGGTATTTTCGAGAGATACTTTTCTTGCCATATTGGTTCAGGTTGCCTCCGTCCTTACCAGCGGTAGTGGGCGAACGCCTTGTTGGCCTCGGCCATCTTATGGGTATCCTCGCGCTTCTTCACGGCGGAACCCGTGTTGTTGGCGGCGTCCATGATCTCACCGGCCAGGCGCTCCTTCATGGTCTTCTCGCCGCGGTTGCGGGCATAAGTGGTCAGCCAGCGCAGACCCAGGGTCTGACGGCGCTCGGGCCGAACCTCCATGGGAACCTGATAAGTGGAGCCGCCCACACGGCGGGACTTGGTCTCCAGGGAAGGCATGATGTTTTCGATCGCGGTGGTAAAGACCTCCAGGGGCTCTTTACCGGTCTTGTCTTTGATGATGTCAAAGGCACCGTAGACGACCTTCTGGGCTACGCCCTTCTTGCCGTCCAGCATGATGCTGTTGACGAGCTTAGTGACTAAGACGGAATTATACAGCGGGTCGGGCAGAACTTCCCGCTTGGGTACGTTTCCTCTTCTGGGCACTTCGCTTCCCTCCTTCTTATGAAATAGAAATCATAGGTACTCGAAGTTTTGGCCGCGTTTGACGGCGGCTCAAACATCTCCGTACAATGCCTGTCCGAGGCTTACCCGTATATTATAGGTAAACGCCCGGCAAGGCAATTTGCCTTGCGCGTGTGCGCAAAACTCGTTGTGGGTCGAAGAAAATTACTTCTTCTTGGCCTTGGGCCGCTTGGCGCCGTACTTGGAGCGGGCCTGCATACGGCCGTTGACGCCCTGGGTGTCCAGCGTGCCGCGGATGATGTGGTAACGAACGCCGGGCAGATCCTTGACACGGCCGCCGCGGATCATAACCACGGAGTGCTCCTGCAGATTGTGGCCCACGCCGGGGATATAGGCGGTGACCTCGTAGCCGTTGGTCAGGCGCACACGGGCGATCTTACGCAGCGCGGAGTTCGGCTTCTTCGGGGTGGAAGTACGAACGGCGGTGCACACACCACGCTTCTGGGGAGAGGGCAGGTCGGTCTCCTTGTTCTTCAGGGTGTTCAGACCGTGCTGCATGGCGGGAGAGTTGGACTTGTAGGTGCTCTTCTCGCGGCCCTTGCGGACCAGTTGGTTAAAAGTAGGCATGATTTTCCTCCTTTCAATGAATATATATTTTAACGAACCATCCGAAGATTATTCGCTAAAACCGGAAAAATTTACACGATGGCGGCCACCGAGGCCCCCACGGCGATGCCGCAGGCGCGTCCCAGGGCCTTCATGGTGTCGGCCCAGACAACCTCCACGCCCGCCTCTTGGGCTTGGTGCTCCAAGGGCTGGGTGAGCTGGGGATCGGCGTCCTTCGCCAGGTACAGGCGCTTGGCCTGGCCGCTTGCCAGAGCCCGGCGAACCTGTTTGACGCCCACCACCTTGTCTGCGCGGGTCAGTTCATTCAGCATCAGGTGGGCCTCCTTTTGGCGTATCAGCGCAATTTGAAATTATAGCATAGAGTTTTGTCTCCGTCAAGCAGATTTTACCCTTTTTATCCGTCATTTCCAATAAAAAAGAGGGGGCGGCGGGCAAAACCCGCCGCCCTTTGTGCAATTTCAGTCTCCGGCGGTCAGTTCACCGCCATCACCAGCACCTGGCAGGGATTCCAGGCGTCCCACAGGGTGGGGAAGCACTCCAGCTCGGTAAAGCCCACCGCTCGGTAAAAGGCGTTGGTGCGGTCATACTCCGGATAGTGTCCCTCCTGGACGGTCTTGACCTGGAGGAAGGCGTAGTCCCGCTCTTTGGCATAGCGGTACAGCGCCCGGAACAGCCGCCGGCCCAGCCCGTTCCGGTGGTGTTCCGGACAGACGCCCATGACGTAGATCTCCGCCGTTTTCGGGGCGGTCTCCTTGAGGGCGGCGAAGCCCACGGCTTTGCCGCCCTCCACCGCCGCCCAGAAGGGCAGCTCCCGGCTGACGCGGACATATTCCGCCGTGCTGTCCGGCAGGCCGAACCAGTCGGGCAGGTCGGCCAGCACCGACGCGGCGATGGCCGCCTTTTCCTCCGGGTTCTCCTCCATGCGGATGCAGGCTCCGTCCCGCTGCCCGGCGCAGTACGCCTCGAACGCCGCCCGATCCAGTTGGAAGGTCAGAGCGTCGTAGGTGCCGCCCCGAACCTGCCGGATGCCAACTTTGCGGCGGCACTCCCGGAAGCCCAGCTTTTCCGCCAGGGCAATCATGCGGAAATTACCCGACCAGGTCTGGGTGTACAGGTCGGTATAACCCCCGTCCAGGTGGTAACGGATGAACGCGGCCAGCGCCTGGGTTCCCCAGCCGCCGTTCCAGTAGGCGGGTTCGCAGATCTCGATACCTACCGCCCAACGGGCCCTCCTGCGCTCCTCCTCGGTTTCGGGAGCCTTTTCCAGCCAGCTGCAGTCCTCATCAATGCAGTAGCAGTTCACCGCGCCGAGATGGACGCCGTCCGCGGTGTCGATTTCCAGGCTCCGGCGGCGGGCCGGCTTGGGCTTCGCCAGCCATTCCAGCTCCTTTTTGCGGTGGGCCTCCGGATCGAAGTCCTGCAGTTCCTCCTCCGTCTCCCAGGGGGCGTCCCACAGGGCCCATTCGGTCTGGGTTGTGTTCCAGCGGATTTCATCGTCGATGTCGCCCTCCCGCATATCCCGCAGGATGATGTTTTGGTGCTTGATTTCCATGCTTGCAGATTTCCTCCAAATTTGATTTGGAGGGCGGATTTATCGGGCGCAGGCCCTCCAGCCGCGCGCGTTGTTCCTTTTCATAATTGGTATCTTCCCCTTTCTTTCAAGATGCCAATATCATACCACAGCCCCTGTCAAAAGACAAGAAGGAGGCCGCGGGATTGCCCGCGGCCTCCTTTTACAGCGCTTTCAATCGGCTGATTTCCCGGCGCACCTTGTCCACCGTCTCGCCGGTGCGGGTGTCCCACTGTTCGGCCAGCAGGGCCACCTCCTCCTCCAGCGCCGCGACGGCGCCGGGGATGTCGCCCTCCAGTTCGCACACCTGGGCGATGGACTCCAGGCAGTCCACATATTTGGGCGGGGGCTGGAAGTCAAAGGCTCGGCGGTAGTTCTCCTTCGCTTTGCCGTGCTGCCCTGTGCGGATCATCACGTCCCCCATGCTGTACCACACCAGCCACTCGTCCGGCCAGTCCCGGCACATCTGCTCCCATACAGCCATGGCCCCATCCCGATCCCCGGCGGCCCAGGCAATGAGCCCCCGGTACAGCGGCGTGCGGAAGGTGCCGTCCACCGGCCCCATGCGCTCCAGCCAGGTGCGGGCCTCGTCCAGCCGCCCGTCGTCGATGAGCTGATCCAACAGCCACAGATAGCCGCCCCGGCAGTCCGGGTGTTTCTCTAAAAACACCTCGTACCAGCGGATCAGCTCCCGGTGGTTGGTGTAGCACCAGTCCGCCAGCTTCCCGCCCATGGCGTGAACCAGCTCGTCGTGGGCATCCTTGCTCATGGGCTCCCGGTTCAAGGATTCCTTGGCGTACTCCGCCGCCCGCACCCGGTGCTCCTCCGCCAGGTGATTTTCCATGTCGGCCAGCAGCTCATAGGGCCTGCCGTTGTCCGGCTCCCGCCGGGCCTTCTCCAGCAGGAACACCCGATCCCGCTCCACCGCCGCGGGGTCAAGCACCCGCTCGTCCCACAGCATATTCTGGATGCGCTCCATCCTGGTCTCGTCGGACAGGGCGAACAGCGCGTCGATGGTCACGCCGAAATAGGTGGAGATGGCGGGCAGCAGCTGCACGTCGGGCAGGGCGGCCTCCCGCTCCCACTTGCTCACCGCTTGGGGGCTGACGTTCAGGTGCTGAGCCAGCGCCTCCTGAGTGACGCCCCGCTGGAGGCGCAGGGTCTTGATCTGATTTCCCAATTCCATAGTTGTATCCTCCCGGTCAAATGATCCACTCGAGTGTATGATTATCTTAACCGGCTTTGAGGCAAAAGGCAATGACCCGGTTTTCCAGCCGGGTCAACCTGCGGTTGAGCGGAGCGCTAAAACACCGCCTGCACCAGCACCATGTACAGGATGGTGCCCCCCACGATAGACAGCATATTGTTCTTCTTCCAGATGTGGAGGGCCACCACGGCGGCGCCCGCAATGAAGGTGGGGGCCCAATCGCCCGCTGCGGCAAAGCTCACATTGCGGTAGCAGTATACGATGAGCATGGCGATCACCGCCGGAGGCAGGAACCGGCCCAGATAGAGCACCACTTTCGGCGGCTCCCCGCCCCGGCCGAACAGCAGGAAGGGCAGAGCACGGGTGAGGAATGTCACAATTGCCATCACCGCCACCAGGGCGGCGATCTGCGCGGTAGTCACTGTGACTCGCCCCCTTTCGGCAGCATCTCAGGCTTTTCCAGGCGGGGCCGCATCAGCAGCAAGCCCGCCACCAGGATGACCAGAGCCGGAATGAGGAACCGTCCGCCCTCCGGCCCAAAGATCAGCAGGCAGGCCAGGGTGCCCGCCGCCCCCAGGAACACCGGGGCATGGCGCTCATTGGACTGCCATTGCTCCACGGCGATGACCAGGAACAGCGCTGTCATGGCGAAGTCGATGCCCTCCGTGTTGATGGTGATGAGCGCCCCCGCCACCGCGCCGATGACCGATCCCGCGATCCAGTACAGGTGATCCAGCACGGCAATGGAGAAGTAAAAGTCCTTCTCATCCACCCCCTCCGGCGCTCGAACCCCCGCCAGCAGGGCGTAGGTCTCGTCGGTGAGGGAGAAGATCATGTACAGCTTCCGCCAGCCCATGCCCTGGAACTTCTCCAGCATGGACAGTCCGTACACCAGGTGGCGGAAGTTGAGAACCAGGGTGAGGAAGGCCGCGTCCGCCAGGGGGGAGGCGTTGGCCAGCAGCTCCACCCCCAGGTACTGGCCGCTGCCGGCATAGATAGTCAGCGACATGATGCCGGACCAGACGGTGTGGAAGCCCGCCGCCGACAGCATCCAGCCGAACACGATGCCGATGGACAGATAGCCCATCAGCACCGGCACGGTGTGGGGAAAGGCGGCGGCCAGAGATTTTCGGTTCATAGGGGGTCACTTCCTCGTGTAAACGCGTTAAAGCACTAAATAGACACTGTTATTATATCGTCAAGTTTCCCCTTTGGCAAGGGCAGGGTTTTACAGATTGTTCATTGTATTCCAGGGAGGATTTGGGTATAATACAGCCACGGACAATCCGCCTGGGATCATTTGGAATCAGGGCGGAAGGAGCGATGGAGTGACAGACCGATGAAAAAGCTTTTGTACATCTATAATCCTGCTGCCGGGAGGAAAACTGCCAAGGCCAATCTGTCCGACGCGCTGGAGGTATTTGCCCGCCAGGGCTACGAGATCACCGTCCACCCCACCCAGAACCGGGGGGACGCCGCCGCCGCCGCACGGGAACAGGGGGCAAACTACGACCGGGTGGTGTGTTCCGGCGGGGACGGCACGCTGAACGAGACGGTTCGGGGCCTGCTGGCGCTGCCCCAGGAAAAGCGGCCTGTGCTGGGCTACATCCCGGCGGGCACCACCAATGATTTCTCCCGCACCCTGGAGCTTCCCAAAACGGTAGCCGATCTGGCGGAGGTGGCGGGGGAGGGCATCCCCCGGCTGGTTGATGTGGGGGAGGCTGAGGGCAGTCCCTTTACTTATGTAGCTGCCTTTGGGCTGTTTACCGATGTGTCCTATTCCACTCCCCAGGCGAACAAAAATCTGCTGGGCCATTTTGCCTATGTGCTGGAGGGGATGGGGCGGCTGGCCAGCATTCCCAGCTATCACATGACCGTGAGCGCCAACGGCCGTGAGATAGAGGGCGACTTTATCTACGGTATGGTGGGCAACACCGTGTCGGTGGGGGGGCTGGTAAACCTGCCCCGGGACAAGGTGCTGCTGGACGACGGGCGGTTTGAGGTCATTCTCATCCGCCAGCCCAAGACCGGCAAGGATTGGCAGTCCATCCTCACCGCCCTCACCAATCTGGAGGTGGCGGAGGACGGCGCGGTGGTGGGCTTTGAAGCGGGAGAGATCACGTTTACCTGCGACAAGCCCGTGGCTTGGACAGTGGACGGCGAGTTCGGCGGCGAGCAGGAGGTCACCCATGTGAAGTGTCTGCCCCAGGCGCTGACCATTGCCACAGGAAGCGCAAAGCCGTCGTGAGCAGCGCGGATGGACTGGAGCGAGGGCGAGCGGAGGGCCGCACAGCGGCCCGCAGACCAGCCCGAGTCGGAGGGAAGCCGCGCGTCGCGAGCAGGCGTAGCGTGACAATAAGACTGTAACAAGCGGCCCGGCGGGAGTTCCCGCCGGGCCGCTTTTTGCTTTATTCGCTGTCCGCAAACACGTATTTGTAGTAATCCTCCTGGATGATGAGCTTGGAGTAGTTCACCTTGGCGGCCACCAGGCGGTTGACCCGCTTGACGTAGTCCTCCTCGTCCTCTAATTCGATGCCCTCGTTGGGGGTGAAGGTTTTGGTGGAGCACTCGTAGGTGCCTGCGGCGGTGATCCAGGCATTGCCCTTGCCCTTGTTGGCGAACACCACCAGGGGCATACAGTTGGAGTATTGATCCGCCTCGTAGTTGGTGGCGAAGATATCCCGCCCGGAGTAGAGCCGGGAGTCATAGTCCAGCCCGAACAGGTTGCAGATGGTGGGCACGATGTCGATGGAGGAACAGGGGGTGTCCACGATAATGGGCTCCTCGACGCACCCCGACCACATGAGCAGGGTGTTGCGGTAGCGGGAGGTGTCGCTCTCGGTATCCTCAAAGCCCCGCAGCTCGTTGTAGTAGTCCGCCCCGCCATTCTCCACCATCAGGTAGGGGTAATGGTCGCCGGTCATGACGATGAGGGTGTCGTCGGCGATGCCCGCCGCCTCCAGCTTGTCCACCAAATACTCCAGCGCCAGATCCAGCTCCATGTTGCAGGCCAGATACGCCTGACTGGTCTCGGACAGGTCGGGGTACTTGGCCTCCACCGCCTCCCGGTGCTTCCGGGACATGGCGTTGCCGCCCCAGGAGTAATAGCCGTGGCCGCTGACGGTCATATAGTAGGCGTGGAAGGGGGTGCCGTCCTCCACATAAGCGTTGATATAGCTGTCCGCCGTGGCCTCCATCATCTCCAGGTCGGAGTTGGGCCACACGTCATGGGGCAGCTCCAGGCCGTTGCCGATGCCGTGGTAGTCGTAGCCGAAATTGCCCAGGTACTCGTCCCGGTGATAGTAGGTGTAGGTGTGGTTGTGCCAGGCGGGGACGGCATAGCCCTCGGCGGCGAATAGCTTGGCCAGCGTGATGGGCATGGATCGGCTGGCACTGACCAGGGGCGACGCGTCGCTGCCGCCGAGCCAATTGGGGATGACGCCGGTGGTGACGGCAAACTCACCGCCGGTGGTGGACAGGGTCCAGTCGGGCTGATAGAAGTTGTTGAACACGAAGCCCTCGTGGGTCAGCTTGTACAGGGTGGGGGTCAGGTCTTTGTCAATGGCATAGGGGGAGAAGCCCTCGGCGGTGAGGAGGATGAGGTTTTTGCCCTCAAACATCCCGGTGTACTCATTCTTCTCGGAGGGGATGACGTTGGCAAAATACTGGTGCATACTCTGGATGGTCTCATTGGTCTCCGACTCCGCCAGGGCCTCGAAGTCGATGTCCAGCACGTTGGGCCCGGTGGGGATGGGGCGCTGGGATACCTCGCCCGATGGATCGGCGGAGGGATCCGCGCTCTCCTCCGGATCAGGTGTGGCGGTGGGGAGCGGGTCGTCCAAAAACGCGTCCAATGGGGCGGTGGGGATGCCCATAACGGCGTATTCCAGCTCCAGCCGCACCGAGGTCAGCAGGCCGAAGTGGGGGATGGCGGCGTTGGCGGTGAACTCATAGGTATAGTAGCTTTTCACCGGGCCCAGCGTGGACAGCAGATAGGCGGTGAGCTGGAACGCTACCAGCAGGGCTGCCAGAATGATACGGATGGGGGCCTCCTGCCCCTGATCGGGGATCACGCTCTGACGCAGCAGGATGAAGACAACCAGCGGCACAAAGGACAGCAGGATGAAGGGAATCAGGCCCAGCACGACCTTGGCGACGGTAGAGCCAAAGTCTCCCGCCACGTCCCCCGCCATGCCGCCCATGAAGGACACGCCGTAGTAGATGCCGAAGGTGGCGCGGCACCCCCGCTCCACGCACAAGAGGATGGCGCCCAGACCGATCACCACGCCTCCGGCGATCCGGGCGGCCTGCCGCCAGGGAAGCAGATCCAGCAGGAGAAAGATCACCAGCCCCGCCGCCGCGGAAAACAGCAGGACGCGCAGCAGCGCCAGGCCGAAGAAGGAGGTGTCCCGGTCGAACAGGCGCAGCAGCAGCTCGTGATAGAGGATAACCGCAGGGAAAAACAGACCGGACAGCAACGGGGGAGCCGTGTTGCGCCGTCCTGTGTGGCGGTAAGGGGTATATCCTCTATTTCGCTTGAAATAGTTCATACAAAAGGTCACTTCCTATGGTTTGCGGCGGAAAAAGGGAGAATTACCGCTTTTTTGTGTCTGTCAATGTGTTTTCATATGATACCATAGGGGAAGAAGAATTGCAACGCCTGAGGGGGAATTTAATAATCGGAACTTAAAAAGGAAGGGCGGCCATTCGGGGATGGCCGCCCTTTTTGGCGCTATTGTCACGCTTTGCGCTTCTTATTCGCTCCTTAAAGCCTCCACCGGATCCTTCTTTGCCGCGCCGCGGGAGGGGATCAGTCCCGCGAACACGGTGAGCACCACGCTGATGGCCACCAGGATGGCTCCCGCCACCGGGGGCAGCACGGCGGTGAGGTCGTCCAGCCCCGTCAGGTCGTGGATAATGGCGTTGATGGGGAAGGTGGCCGCCACGCTGACCAGGATGCCCAGCAGACCCGCCGCAAGGCCCACGATCAGCGTCTCGGCGTTGAACACCCGGGACACGTCCCGCTTGGACGCGCCCACGGCCCGCAGGATGCCGATCTCCTTGGTGCGCTCCAGCACGGAGATGTTGGTGATGATGCCGATCATGATGGAGGACACCACCAGCGAGATGGACACGAAGGCGATGAGCAGGTAGCTGATGCCGCTGATAATGCCCGTAATGGAGCTCATCAGCAGGGCCACGTAGTCGGTGTAGGTGATCTCGTCGTCCTCGGAGACCCCCTCGTTATATTCCTTGATGAGGTCGGCAACCTCGTCCTTCTGGACGAAGGTGGTGGCATAGATGCTGATGGAGGAGGGGGATTCCAGCCGGACATAGCCCAGCAGATCCAGGTTGTCCTCATAGGTGGAGTCAGACCGCGTGGGGGGCATATAGTTGTCGTAGAGATAGACGAACTGCTCTGTGGTGAAGGGGCTGGGGGAGGCCATGGAGGGATTCATGCTCATAGAGGGATCCATCCCGGCACCCATCCCGGCGGCCATGCTGGGATCCATCCCGGCGGGCAGGGCGGGGGTGGGATCCGCGCTCTCCTCCGGCTCGCCGTCGGCGTCCTGCTCCAGGGTCAGATCCATCATGGCGGCAAGCTGTTCGTTGGTCTGGGCTGACAGCCGCTGCTCTACCGCGGCGGCATACTGCTCCCGCACGCCCTGGGCGATGGCCTCCTCGATGCGGGCGAACAGTTCGTCGTCGCTCATATCCGCGATGTAGGAGGCCACGGTGTCCCCGCTCACCCCCATCTCGGCGGCGTACTGCTCCACGATCATCTGCTCGATATATTCCCGGGTCATGCCCTCCATCTGCTGCTTTACGATCGCGTCCACATACTCCTGGGAGGGCTGGCCCATCACATCAATGTAGGCCGCCGCCTTTTCCTGAGTGGTAAGGCCGGACAGATGCTCGCTGATAAGCTCCGCCTTTTCCGCGTCGGTGGGTTCCACGTCATCGTCCTTGGGGAAGGGCAGGCCGGAAATCACATCGGTGTCCGGATCATCCAGCTGGGCTTTCAAAATATCGGTTTCGGCGGTGGCCTCGATGGCGTACCGGGTCAGGGCGCTGGTGTAGCCGATGCCGCCGGAACTCATGCCGTGGCCTCCCTCCAGAGGCCGGGCGATGCCCGCCACCTTCAGGCGGATGCCGGTGTCGTCGCTGTTGTAGAGGAAGTCCATGCCCGTCCCGGTGGCGGACATATCGGTGTAAATGCCCTCCGCTGGGTCATACTGGTAGTATTCCGCTGGCAGGATGAGCTTGAAGCCCAGGGCGCACAGCTCCTCATAGCTCCAGCTCATCTCCGGGGCCTCCAGCGCCTCGCCTTTGGACATGGAGATCATGGCCTCCTCCATGTCGTCGTGGGCCATGAGCCCCAGGGCGTACAGCATCAGGTCGGAGATCTCGTTGTTGACATCCACAAACAAAATGACCTCGTCCTGGCTCTGGGGCCAATTNCCGTAGAGNAGNTCGTACTGGCTTTTCACCTGNTCGGACACCAGCTCNCCGTCCTCNCCGGNNAGNAGNTCCTCCCACACGTCCATNNNGGAGTACATGGAGCCCATGGANTTGAAATAGGAGGAGTAGTCNCCGCCGTACATGGCGGTCATGGCGTCCTGCATNAGGGTCATCACGTCGCACTTGATGATGTCGCCGTTCTCGTCCTGGGTGTAGATGTCAAAATCNAAGTCGTAGCTGTAGTGGATGGCGGCCATNTCCTTGATGCCGCCNCCTCCGTTGTCCAGGTATTNNTTAAANGCTTCNAGGTTGTTGGTCTCCACCTCGGCGTTCATCATNGAGTCCATCATGTCGTACATGACGGTGGAGGCNTACACCCGGTCGGGGTCGTGNTNCTCNGCGCCCTCGCCGGTGAGCATATCCCGCCGCGCCCCCATGAGGGAGGCCATCAGGGCGGTCATGTCGGTGCTCTCCGCCTGGATGGTGATGGGGTAGCTGGACAGGGTGTCCTCCTGNACCTTGTTGATATAGTCGTTGATGCCGGTGGACAGCGCCAGGATCAGGGCAATGCCGATGATGCCGATGGANCCGGCNAAGGCGGTGAGCACCGTGCGGCCCATNTTGGTGCGCAGNTTGGTCAGNGACAGGGACAGCGCNGTNAGGAAGGACATGGAGGTCNTNTGCNCNCCCCGGGCCTGCTTGCCGGTGAGGACGGGGGCGGCCTCCTCGGCGTGGTAGGGGTTGGAGTCGCCGGTGACCNNGCCGTCCTTCANGGTNACGATGCGGGTNGANTACTGCTGGGCCAGCTCCGGGTTGTGGGTGACCATGATGACCAGNCGGTCNNGGGCCACCTCTTTCAGCAGNTCCATCACCTGCACCGAGGTCTCGNNGTCCAGNGCGCCGGTGGGCTCGTCGGCCAGCAGGATGTCNGGGTCGTTGATGAGGGCNCGGGCGATGGCCACCCGCTGCATCTGCCCGCCGGACATCTGGGAGGGCACCTTGNTNAGCTGNTCNCCCAGNCCCACCCGCTCCAGNGCCTCNANGGCCCGNCGGCGGCGCTCCTTTTTGGACACGCCNGCCAGNGTCAGNGCNANCTCCACNTTGGCCAGCACCGTCTGGTGGGGGATCAGGTTGTAGCTCTGGAACACGAAGCCGATGGAGTGGTTGCGGTAGGCGTCCCAGTCCGCGTCCTTGTAGTCGCGGGTGGAGCGCCCGTTGATGATGAGGTCGCCGNNNGTNTAGCGATCCAGCCCGCCGATGATGTTCAANGTCGTGGTCTTGCCGCAGCCGGAGGGGCCCAGGATGGACACGAACTCGTTCTCCCGGAACTCCAGGTCGATGCCCCGCAGGGCGTCGATGGTNTTNCCNCCCAGGGTGTACTGNTTGGTGATATTGGAAAGCTTCAGCATAGGTCATGGTCTCCTTTGGTTTGTTCAAAAAGATAGTCCAGCATTTGNTTNGCGGCCTGAAAGCCCCGGCGCAGCTCCTCTTGGGTGCCGTCGGGCAGGGCGCCCAGCANNTCNAAATAGTGATCCAGCCGCCGCTGGATGCGCTCCGNNGTNTCCCGNCCCTTNNNGGTGAGGGAGAGNGTNACNACCCGGCCGTCAGGGCGGCCCCGGCTGCGGGTGAGGAAACCGCCCTGCTCCAGCTTCTTNCACAGGGAGGAGGCGTTGGCCTGACCTATGCACGTCGCCTCGCTGATGTCGCCNACCGCGGCGTCCTGGTGGGCGAGGTAGAGCAGNACCCCGGCCTGGAGCCGGGTCAGGCCCTCCACCTGGACGATGGGNTCCAGCAGNCGGGCGGTCTTGTTTTTCAGCGTTTGAAATACAGTGAGGATGGAGATNCGATCGTCCTCGTTCACGGGAACACCNCCCAATATTGCCNTGTTTTGCGGTTGCNGCGCTTAGCGGCGAGCAAAACGGCTNNAATCANACGATATTTATTCCNGCGTGTTAACGCNGGAATAATATATTTGCTCCACATATATTAGCCTANGCTATCCCNGCCTGTCAAGGAAAATTATNTGTTGTTCACAGATTGTTCAGGAAGAGNNGNTCTCCGNCCTTTGAAAAATCCACGAAATCCGAATTGATTCTTCCCNAAGACTTATGTATAATAAANNGCAAGGTATNGAAACGCGCCATAAACACANAGGAGGAAACNNAATGGAACGGATCAAAAAGAATTTCGGCTTTGGCTGTATGCGCCTGCCCATGAAGGACGGTGANGTGGACACCGAGCAGTTCTGCCGCATGGTGGACGCCTTTTTNGAGGCGGGNTTCAANTACTTCGACACCGCCCACGGNTACATCAGCACCAAGAGCGAGCCNGCCATCCGGGAGTGCCTCACCAGCCGCCACCCCCGGGACAGCTATGTCCTCACCGACAAGCTCACCGGCAGNTNTTTCAANNAGGAGTCGGACATCCGGCCCTTCTTCCAGAGCCAGCTGGAGATNTGCGGCGTGGATTANTTTGATTTNTACCTCATGCACGCCCAGAATAAGGACAGCTTTGCCAAGTTCAAGCNCTGNCGGGCCTATGAGACGGCGCTGGAGCTGAAGGCCGAGGGCAAGATCCGCCATGTGGGCATCTCCTTCCACGACACCGCCGATGTGCTGGATCAGATCCTCACCGAGTATCCCCAGGTGGAGGTGGTGCAGCTCCAGCTCAACTATGTGGACTGGGAGGATCCCGCGGTGCAGTCCCGCAAGTGCTGGGAGGTGTGCCGGAAGCACAACAAGCCGGTGATCGTCATGGAGCCCTGCAAGGGCGGCAGCCTGACNAANCTGCCGGACNACGCGAAAGCGGNGCTGGACGCNCTGGAGGGCGGNTCCCCGGCCAGCTATGCCATCCGCTTNGCCGCCGGNCAGGAGGGNGTNTTCATGGTGCTGTCCGGCATGAGCGACATGGCCCAGATGGAGGACAACATCGGCTTNATGAAGCAGTTCNNNCCGCTGGACGACCGGGAGATGGCGGCGGTGGCGCAGGTGTGCGCCATTTTCCGNGGCCAGGATNTGATCTCCTGCACNGCCTGCCGGTACTGCACCGACGGNTGCCCCATGAAGATCTCNATTCCCGACCTGTTTGCCTGCATGAACGCCAAAAAGACGTTCCAGACCTGGAACGCCGATTACTATTATGAGAGCGTCCACACCGTGAACAACGGCAAAGCCTCCGCCTGNGTCAAGTGCGGCAAGTGCGAGGCGGCCTGCCCNCAGCATCTGCCNATCCGGGAGCTGCTGGTCAAGGTNGCGGAGGAGTTCGAGCACGAATAANAGAAAAACGCGGCCGCCGCGCCGGANACCCTCGGNCGGCGGCCGAAACNATGANAAACGGGATCAGGAGGCGGGAACATGAGATATAGTCTGTGCGACGGCTGGGAGTTCACCTCCCNGTGGAGCGATGAATTTCTGGCGGGGGAGGGGACGGCCCAGTCCGTCCGCCTGCCCCACACCTGCANGGAGCTGCCCCTGCACTGTATTGACNCGGAGGACTACCAGATGCTGTGCGGCTACCGGNGGANGCTGGANNTTNCNCCNGANATGAGCGGCAAACGGCTGTTCCTCCAGCTGGACGGTGCGGCCCACATCGCCACGGTGTACGTCAACGGCGTGGAGGCGGCCACCCACCGGTGCGGGTACACCGCCTTCCGGGTGGAGCTCACCGGGCTGGTAAAGCCGGGCGGCAATCTGCTGTGTGTCAAGCTGGACACCAGCGAGAACCCCGTCATCCCGCCCTTCGGCTTCGTGGTGGACTACCTGACCTACGGCGGGCTCTACCGGGAGGCGTGGCTGGATGTGCGGGAGAGCGGGTATATCTCGGACATCTTTGTCACCACCCCCACCCTCACCACAGCGGACGTGAAGGTGTCCACCGACGGCGCGCCTGAGGGGGCCAAGCTGGAGGCGTCCATCCTGGACAGCGCTGGGGACACGGTGTGGACGGGGGAGCCGGGGAGCGCCGACGTGCCGGAGGCCAAGCCCTGGGATACGGAGAATCCTAACCTTTACCGCTGTGTTGTCCGCCTCCTGACTCCGGACGGGGCAGAGCTGGATTGCCAGGAGACAACGTTCGGTTTCCGCACGGCGGAATTTAAGGCAGACGGCTTCTATCTCAACGGCAAAAAGACCTTCCTGCGGGGGCTGAACCGGCACCAGAGCTACCCCTACATCGGCTACGCCGCCCCGGAGTCCCTCCAGCGGGAGGACGCCCGCGTTTTGAAGGAGGAGCTGGGCTGCAACGCCGTGCGCACCAGCCACTACCCTCAGAGCCAGCACTTTATCGACGAGTGCGACCGGCTGGGCCTGCTGGTATTTACCGAGATCCCCGGCTGGCAGCACATCGGGGATGGGGCCTGGAAGGACCAGGCCTGCGAAAACACCCGGGAGATGGTTTTGCAATACCGGAACCACCCGTCCATTGTGCTGTGGGGAGTGCGGATCAACGAGAGCCTGGACGACGATGAGTTCTACGCCCGCACCAACGCCATCGCCCACGAGCTGGACTCCAGCCGCCCAACCTCCGGCGTGCGGTATCTGGAGCAGAGCCATCTGCTGGAGGACGTGTACGCCTATAACGACTTCTCCCACAACGGGCACACACCCGGCGTGAAGCCCAAAAAAGCGGTCACCCCGGACATGGACAAGGCCATCCTCGTATCCGAGTGCAACGGACATATGTTCCCCACAAAACCCTACGACACCTGGGCAAGACGGCAGGAGCACGCCCTGCGCCATATCCGGGTGCAGAACGGGGCGCGGAAGGAGCACGCCGGCTGCTTCGGCTGGTGTATGTTCGATTACCCCACCCACAAGGATTTCGGCTCTGGCGACCGGGTCTGCTATCACGGGGTGCTGGACGCATTCCGCAATCCCAAGCTGGCCGCATCCGCTTATGCCAGCCAGGGGGAGGAGGCCCCTGTGCTGGTGGTGGGCTCGTCCATGGATATCGGGGATTACCCGGCAGGGCGGCTGGGGAAGGTGTACGTGTTCTCCAACGCGGACGAGGTAAACCTGTATAAGAACGACGTCTTTGTCACTAGTCTGCGCCGGTGGAAAGGGTCTGATCTGCCCCATCCCCCCTTTGTGGTGGATGACACCATCGGCGAGCTGCTGGAGAGCCAGGAGGGCTTCCCGCCTGCCAAGGCCAAGCTGCTGCGGGAATGCCTGCTGGCGGCCAGGGACTGCGGCGGCATCGCGGGACTGCCCGCCGCGGTCAAGGCGAAAATGCTGTGGTGCATGGCCCGGTACGGCCTGAAATTCCAGGACGGCGTGGATCTCTATGGCAAATATGTGGCCAACTGGGGCGGCTCGGCCACCGCTTGGCGCTTTGACGGACTGAAAAACGGCGAGGTGGTGTCCAGCGTCACCTGCCGCCCCTCCGCCAAGCTGCATTTGGAGGTGAAGGCCAGCCATGCGTCCCTGACCGAGGGGGCCAGCTACGATATGGCCGCTGTCCGGGTGCGGATCCTGGACGAGAACGGGAATCCGGCGCCCTATGCCCAGCTTCCGGTCAGCTTTACCCTCACCGGGGAACTGGAGCTGGTAGGCCCCGCTGTGGCTGCCGCCGAGGGCGGTATGTGCGGAACCTATGTGCGCACCTTGGGCAGGAAGGGAACCGCGTCCCTCACCGTCCACACGGAGCAGACGGAGGATGTCATACTGGACTTTACCATAGTGTAACAAAGAGGACAGACTAAAGCGAGAGAAGAGGGCTGACTGCCCCCTTCTCTCGTTTCGTTTTTATCCGACATACTGTTCCAGAAATGCCTCCACCGTGGCCCAGTACAGCTCCGGGTCGGTGCCGGCGGCTCCGCCATGGCCCGCGCCGGGGACGGACAGCCGCTCTTTCTCGGCGCTGGCGCAGGCGCTGTATACCTCGTCCAGCATCCAATAGGGTACGAAGGTGTCATCCTCTCCGTGGATGAACAGCATGGGCAGGGAGGCCTTTTTCAGCTGCTCCACCGCCGACGCCTCTTTAAAGCCAAACCCCGCCCGCACCTGGGTCACCAGCGAGGCCGTGTCCAGCAGAGGAAAGGTGGGCAGGCCGAACATCTCTTTGAGCTGGACGGCGAACTCGTCCCAGACCGAGGAGTAGCCGCAGTCCTCAATGATACATTTCACATTGGCGGGCAGCTCCTCACCGGCGGTCATCATCACCGTGGCCCCGCCCATAGAGATGCCGTACAGCACGATTTCCGCGTCCGGATCCTGCTCCACCAGGGTGTTGACCCAGTCCACGATGTCCAGGCGCTCCAGCCAACCCATGCTGGCGTACCGACCCTCGCTTTGCTCATGGGCCCGGGCGGCGGGGGCGAGGATGTTGAAGCCCAGCTCATAGAAGTGGGCGGCGGAACGGCCCATATACTGGGGGATGCTGCCGTAGCCGTGGCAGCCCACCAGATATTTGTGGCTTTCCTCGGGCTGGGCCAGGTACAGGGCGTGAAGCTTCAGTCCGTCCCGGCTTTCCAGCCAGCGATCTTCACTGCTCTCATCCAGCCAGGCGCTGTCTCCCTCCAGGGACCATTCCTGGCTGCCGTCAATCATGCCGCCGAACTGGGGATCCAGGGCGAAGCGGAACAGATAATTGCCCGCGAAGAGGAGCGCCCCCGCCAGCAATACCGCCAGAACGGCCAGGACGATAAGGGCAATCCTGCCCCTGCGGCGCTTTTGAGTGGATTGTGCCATGGTTATTCCTCCATCAAAATGGCCTTTACCCGGTTCAGATCCATGGCCTCCAGCACATGGTCGGCCTGGGGGAGGGGCTCCTTGGGGGAGATGTTGGAGCGGATATAGACGGTGGACAGCCCCACCGCCTGGGCGCCCCGGATATCGCAGGCCCCGTCATTGCCCACCATCACCGCGGTTTCGGCCGGGATGGCGTGATCCTGGAGCAGGGCCTGGAAAAAGCGGGGATCGGGCTTCTTGCAGCCGTAGTCGGAGGAGAGATAGATCCCGTCGAACAGGGGGGTGAGCCCCAGTTGATCCAGCTCCCACCGGGTGAAGATGGCCTGGGCGTTGGACAGCAGCCAGACCCCACGATCCGACGAGCGCAGCGCCCGCAGAAGCTCCGCCGCCCCGTCGTACAGGCGGATGTACTGGATGGACTGCCGCCGGAACTCCAGTCCGGTCTGAACGGCCAGCTCCAGGCCGGCGTCCACCCCCTGCTCCCGATACAGGGCTTGAAAGACCCGCTCGATCTGGATCTCCGGGTGGGCCTCGTGGGTGTCTCCCGCTGAGGACGCGCTGCCCTCCAGCTCGCCCACCAGGCGTAAGTAAGCCGCTTGCAGCTCCTCCGGCTGCCAGGGGGCGCCATGGCGGCGATAATAGTCCGCCATATGGATCCACAGCTGGGGAGTTTTTTCCTCTGTGTGGATGTCCACCAGGGTGCCGTACAGGTCAAAAATGCAGTTTTGGTATTTCACTGGGCCCGCCTCCGTGGCGCAGCACCTTGATCTCCCGATAGGGCTTGTCATAGCCGGCATGGACGATTTCGGTGTCCACGCTGCCGTCCTCCCGGACGGTGAAGCGGTACCGGTGGTATTTGCCCTCCCGGTAATCGAAGCTTTCCCCGTCGTCCAGATAGTGGTCGTATGTGCCCTGGCCGGGGAATACATCCAGCAGCAGCGTGTCCGCCTCTGCCTCGCCCACATAGGACTGGGGCGGGGCCATGGGGATGGCGCTGCCTGCCTTCACGTAGATGGGGCACAGATCCAGCGGGGCCTCCCGGACAAAGCACACCGGGCCGGTCAGCTTTTCACCCGTCCAGTAGTCGTACCAATCCCCCTGGGGGAGGTAGACCATGCGCCGCCGGGCGCCCTGCTGAACCACCGGGGCCACCAGCACCCGCTGTCCAACCAGGAACTGGTCGTTGCAGGTGCGGGCGGTTTCATCGTCCGGGTAGTGGAACACCAGGGGGCGGAGGATGGGCGCGCCGGTGCGCTCCTCCTCATAGAACAGGTCGTAGAGATAGGGCAGCCACTGGTAGCGCAGCTTGACATACTTGCGATAGATGTCCAGTACCTCCGTCCCAAACTGCCAGGGCTCTTGAGGCCGGGTGCCCAGGGCGGCGTGGTTGCGGAACAGCGGGGAGAAGCAGGCGGTCTGTACCCAGCGCACCAGCAGCTCCGGTGTGGTGTCCGAGCCGAAGCCGCCCAGGTCGGTGCCCGCGAAGGGGAGGCCGGATAGGCCCAGATTGCACAGCTGGGGGATGGACATTTGGAGGTGGGCCCAAAGGCTGTGGTTGTCCCCGGTCCAGACGGTGGAATACTTCTGTGACCCGGCGTAGCAGGCCCGGGTGATGACGAAGGGCCGCCGCCCGTCCGCCGCCTTCAACCCCTCATAGGCGGCCTGGGCCATGAAGTGACCGTAGACGTTGTGCAGCTCGGCGTGGGTGGCTTTGCGCTCCCCGTCGGAGAACACCACGTCGTCGGGGAGCGGGCCCTTGAAGCTGGCGGGCTCGTTCATGTCGTTCCAGATGCCCCGCACGCCCAGCTCCACCAGGAACTTCTCATGCTCTCCCCACCATTTCCGCACGGCGGGATTGCCGAAGTCGGGGTAGGCGGCGTCACCGGGCCAGACGGCGTTGATGTAGACCTCCCCCTCGGGGGTCTTGGCGAAGTAGCCATGCTCCACTCCCTCGTCATAGACGGGGTAGCCTGTCTCCTGCTTCACGCCGGGGTCGTTGATGACCACCGGCTTGAAGCCCCGGGCGGCCAGGGAGGACAGGAAGGCTTTGGGGTCGCCGTGGTAGTGATCCTGATTCCAGGTGAACACCTTGTAGTCCTGCATATAGTCGATGTCAAGGTGGATGGAGTCACA
>JAAVHT010000016.1 GCA_014799565.1 Clostridiales bacterium
CCGCCGCAGGCCGCTGGTGAGCTCCAGGTAATATGCTGGAAGCAGGCCGCGCCTGTTAGCTTCTTTGAGGTAAGCACCGATTTGCTCAGGGAGCAACACCTTCATCTCCTTCTTCTCAATCTTGGGGAGCTTACACCCTTCCGCCGGGTTGGAGGTGATGAGCCGCTCCTTTACCGCCTGCTCCAACGCAGAGTTAAGAACGCCATGGACACCTCGGATAAAGCGGTTGCTCAATCCCTTGTCCTTCAGTTCGATGTGCTCATACCGCTGAACCCGGCCAGAGATCTTTAGCTTATTGTAGAACTGTTGGATCTGCAAGGTGGTAAGCTTGTCCAACTTAATACTGCCGATACCGGGGACGATATGTTTCTCGATGTAGTTGTTGTAGTAGTACGCCGTCTGCTCCCGGATGGAGGGCTTGGAGTATGTCTCGAACCACAATCGTACCCATTCAGCCACGGTGTATTTGCCGCTGCGAACTACATCCACTTTCACGTTTTTCTCAATCGCCTGGGCCAGCTTCTCCTTGCACTCTTTCTGCGTTTTGGCCAGCACATTTTTGTAGATGGCCTTACCTGTCACTGGGTCGCGGCCCGCCGTATACCGGCCCTCCCAGCGGCCATCTTTCCGTTTGCGAATATTGCCTTCGCCGTTGGCTCGCTTTTTTGCCATGATTTTTCACTCCCTTCCTTTTGTTTACGGTGTCTCAATTTTTGAGGCGGTTGATTTGCTCCTGCTCTTGCTCATAGGAATATTTGCCATCAGCACCCAACTCCACTGCGATCCCCCAGGCCAGACGGAAACCTGCAATGAAACTGTTCAGTGCCATCTCCTCCTGCATTGCGGTGTGGGCATCCACCAGCCGGAGCAGCTTTTTTCTTCCCTGCTTGTCCAGCAGGACGGCAACCGCCTGACGGTGGGTTTCGAGTTCCTGACGCCGCTCCGCATTTCTGTCTTCTGAGGTGAACCTGTCCTCCAATGCCCTCATGTAGTCGTACATGATATATCCCTCCTTGCAGCGAGACAACATATCACAGCTCGGCGGGAAAAGCTACTGAATCCAGAGCGAGTTATCAGAACATTCACAACTTCACGCCGGGAAGAAACAACGCGGGCGGCGCACCATGCGGAGCGCCGCCCGCGTATGTCTGAGGATCCCTATTCCGGATACCGCGTGTTGAGACAGTACCCTGACTGCTGTTCCAGCCACCAGCGGGGATACTGCCCGCCCCACCGGGCATGGTTGTTCATGCCGCTCTCGGTCACCTTCACGTATTCGGCGGTCTTTTCAATCACCACGATGGCGTGGCCGGACTGCTCGTTTCGATAATCGATCACATCGCCCACCCGAATGTCCTCCCAGCGGGGGTTGTCCACCCGCCGCCAGGGGAGGTCTCCGAAGGCGGCATCCGAGCACAGCATGGCCCAACCAGCGCAGTGATCGCAGTTGGTGTAGGGGCGGCTGAGGCCGGCGTTAGGACGGTAGGGTGTTGGATATTCGGCACCGTGGGGGTAGACTTTTTTCAATGCCAGGATAGCCGCCCGCACAGTTTCCTCCGAGAGCGGGGACGCGGTCGGAGCGCTCTCCTTCTGGTAGGACTGGTTGCTGTTGATGTAGACGCTGTTGGTAGCTGCGTCGTAAATCACGCCAAAGTCTACTGCCTTTCCGATATCCCGGAGCCGGACATAGTTGTTGCCGCGGATGCTGTAAGCGGTCATTGCCACCCGCTGTCCATCCACGTAGATGGACTGGCTGCTCAGCGTGGCGGTGATGCTGGTTGCGGCCTGAGCCGCTGGGCCACTCAGCGCGAGACCTGCCAGCATTCCGATTCCCATAAAAATTGCTTCTCTTTTTCTGCTTCTCATAACGGTATCTCCCTTCAGTGTGGTGTTTTTTGCAAGCAACACCATACCGAAGAATCACTGGGAAGTCGAGAACTTTTTGAGAATCGAGTGTAAAAAAACAGCGGGATGAACGAAGCATATTACACAGTGGGCAGTACTTTTGTCAGCTGGCTCCCAACGTCTGCGCATTGACCCACTCAATGAATTTCTCCTTCGGAACTACGATCCTGCTCCCGATTTTTAGAGCAGGAAAACCATCACTCCGCACCAGCTCATAGGCCCCTGCCCTGCTGATGCCCAGCACTGCCGCTACCTCCGGCACCGAGAGCATCAGCGGGAGCTCATCGTAGCTTTTGTAGACCGTCTGCTTCATTCAAATCCTCCGTTGTCATGCTCCCTCAGCGTATCCTTGAATGTGATACTGCCGTTGGTCTTTTTGACGTTCTGTACACACCGCCAGCGGAGATCATCCAACTGACTGTCGTCGATTTCCAACCCAGCGGCCAGCACATTCATCATCATGCTCAGCTCCACAGTCTGCTTGAACAGCAGGCGGGCGATGCGATCTTCACTGAGCTGGACTGTTGCCTGAAACGCAGACACCAATGCGGCAGGGAGATATTTGACGGCACTATCGGCAGAGATGTATCCAGCGTACATCTGAGCGGCATTCTCCAGAAACTCGCTCCGGCTTTTGCAGTTTGCCTGATACATTGCTTTGTCGATTGCTTCCAATGTGGACGGGTAGAGCCACACCGGAATTCGTTCTTTCTTTTCGTGTCCCACTGCTAATTTTGTGTTTTGGGACATTTTTACCTCCTGTATTTCGGGTGACCACCTGGAGCGGCCACCTTGAAAAGCGGCCAACCGTGGGGATACCCTTGATTTTTTGATGGTTTAGACCACCTGCTACAGCAAAAAGGCCGAAAACCGACCACCCAGGCCGCATCCCCGACCCGCGTTGCGGGGCGGTGTTTCCCGGCAGGAGGGCGCAAAGCGACCACCTGCCTTTATCCCGCTGTAAAATCGAACCTCTGCCCTGCCCTAAAAATCGGGTAAAAAAGTGATGGGCAGTCAGCCCGAAAATTGTTCCCATCAGGGCAGATGACGAGGTCAAAAACTCCTCCCGCGAACACGGGGCCACACAGGCCCAACACCGCGTTTCACTGTGTTGGAGGTGTACGGATGCCACCCGGCCCGTAGGATGGGCACAAACGGCCACACAACGCGAAACAGCGGCCTTCACGGTTTTGGGCCGCTCTTTCCAGAGGCAGGGAGGGCTTCTGGCCCTCAACAACCACTGGATTTTCCTCGTTTTGCTCAACCGATCAAGCCCCTCATGTCGACACTTGCTGTGCGGCGGAGGGTTTTAGTTGTTTCCCTTCGTCTTGTTCATGTATTTCCCCTCCATCCCCTGGGGTGGGGTGCCACCGAGAGATGGGGAGCGGCGGCGCGTCCAAAATGAAATAGACGTTGCTGGTCTGACGCACACTTCCGTTGGGACGATCCTAATACCGCTTGACCCTCCGAATGAATCCACGCTGTTCCAGTACACCGATGGCCTCCCGTGCCGCGTTTTGAGAGCACCCGCAGCTCGCCGCGATGGTTTTCATAGACGGCCAGCATTTCTCCTTCCGTCCTGCGCTGCTCACCAGGAAGCTGTACACCGTGAACTGAATTGGCGTCAGGTGATAACAGAATAGTGCGTTGCTGAGTTTGAAAAAACGTTCTCCTAAAATGCTCATTGGTACCTCCTTGTTCTTTGCCAGATTAAATTTTACCCCCTACTATTGAGCCGAACTTGTGAGGGAGTTGACAACCTTTCTTGAAAAAATTTTTTGGAACCAAACGCATCCCAATCTACATAGGACACTCGGAGACTGTTTGTAAACCAAGGGAAGTCATCAAGCGGTGGCCTGCTCAACACATCACGGGAGTTTTGCCCTCAACCCCCTACCACAACTTTTGAAGCCCGAAACCGAACTTTTATTTGCTGAAATTTTGCACAAAGTTTTGGGGACATTTTTGTCGATGATGAAGACCTATCTTGTGCTTTGTCATGCTCTTTCTGGACTGGAGATACCACCTGGACAGAGCGTGGTATCTCGGCTATGAGTTCCCACAGAATTATTTACAGGTCGAGTACTTGGACGAGATGCCGGACAACCTCAAGAGACTTCACGGCAGGCGTTGGACCTGCTCACCCACATATGGGTCACAGACACCAGTGAAAAATCCGTGGACGAAAAAATGACCGCCTACTACCTTGAAGCGGAGCAGGTGGATAAGGATGTATTTCGTTTTCGGCCACAGAAAATGAGTTACGAGCTGATGTATCGTGAGACATTCGCCGAGTTCCTGTGCCCGGACACCGTATATGATCTAATCGACTACCATCTACGGGAATGCTTGAAGCGGGAGATCAGAATGCGTCCATGCAAAAACTGCGGACGGCTTTTTGCGGTGACGGGACACGGTGGGACGGAGTACTGTGATCGCCCTGCCGACGAGAAGGGCTGCACCTGCAAAGAGATCGGTGCGTTCCGGGTGTGGGAGAAAAGTAAGAGCACGGACGAACCGTTCAAGGTGTTCCGCCGGGAGTACAAGAAGCGCTTCGCCTGGATCAAGGCGGGGCGGATCACCAAGGATGAGTTCTACGCTTGGAGCGAGAGGGCCAGAGAGAAGCGGGACGAGTGCGACGATGGGAAGTTTACGCTGGAGGAATTTGAAGCGTGGTTGAAACAGTCTTGACGGAATGACGGCAAGGGCAGCGATGTGCTACCCTTGCCGTTGCTTTTCCATCTGCTAAGCTGAAGTGTGTCTTTAGCTTTTGACGTTCCGAGAGCACAATCAAGGGCCAGCCGATTTCCCGGCTGGCCCTTGATCGCATAACAGAACGGAAGCAACGCGAATTCAGGGCAGAGCTTAGTCTACGCCTACCTCCAACAGATCCTGCTGCGCCGCGCGGTACAGGAAGGTCACGATCTGGGCACAGGTGCAGTCATTCTTGGGGCTGAAGGTGCTGCCGCTACCGATACCGCTGGTGATTCCGTTCTCAGCCGCCCACAGGACGGCCGTATACTGCCGGTCTTCCATGCGGAGCACAAGCTTGACGCAGCTATCCAAATAAGTCTTCTGGCCCCCCAATAATAGAATGGGGGGAGTTTTACTCTCAGGGATTTGCTCAGATGGAGCCTTCCGCCCCGGTCTATCAACGCCCGGAAGGACTTCCAGCGGGCCTCCTCTGAAAAATGAATTTTTCAAATTTCATCGGTGTTAACGCCTATCGCCGTAGGGCGGACAACCGTTCCGCGCCTTGTTGCACCGCCGCCAAGAGTTCCTCCCGGTGCTCACCGCCGAACCGAGTTTGCGGAACCACGATATTGATAGCTGCGATGATGGTTCCCTGCGCGTTGCGAATGGGACTGCCCACGCTGTATACCCCCTGCTCCATCTCTGCCATGTTGAAAGCATAACCTTGCTGGCGGGCGGTATGAATCTCCTCCAAAAATTCTGTTTGGGTACGAATGGTTGCCTGAGTATAGCAGGTGGCACACTGATGAAAAATGCCAATTAGCACATCGTCATCATACTCGCATACCAGACANTTTCCCGCTGAAGAGGCGGTNATGGGGATGATGCTTCCCACCGGCAGATCCACCCNCAGCGAATGGGCGGTAGAAAGTACCCGTGCTGCCAAAATAGCGGTGCTCATGCCGTGCATATAGTGGAGGTTAATCAGNTCGCCGCATCGGCGCTCCAGCTCCGCCCCCACCAACATGAAGTCGGATATAAGGCGNTCCCCCTTCAGCAGGTTTCCGCTTAGGCCNACCAGGCGGTTGGTGAGGGAGTACTTGNTGTCTGCACCGCTCTTTTCCACCCACTGATGATGAATCAGGGTCTGCAAAATNGGGTAGACCGTGCCCTTGTTCATCCCTAACTGCTGGGCGATCTCAGTGACACCATAGGCGCTGGTAGGGGACTGGGCCATGAATTCGATGATCCTTATCGTCTTATCTGNCGCNGGTACAATTTTTGGTTCCANNNCCTTATTTCCCTNCANAATGTTTTTTATAAAAAACATTNTACGTTTTTATCACAAAAAAGTCAAGNNCTCATTTAGATATATATACAAAATNTCTCAAATGGTCTTGCAATATTTGCNGAAAATTAGTAATATACGCTCAATTAGGAAACTTTGTTCGTTTTCTATAAAAAACATATGGGAGATGAGAAGCTTTGAGCAATCGAAAGGTTGGGNTANTCAGCTATGGTGTCTCGGTNCCCTANTACCGCCTGGTGGTAGACGAAATCATCGAACTGTGGATGAACAGCTCTNTGGACACCATCAAAGTGTCCCANGGCGTNNTGGAGCGCGGNGTGCTGAGCCAGGACGAGGACGGNAATACTCTGGCGGTGGCNGCGGNNAANGAGGCTTTTAAGCGCATGGGAGACACCGGCAAGGTNCANGCTCTTTACTANGGGACCTGTACCAACCCCTATGANTCCCGNCCCTCCAGCACNATGATNCTGGAGGCNTTGGGNCTGCCCTACAGCACCAAGTGCTGTGACCTGCAGTTTTCTATGAAATCGGGNACAGCGGCCCTGATCCANGCCNCCGCCATGGTCCAGGCGGGCCTTGCCCAGCAGGCTGTCGCCATTGGGGCGGACACGGTGAACCGCCACACCGCNCCCGGCGACCTGGTGGAACCCTANGCTTCNGCGGCGGCNGGNGCNCTGGTGGTGGGNACACAGGACCTGATCGCNACCATCGANGGCATGGAGTCCTANTCCAGCGACCTGTCTGACGGNTTCCGGGTGGANGGTGAGCGCTACCTCCGCACGGGNATGCTGCTGGGNTCCGCCAAAAACGAGGTTGGCCTGGACGCCCACACCAAGGCGGCNGCNGAGTCCCTCCTCCAGAAGCTGGGCGCAAAGGTGTCCGATTTCCATTACGTGGTGTTCCAGCAGAACACGCCGGGAACCGCCCGGCACTGTGCCAAGCTGCTNGGCGCCNATGANAGCCAGTACAAGCCTGCTATCTATTCCGACCNGCTGGGNGATACCGGNTCGGCGGCGCCCTTTGTGGGGCTNGCCAAGGTGCTGGANCANGCCAANGCCGGCGAGCGAATCCTTNTGTGCGCNTACGGCTATGGCGCNGGGGCCGATGTGATCGCCCTCACTGTCACGCCGGAGCTGGAGAANNTCCGTGCGGGNGCCAGGAGNGTGGAGCAGTGGCTGGAGCGCAAGCAGATGGTGGATTACAAGAAGGCCATGAAGCTGGAGTACAAGTATCTGCGCCATTCCTACCCGCTGAACGCNTACCTGTAAGGAGGGAACGATATGTCTGAATTCAANCACAAGGTCGCNATTGTGGGGATCGGCTCCACCGCCCGGCCGGGAAACATNCACCCCACAAAGACCTGGAAGGANCTGGTGGCGGATGCGGCCTATGAGGCGATTGAAGACGCCAANGGCCTGTCTCCCCGGGATATTGACGGCGCCGTGATCGCNTATCACGGNGAGGGCGTCAACGAGCAGGGCGGTATCGGCGGCAGCGTAGCCGACCTTTTGGGCATTGCTCCCGCNCCTGTTTTNCCCCACTGCATGAACTGCGCCGGCGGAGCCGTTGCCCTNAATACGGGCTGGGAAATGGTTGCATCTGGCAAGTACAAACGGGTTCTGGTGATGGGCTTNGACAAGGAAGGNGACAACATCAANTACACCGAGAATATCAATATCAGCTTTGACACCGAGTACGACTATGTATTTGGNTTCCGTCACAGGGACGGCTTCGAGCTGATGAGCAACTACTATATGCAGCACTACGGCTACAANGACTACAAGGCGTACGGCGCCCACTCCTGGCAGTGCCACTGGTATGGCCGCCGCAACCCAAAGGCCACCACTTANGGCAAGCCCATGCCNACCCGGGAGTCTTTGGAGCACTCCGGCTCCTGCTTNAGCATTATGGGCGAGGGTTGTGCCGCCGTCATCCTGGTGCCTGCCGAGGACGCCCNCCTGTACACGGACAAGCCTGTGTACCTGGANGGCATCTCCCTGGCCACCACCTCCCACTACATCGCCCACCGCATTGGCGAGCCCCCGATGGGCCCNGCGTTCCCAGAAGGTCTNGTAAAGGAGGACACCTACGGCCAGTCGGTGGCGCTGATTGCNGCCGCCCGGAAGGCCTATGANATGGCCCAGATCACCGCGAAGGACATNGACNTGGCNCAAGTNTATGACCTGTGCGCCGGGGCCTTCTGGCAGGTGGAAGACCTCGGGATCGTGGAGTTCGGCAAGGGCGCCCAGTTCTTCATTGATGGCGGCGCCGCCGTGGACGGCAAGTGNCCCATCAANACCTANGGCGGNAATATCGCCTATGGCCACGCATCCGGCGCCGACGGCCTGAACCAGGTGGTGGAAAACGTNATCCAGCTCCGGGGCGATGCCGGGGAGCGGCAGGTGAAGGACGCCAAGTGNGCCGTGGCCTCCTGNGTGGGCAGCGCTTACGCCCATTTGACGGTTGCNGTCTTGACCAACGATAAATTTCATCGNGGAGAGGAGGTGTAAAANCCATGAGTGAGTTTCAGGAGCAAATTTACCGCCATACCACGGCGAGNGCGACCCGGAGCTGGCGTGAGCGCCGGGGCCGCTATNTGCTGGAAGGAACCCGGTGCAAAAAATGCGGCGCCATCCATTTCCCGCGCCGCACGGTGTGCTCCACCTGCAACGGCCGGGAGCTGGAGCCTTACTGCCANCCCACGACCGGCNNAATCCTGGAGGCCAACATCTGCTGGCAGGCCACCGGCGTCCACTTTGGCTATGGCGAGAATATNCCCCGTATTTCCACTGTCATCCAGCTGGACGANGGNGTGTGTATTCTGGCCGAGGTTACCGAGACCCCTGTTGACAAGATNGTTCCCGGCGCACGGGTGGAGATGGTTCTGCGCAAACTCCACCGGGAAGGCAACTCTACCTGGATGTACGGCTACAAGTTTGTGGTGGTAGGCTAAGGGCAAAATAAAGAGAGCGCCCCCTTAACGGTTGTGGTGCGAACACAGCCGGAGGCACTCCCCGTTGCCAAGCAACAACTTATTTTACCACACCCGTATGGAAAATGAAACCATAAAATGATTTTTCCATTTTCTCCTCCTGACATATAGAACATTCGACATTGAGAAAGGAGAATCCCTTTGGAAAACAAAAAACAATCTGGCGGTTGGATTACCACGCTCAGCAACTGGAGCCAGCGTTTTATCCCTGACGCGTTCCCCCTGGTTTTGACCCTGACCCTGTTGGTGGCCGTCTTGGCCCTGATTTTTACTGAATCCACCCCTCTGTCCGTTCTGCAAAATTGGTATGACGGCTTTTGGTCCATGCTTACTTTTACCATCAATATCGTCATGCTCATGTTTACCGGGTTCCTGGTGGCCAACTCCAAGCCGGTAAACAAGCTGCTGCTCAAACTGGCAAAAATCCCTAAAAGCACCAGCTCCGCCGTTCTTCTTTTCATGATCGTCTCCATCGTTCTCTTCTACATTCACTTTGCCCTGGGCATGGCCGCCGCCATTCTTTTCGGCAAAGCCATGATCGTGGAGCAGGATAAAAAGGGCAACAAGCTGCCTATTTCCCTTATCGCGGCTGCCGGCGGTTTCTGCATCGTGTTCCAGGCCGGCCCCACTGCCAGCGCCCCCCTTACCGTCTCTTCCACCGGGCACTTCATGGAGGAGGTCATTGGCACAATTCCCCTGACTGAGACCAGCATGGCGCTTCCTGTTATCCTGATGAACGTGGTCATGGCGGTCATCTTCATCCTGGTGTTCCCCAGGCTGGCCAGCAAGCTGTCAATGGGCGAGCGGGACGAGGCCGACCAGGAGGTTCTGGCCCGGTTTCAGGCCGACGTGGCCGCCATCCAGGCCGATGAAGCGCCCGCTATGTCCAACTTTGCCGAGTGGATGGACAACTTCTGGGGCTTCCAGGTGTTTATCGGTATCTGCGGCCTGGTCATGGTCATTATCAGCATCATCAAGGGCGGCTTGACCCAGTTGGGCTTCGGCTCTGTGAATATGCTGTTCTTCATGCTGGCCCTGATCCTGCACCGCACGCCCGCCAATCTGACCAAAGCCGCCCGCGAGGGCATCACCAGCGTCAGCGGCGTGGTACTGCAGTTCCCCTTCTACGCCGGCATTTTCGGCATCCTCTCCTACAGTGGCCTGGGCGTGGTCATCACCGATTTCTTCACCTCCATTGCCAGCGGCCGGCTCTTCACCGCCGTGGTGCTCTGGTTCTCCGGCCTGCTCAATATGCTGGTACCCTCCGGTGGCTCCCAGTTCATTGTGGAAGCGCCCTATATCATCCCCGCCGGTATGGAGTTGGGTGTTGATCCCGCCAAAATCGTCAACGCCTTCACTTGCGGCGACCTTCTGACCAATCTGATCCAGCCCTTCTGGGCCATCCCAGTGCTGGGTGCTTACGGCATCAAGTTCCGTAAGATTTTCCCCTACTGCCTGGTGGCTTTTGGTATTGCCTTTGTGGTGTTGAGTGGGTTCTTCCTCTTGTTCATGTATTAAGGGCGTGAAACATTTGGGATGGAGGCCCACTCTGGGGCCTCCATCCTTTTTAAGGAGCTACACATGAAAAGTAAAACATTTTGGAGCCAAAAGTCCGTGCTGGGCATTGTCCTGTCTATTGCTGCGATGCTCCTGTTCGGCATACTTGGGGTCCCTGAGGGACTCACCCGTGAGGGGCTTCTTTCGGTGGGACTATTCCTTAGCGCCATCATCCTATGGGTCACCGAGGCCTTCCCCATCTGCGTCTCCGCTATCGGCCTGATTGCGCTGATGCCCTTGTTCAACATTATGAGCTACAACGACGCTATGAGCAGGTTCGGCGTGGGCACCGTGCTTTTTATCATGGCCACTGGGGGCATTACCATCACTCTGACCCGCACAACCATCCCCCTGCGGATTACCGCTGGCATCCTGCGGATCACAAAAGGGAGCGCACGGCTCATTATCCTGGGCTTTTCGCTGGTGGGGGCGCTGCTTTCGGGCATTATGAGCAGTCTGGCCACCTGCGCGCTGTTTTTCGGTATTGTGAACACCATGTTGAAAACCGCCGACTGTAAGCCTGGTCAGTCCCAGCTTGGCAAGGCGCTGATGATCGCCCTGCCTGTGTGCTGCGGTATCGGCGGATTCCTTACCCCCGCCGGAACCCCGGGTAATATCCTAATGATGGAGCTAATGGAGGGTTACGGCATCCACATGACCTTTGCACAGTGGACCGCCATAGGTATGCCCATCGGCCTTCTGGCCATCCTGGTGGTTGCCCTTTGGCTGCCGGTGGTCTTTAAGCCCGAGGGTGTGTCCGCGCAATCTAAGGACGCCATTTTCCAGCAGTATGCCAAGCTGGGCAAGTGGACGGCCTACGAGAAAAAGACGGTAGCCATTATCCTCGGCATGCTGGTGTGTTGGTTCGCCGGGAGTTGGATTCCCTTCCTGAACACCACCACCGTGGCTGTGCTGGGTATGGTGGTTATGTTCCTGCCCGGTGTGGACCTGATGGATTGGAAGACTTTCCAGCAGGAAAGCGACTGGAACCTGGTATTCATTATGGGCACCGCCAGCATCCTGGTCAGCGGTGTTAGCCAGACCGGCGCTATGGAGTGGCTGGTCACCCGGATCTTTGCTGACCTGGGCAGTCTGCCCCCGGCGCTTATGTGGGTGCTGATTTCCATTTTGGTCTGCGTACTCCGGGCCTTTATCCCCACCACCACCGCTGTCATCGCCCTGTTTGCCCCCATGCTTTATTCGATTGCTTCCATGACGGGAGCTAACCCGGGGGCCATGCTAATGATTCCCGCGTTTTGGGCTCCGGCGGCTATGCTGATGCTTTACACCGAACCCATTTTTCTCATTACCTTTGGTGAGGGATACTACACCGAGGGGGATTTGCTGAAATTTGGCTGGCTTCCCTCGCTGGTGATGGCAGTGGTCATCGCCTTGGCTTTCCCAGTCCTGCTCCCCGCTTTAGGTTTCTGAGAATGCCGTACAGCGCAGGTATTCAGATCCGCACAACGAAAACGAATGGCAGGAGGGCGCTTCGCAAAGAGGCCCCTTCCTACTGTTATTTGGGATCCCCAACTACTGGGGCACCATACCCATGGCCGTGTTCACCTTTTGGAACACTAAACCGGCTGTACGGTATTGCAAGATATTTTTGTGGACGTGCATCACTTCCACCGGTTATATCCATCAGGGCGATGAGATTTGTCGCACTGACGCTTTTTTCACACAAAGCTGGCAAAAATAGAAACTGTGGAATCTTTAAACTTGTTCTACTTCGTATTGTTCTATTACCCCACTACCTGATGAGGAGGGATGGCTCCAGCAGGTGGTGGGTGGGATGCAGGAATTTTCCAACCCTTGACCCATACTCCGACCCATACGCCGAAGCGAGCGGATGGAAACAAGGGACGGGGTTGCTCCAAAGAGCAACCCCGTCCGGGCAAAACAGTGCCAAACGGACACAAAAGCACCGATTTTCTTTCCATCCGAATCTTCACACGCAAGAGGTCACAGATTCGAGTTCTGTAGTCTCCACCAAAGCAACATAATCCGAACTTGTTCCCCATCGGGGACGGGTTCGGATTTGTTGTTTACCTGGACAATATCAGCGCATACGAAAGCGGCCCCTGGCAGTTGGCGGGGGCCGCTTTCGTATGTGTTTCTTGTAGAAAGCCAGACTAAAAAGAGAGCTGGTCAGCTTATTAACAGCTAAACAGCTCCCTTTTAATGGGGCCTATTTTGCAACAGGATCCATTTTTGCGCTCTGGGTTCATACAGGTAAAGGCTTTGCGGGCTTAAAGAGAAAAAACCTCACAGAAATACTGGTATTGCTCATTCCAAAAGTCGGGGTGCTCTGGAGTGTATTCTTTGGCACCGAAGCTGGCCCGGAGCACGGATCTCCCCTGGGTGACATTCCGAAGCTCTCCCCGTGAAATAAGCTGAAGCATCGCATTGCCTAAGGCTGTGGCCTCATATGGCCCGGAGATCACCCGCCGGGCGCAGGCGTTGGCCGTAAGCTGACAGGACAGCGTGTCCCGTGCGCCGCCGCCCATCACATTGATCACGTTCCGGTGAAGCCCGGTCACTTCCTCCAGTTTTTCAACGCACCAGCGGTACTTCAGCGCCAAACTGTCGTAAACGCAGCGGGCGTAAGTCCTCACGTCGTCCGGCGGCGTTTGGCCCGGATACACGGCCCTTTGGCGGAGTTTGCCGATCACATCCCCGGGTGTGAAGAAATCAGGATGATCTACATCCACCAGCATACGGCACGCGGGGGCTTGGGCCGCCAAACGCTCAAAATCCGGATAGTCATATTCCTCGCCGCGGCTATGGTATTCCGCTTTGAGCTGCTGAAAGAGCCAGTTGCCCATCACGTTTTTTAAAACCCGATGGTGCCCCAAACAGCTGCCCTCATTGGCCACATTATAACGATAGCCCAATTCATTGATCACCGGTCCGTCCGTCTCCAGCCCCACCAGAGCCCAGGTGCCGCTGCTGATGAGAATAGCGGGCTCCTCCGCCACGCTGGCCAGGAAAGCGCTGGCTGTGTCGTGTTCACAGACAGAGATCACATCCATGTCGGGCAGGGCCGTTTCCGACCGGATTATGTTTGATATTTTCCCTCTCGGCGTTCCGGGCTCCACAATGTTCGGCAGCAATTCCCGAGGGATGGTGAGCCGGTCTAATATCTCCCCGTGCCAATCCCGGGTAGAAAAATCCAACAGTTGGGATACCGAACACACGGTATACTCCCCCGCCATCTCACCTGTGAGGTAATAGCACAGCAGGTCAGGCAAAAGGAGCAGCCGATGAGAGCCGGGGCTGAGCAAGGGCGAGCCCTCCGCCGCCATGGCGCCCAGCTGCATAGCCGTGTTGAACAATGCCACTTGATTTCCGGAGGAGAAGTATAGCTCCTTGGGGCTGATCCGGGAGAAAATCTCCGCTTGGCGGAGCTGCGTACGCCTGTCACGATAACAAAACACTGGGGAAAGCAACCTTCCGGCGGGATCAACAAAGGAAAAATCATTGGAAAAGGTATCGACGCCAAAGCTCCGCATCTCTTTCCCTGTCCGTGCCGCCGCCTTTTGAAGGCCTTGCAGCATTTGTTGATAGAGAAACAGAAAATCCCAGTAGAGATTTCCTTGAAGGGAGACGGGCCCATGGGGAAACCGATGGATCGTTTCCAGGGAAAGCCTGTCTCCGTCAAAGCGCCCGCAAAACAGCTTCCCGCCGCTGGCGCCCACATCCAAAGCCGCACAATACATAGGCAATATTCACTTTCTTCATTACCTCGCGATAAGCACCTCAGCCCCCAATTTCCGAATTGGCTCTAAAAAGGCGTGGTTCACGCTGCTGTCCGTAATGATGGTGCTGTTCGCGGAAATATGATCCAGGCGAACCTGGCCAATGGTGTGAAATTTTGTGTGATCCACAAGATAGTACACTTTGCTGCTGTTGCTGAGCATCAGGCGCTTGATTTCCGCTTCCTGCATACTGCTGTCGGTGACCAGTCCGTCGCCGCGGATCCCGGCGCAGCTCAAAAACATCTTGTTGGGATAGTACTCCTCAGCTTCTTTGAGCGCGGTTCCGCCATAAATGGAGAGGTTGGCTGCCTTAAAGCTCCCACCCAGACAAAAACACTGGATGTTGGAAGATTTAATCCGCGCGGCCTCCAAAAGGATCTGCACGGAGTTGGTGATGACAGTCAGATGGATATGCTCAGGGATGTATTTCAGCAGGTAAACCACAGTGGAGCTGTTGTCAATGAAAATAGTATCTCCATCCTCAATCAATGCCGCCGCGTACGCGCAGATCTGGTTCTTTTCCTCGTGCCGCTGGATGCCGCGGATGAGCATAGGGTACTCGTCCAGGGAGCCGTCCGCTTCCCGGTTATACACGGCTCCCCCATGAACGCGAACCAAAAAGCCCTTCTGCTCCAAATCCGCCAGATCCCGGCGGATGGTCTCCTTCGAAGCGCCGAGCAGTTCGGAAAGTTCATTGACGCTTACTTCCTTATCCCGCTCTATCAAATTGATGATTGATTCTTTGCGGCGGAAATTACTCATAACAGCAGCTCCATCCATTCTCTTATTTGTTGTGATGCCCACAATTATAACATATTTTTTCCATCCCTACAATCAGGAATTACCCCAGCGGAGAGCCATCCGGCACCGCGTCCACCAGCCCCCGGGTCAGGTTGCACAGCGCGTCGCACTCGATACGCTCCAGCATACTGTAAGCGTTGAAGATCGTCTCCCCCGTCACCACTACGCCGTGGAGCGGGAGGATCACCCCAAGGGGCTTTCGCTCCGCCAGTTCATGGCGCTGCTCAAAATAGTCGTAGACATTTTTGGCCAGGTCATCAGTATACGCCTTGGTGTACTCAATACAGCCCACCGCGCCGCGGCCCATTGTGGCCTCCGTGACATTGGGGATCATCTTCCCCGCACTGACAAAGGGCATACACCAGAAGGGATGGGCGTGGATGGAGGCGCCGATGTGGGCAAAGTTTTTCAGCAAATTGATGTGCATCCCGGTCTCCCGGGACAGCTTGCCCTCCCCCTCGTAGATGTGCTCCTGCCAATCCACCAGCAGCAGATCTTTTGGCTCCAGCTGGCAATGCTTTCGCTCGCTCATCAGACTTGGTGTCACCAGCATCCTGTCCTCCGCGACCTGTACGGCCATGTTTCCCCCCGCGGCATTGGTCAGGCGCCGCTCCCACATCAGGCGGGCTACATTGCACATTTCCTCGCGGATCTCTGGGTAAGATAAACTCATTGTATGATCCTTCCTTTCTCACAATTTTACGATCTTGGCTTTATGCAGCAACGAGTCCCGAAGAGCCTCGTCAAACCCGATGGACAGAGAACAGGCCGCCGCCGCCGCGGAAACCGCAGTGGCGTAATCCAGCGTCTCTTCCGTTGTCAGTCCCTTTTCCAGCCCATACAGGATGCCGGAAAGGAAGCTGTCGCCGCACCCGGCGGTGTTTACCGCGTCGATCTTGGGCGGTTTTACCCGATATATCTCCCCGCCCATTTTCACCACGGAGCCGTCCCCGCCCAGAGACACCGCAATGACCGGAATGTCATACCGCTCCAGCTTTTTTAAGGCGGTTAGCACATCCTGATCCGTCTGGATGGCCAGTCCGCACAGCTCGGCCAGTTCGTCCCGATTGGGCTTGATCAGATATGGCCCCTCTTCCAGCGACCGTTTTAGAGACGGCCCGCTGGCGTCCAGGAATATCCGCACCTTTTTTCCCTTGAGCCGGCGCATAATGTGGCAGTAAATCAACGGATCCCGAAAATTGGACGCGTCGCCTGCCAAAACCAGGGCATCGCCTGAGGCCGTTTCCCGTTCCAGACAGTCGAGCAGCCACGCCACCTCCGGAGCCGTGGGCTCTACCCCCCGCTCGGCAACCGTGGTGCTGCTGCCATGGGTCTCCTCAATGATGACATAGTTGGTGCGGCTTTCTCGGTCATCCTGGTCGGAATAGAAAAACCTGGTCTCGATCCCCTGCTCTTCCAGCGCGCGGATGATGGTTTGCCCGTTCCTGCCATATCCAAAGCCGAATGCCCGGTTTTGTATCCCCAGCTTTTGAAGCGTCATGGACACATGCGTCCCTTTGCCTCCCACTGTCAGCAGCTGGCGCCTGGCCCGATTTGTGATATCCCGTTGAAATCGGTCGATGTATAAGATTTTATCCATTGCCGGATTCAGCGTAAGGGTATTAACCATGAGCAGTTGCCTCCTTCTCACTTGTTTGGTTCCGTTTATGCCCGTATATTACCACATTTATTTTTGGATTGCAAGAGAAAATAAAAAAACAGTCGGACTAAAGATAATTTTGTGAAAACTACTGGACAAAACAAAAATAGTCTGGTATAATACGGTCAAAATCGGTCAAACGAATCGGCGGGCCGCACCTCGAAGCAGCGACACATGACACAGAAAAGGAGTGACTTTAATGAAGAAGGTCAACATCGGCATTGCCGGGCTGGGGTTTGGGAAGGAGTTCCTGGCCATCTATAAGGAGCATCCCAATGTGGGAGAGATCGCGATCTGCACCCGGAACCCGGATACGCTCAAGCAGGTCGGCGATGAGTTTGCCATCCCGCAGGCTCTTCGCTTTCAAAATTACGACGACATGGCCGCGTGCAAGGAGCTGGACGCGATCCACATCGTCACCCCCATCGCCGAGCACACCTCCCAAACCCTGAAGGCGCTCCAGGCGGGGAAGCACACTGCCTGCACCGTGCCTATGGCCACCAGCTTGGAGGACCTGCGGAAGATCATCGCCGCCAAAAAGGCCAGTGGGAAATACTACATGATGATGGAGACCTCCCTCTACACCAGGGAATATCTCTACGTCAAGGGCCTGGTGGACAGCGGTGAGCTGGGCAGGATCCAGTATATCAAGGGAGACCATATGCAAAATATGTCTCTGGATGGCTGGGGGGACTACTGGCGGGGATTTCCCCCGTTTTACTACGGGACCCACGTGCTGGCCCCCATCCTGGGTTTGCTGGACACCCGTGTGGAGGCGGTGCGGTGCCTGGGTTCCGGGCGGGTCGCGCGGGACAAAGCGGAAAAGTACGGCTGCAAGTACGCGGTAGAGACCGCCACTTTCCGGATGAAGGACTCTGACGTGGTGGCCGAGGCCCACCGCTGCCTGTTTGAGACCATCCGCCAGGTCCGGGAGTGCTTCGATGTGTATGGGGACAAGCTCTCCTTCGAGTGGGAGCCCACCGTTGATGAAGGCCACACCCTCTTTCACGGCATCGACGACTATACCAAGCTCCACGCGCCGGACAGCGAAGCGCTTCTCCCGCCGGAGATCCGCAAATTCACCCGCCGCCAGCTGATCAACGATCCCTCCCAGCCCTCCTTTATCCAGGGCTCCGGCCACGGGGGCTCCCACCCCCACCTGTGCCACGAATTCATCTCCGCGATCCTGGAGGACAGGGAGCCGGCGGTAGATGTGTATCGCTCCGCCGACATCACGGCCGCCGGCATCTGCGCACAAATGTCTGCCTTTGGCGACGGCGAATGGGTAGAGGTTCCCGATCTGCGCGGTGAGGCACTGTAAAGGAGGATCCAATGAAAAAGGTCAACAAGATCCTATACGCGATCGGCAGTATTTTTTTCATTCTGATGCTGCTGATCATGGTGGTTCAAATCGTGGCCCGCAGCACCAAGATCAGCATTTCCTGGACGGAAGAGGCGGGCAGACTGTGCTTTATGTACGTGGTATTCATCGGTGCCGCCATCGCCACCAACAACAGTTCCCACCTGGCGATCGACACCATACTCGCCAAAACCAGCGGTGTTGGGCGGAAAATCTTTGAGATGGGGATCGAGCTGGTGTGCCTGGCGGTGCAGGTCGTCTTTCTGATCGGCTCCTTTTCCATGCTGAAGATCTCCGTGGCGAAGAGCTACGCCACGCTGCCCGTCAGCATGGGCTGGAAATATGCCGCACCCTTTATCAGTTTCGGCCTGTCCGCCATTTTTACTGTTTTTCGTATGTTCCGTTTGCTGCTTGGGCGTGATAGCGCCGCCGGGGAGGAGGGAAAAGCTCTGTGACCGCCATATATTTGCTTTTGCTGATTGCGTTTCTGGTCCTGGCGATCCCTGTGGGCTTTGGCATCGGCGGAACCTCCATCATCCTCACGCTCATCGAGCGCGGTTCTGACTTTTCCGCCACATTCCTAGTACAGCGGCTCAGCGCGGGCCTGGACAATTTCCTGCTGCTTTCCGTACCCCTGTTCCTCTATGTGGGAAAGGTGATGAATGTGGGCAGCATCTCCAATCGCATCTTCAGCTTCGCCAGCGCTTTGGTGGGCGGATTTCGCGGCGGATTGGGCCATGTAAACGTGGTGTCCAGCGCCATATTCGCGGGAATGTCCGGCACCGCCGCCTCTGATGCGGCCGGCCTCGGCGCCATCGAATTGTCCGCCATGAAGGAGGGCGGATACCCGGACGACTTTTCTATCGGCATCACCGCGGCGTCTTCCACCCTGGGACCCATCATCCCGCCCAGCCTTCCGCTGGTTCTCTATGGAATGATAACAGGCGCGTCCATTGGCGGGCTCCTCATCGGCGGGATCATACCCGGCGCCTTGATGGTCTTGGCTATGATGTTTTATGTGGAGGTTTACGCCCGCCGCCACGGCATGCAAAAGACGGGGCGGTTCTCCATAAGGCTCGCCTGGAAAGAACTGCGCCGATCCTTCTTCTCCCTGCTGACCCCGGTCATCATTCTGGGCGGGATCATGTCCGGCTTTTTCACCCCTACCGAGGCCGCGGCCGCGGCGGCGGTTTATTCCACCATCCTCACGGTGTGTATGGGGGAGCTGACCTGGGATTCTTTTAAGGGGATCATGAAAGAGACCGTGGAGGATTCCGGCGCCATCCTTCTGGTCGCCGGTATGGCCACGGTGTACGGCTACCTGATTACCCGGGCCAATATCGCCACCAACATTGCCGCCATGATCGGGACGATCTCCAAGGACCCGGTCATCGTGGGCCTGATTCTGATCGTGTTCCTGCTGATCGTGGGCTGTTTTATGGATTGCAACGCCGCGATCATGGTCCTGGGCAGTACACTGCTCCCCATTCTGGAGCAGTCCTCCATCGATCCGCTCCACTTTGGCATCATTATGGTCCTGACCCTGATGATCGGTGTTATGACTCCCCCGTTCGGGATGGTGCTGTTCATCATGCAGCGCCACACCAAGCGTCCGATGGCCTATATCATCAAATCGTGCCTGCCCTTTATTCTGCCCCTGCTTATCGTAGATATTATCATTCTGATCTTCCCACCGCTTGTCACATGGCTGCCCAGCCTGGCGCGCCTGCTGAGTTAACGCCATGTCGCAGGAAATTGAAAAGAAAAGGAGAAAATGAAGATGAAAACGAAAAAGATCACAGCCCTGGCTCTGGCCCTGCTGCTCCTGTTCTCTCTTGCCGCCTGCCAAAGTGCCGCCAAGCCCAGCCAGGAGCCGTCTTCTCAGCCTTCGGCGGATGGTTCCGCCCCAGCTGCCGACCCCGCCGCGGACCTGGAAGAGGTCACGATCAAGTTCGCCACCACCTATGCCCAGGGCAGCAGCGTGGCCAAAGCCATGGAGCGGTTCAAGGAGATCATGGCGGAAAAATCCGGCGGGAAATTTAAGGTAGAGCTATATACGGACGGCGCTCTGGGGAGCGACGGGGACCTGGGTGAGCTGATGGAGATCGGCGACGTGGATATGGCTGTCACCGGTATCGTGCTCATCCCCACATACGCGCCCGCTTACTCCTTCTTTGACGCCCCCTTCCTCTACAGGGATAAAGACCACTATATCGCCGTGCTGGAGAGCGAGATCGGCGACGGCGCCCGTGCGGAACTGAAAAAAGCGAACATCCGGCAGATGGATATCATTGAGATCGGTTACCGCTGTGTGATCTCTACCATTCCCGTCCAATCCGTGGCCGACTTCCCCAGCCTCACGATCCGTATGCCTTCCTCCGCGCCCTATCTGGAGTCCTTCGCCGCCGCCGGGGCCACCACCGCTCCCATGGCGATGTCCGAGGTCTTTACCGCGCTTCAGACCGGAGCCGTCAATTCTACGACCGCCACCGTGGAGCAGATGAACACCTTCAAGTTCTACGAGGTGGCCAAGTATGTGGCCAACACCAACCACTTCTATACCACCCTTTTGTGGAGCATGCGGGAGGATCTCTACCAGGGGCTTCCTGACGCTTACAAGACCATGGTGGACGAGGCCGTCGCGGAGGCCGCGGACTACGGCACCGAGCTGAACAAGGCCAGCGAGGCGCAGATGATCTCCGACATGAAGGCCGCCGGCGTCACCTTCAGCGACTTTGATCTGAAGGAGTTCCAGGAGAAGTCGGTGTCGGTGCGCGAGAAGTTTTTCCAGTCCACTTGGACTGTGACCACTCAGGAAGAGATCGACAGCATTCAGTAATAGGAGCGGGTCAACATGAAAGTTTTGCTCATCAACGGCAGCCCCCACAAAAACGGCAGTACCTTTCACGCATTGCGTATCGTGGAAGACGCGTTGATCGAAGAGGGGATCGAAACTGAGATCTTTCACATCGGCTCCGGCCCTGTTCAGGGCTGCACCGGATGTATGTACTGCAAAACCCACCCGGGAAGCCCCTGCGTGATCAAAGACCGGGTAAGCGAGTGCAGTGAAAAACTTTTGGCCGCCGACGGGGTCATCTTGGGTGCGCCCTGCTACTTTGGCGGGCCGAACGGCGCCTTTACCGCATTCCTGGACCGGGCCTTTTACCCCATCAACGAAAGGCTCCACCACAAACTGGGCGCCTCGGTCACCACCCTGCGCCGGGCGGGGGCCACCGCCACGCTCAACCGGCTGAACCTGTATTTTACCAATACCATGATGCACATCGTCTCCTCCAGCTATTGGCCTATGCTCCACGGGTTTGTTCCCGAGGAGCAGCAAGAGGATAAAGAGGGCCTTGAGGTCTTAGCTGTTCTGGGCAAAAACATGGCGTGGATGTTGAAGTGCATTGACGCTTCCAACATCCCTGCCCCGCAATATGCAAACCGGACCCGCACAAGTTTTGTCCGGGAAGCGGAAAAACCGTCTTATTACAAGGTTTGACCGATGAAAGGGCACGCGGTACAATAGAGAAAAAGCATTGAGGTTAGGGCTCCAAGGGGTGCCCTAACCTCGATGTTTGCTTTCCAGCTCAATGCAGGGGAACGCCTCTTCATCGGTGCCCTACTTGCGCTGATTTATATTGCGCTGAAGAATTTGAAATTCAAAATACCGCCGTTTTATCAGGACTGTCTTGCAATTGTTCTAATTCGTCTTGTTCATATATACCCCACCGCCTGATGGGGAGGGATGGCTCCAGCAGGTGGTGGGTGGGATGCAGGAATTTTCCAACCCTTGACCCATACTCCGACCCATACGCCGAAGCGAGCGGATGGAAACAATGGACGGGGTTGCTCCAAAGAGCAACCCCGTCCGGGCAAAACAGTGCCAAACGGACACAAAAGCACCGATTTTATTTTCATCCGAATCTTCACACGCAAGAGGTCACAGATTCGAGTTCTGTAGTCTCCACCAGAAAGCGCCTGATTTCACACGAAATCAGGCGTTTTTGTTACTTTTTCGGTGCGAAACCGTATGGGTCAAAATCTGGGGCGGTGCAAGACCCAGACCGTGACCCATACGCCGATAGGACACAATGGAGCGGGCAGCATGGGGAGGCTTTTTATGGGCGCCAACCCAGTATTATCCGTGAGGAATACTACGTTGTGCTGGAGGTGTGGGACGCCCGGCAGGAGCTGGCGCCGTTGAGGGAGTTTCTTATCTGGCAGACGGAAAAGATGTGGGAGAAGCGGATCGTGCGAGCATAGGGGCGTCGGTGAGGGTATTTTATTTGTTCTACCTTTGTCTTGTTCTATTACCCCACCACTTGGTGAAGGGGGAACCCTCCAGCAGGTGGTGGGTGGAGAGTAACAGTTGGGAACAAAATCAGCATTGAATATACCTCCCTGATAGCACGCACCACATACTTCCGTGTGTAACACAGACCATAATCCCGAGGTGACAGGCGCGGACGAAAATTTCTCGTCCGCGCCTGCCACTTATAGCGCCACAGCATTCGCCAAAGGGAATGGGGGCAATCGCAAATTTGAGATAAGGAGTTCTTCCCCGTGTTTTCGGACCTTGCCAGCTGCACACGAATAATCTAAGAAAAATGGGCGGTACTGGGCACCCGTTTCACCATATAAAGCACAAATGAATGGTGCATCATCATAACTGATGAGCCAGTCTAAATTGTGAACTCGGCTGACATAGTCACGCAAATCAATATGATCTTGGTTTCGATAATAATGGCGATAAATTTTTGCCCCCTTCTCATAATATGGGGGGTCAAAGTATGCAAAGCAATGTGTCTGCCGAAAATGATTCTGCTGCTGTCGCATGAACTCTAAAGCGTCACCCCAATGGACCTCAACATGATCTCTGTATCTGCCTAAACCTTGAATGATATCAATAATTTTTTTTTTTTTTTTTCGGCAATCAATGGTGTACTGCGAAGTCTGATTGAGTCCTCCTATTGGGTTCGCCTTCAATATTCCAGAAAAATTTGTTCGATTGAAAAACAGCCCAGCAAATCCCAACTCAAGCAGAGGGAATTCTCCTACCAGAGTTACTTGCCGATATGGCTCCATTGCCAACCAAGTTTCGATAGTAATCGGGGTGTTGTGGATACGATCACATAAATCATCGGTTTGATTAAATATGCATGACCATAACGCATAGATTAATATGTCTTTTTCGCACAAAACCAAGTAATCAATAGCTCCCCGCTGAAGCAATTCCAACCCAACGGCAGCACTTCCCGCATATGGTTCATAAAAACGGCAGCCTTGCAAATTATTTGCTTGAATCAAGGCATCTACATAGTTTACCAATGATCGCTTGGCCCCAGGATAACGAAGAGGATTAATCGATTCCGGCATTTCACCTGCCCCCTCAAAGTAAATTTATAAGCCCTTGCATTAGAGTAAACATCCCGCCTTGGGCAATCGCCGACAATGACTCCGGCGTGACACGAATATCGCCAGGGCTGTGTATGTTCGCATTCAGAAATTCTCTATGTCTATAGCTAATTATGAGAGATAGTGCGCTTTGCAGCTCAGCAGAAGGCAGTACTATGCTTCTATTAGTTTGATTATCAATGAAGTTTTCCATTGCTGCTAAAGTAGGAAATCGTCCACGGGGAACGGATGACATGAAATTTCCCCATAAGTTAACTTGATTTAAACGCAACTTTAGAACTTGTTCGTATGCTGAACGCAGTATCATTCCAGTAGCAACTGGGAACATTTCATAGACTCGTTTTCCTTTACAAGACTGCCTGGAAGAATTATATAATTCGTGAACAGCCGCTAATAGTCCCGTATGCTCAGGATTGTCTGGAGATAGTTTCCCAGCCCATGCTAAAGATTCAAAAAAGGTTCTGGGGGCCGGACCTCCAGGGGCTGGGCCACCAGGCGTAGGATTACCAGGAGCGGCTCCACCAGAAGAAGCATTGCCAGAGACCGATCCTCCCGAAGTAGTGCCGCTGGAAGGATGCCCCCCTGGAGGAGTATTACTGGGTGTAGAACCATTAGTCGAGGAATCCCCCGAAGCCGAACTACCTGAGTTCTCATTTGCGTTTTCTATCTGTTCAAGAGCGTCTAATTCGGCTATAACGCCAGTAACATCTTTGAGCGTATTGCGAGTGTTGATTCGTTCAGAAATCACAGTTTCTTCAAATGTAGTTTGAACAATTCTTTTAAAAACATCCTGAGGTAACCCAGAAACAGTATTATGCTCATCTGTATACGATATTTTTAAAACATCGACAGGCTTAGTTTCAATTCCCTTATATGGAAATTTCGCTTTAAACATTCGCAGAAAAGGATCAATCTTTAAATCTACAAGCCCTTCTCGGTAATCAGGATGCGCAGTGCAGTAGTCATTATAAGCGGATAGAAAGAACTTATAGTCACGTATATCGGCTTTGATGTCACTTTCTCGCATCCCTGTAATCTGAGAGAGCGTAGGGACGGATAGCCCAGCATCATAATTTGAAGCCGAAAACTGTTTCTTTGCAAGGGGTTTCCATTGCTTTACACCCTCAATGTGCCGCTTTGTCATCAGTTCTAAGGCAGCCTCTCGGGACGGAACGATGTCTACTTCAACTGTTTGACATGATTCCCTTAACTTGTCAGAAGCTGTGGGAATACGGTGGCGAAAACCTTCCGGAATAAGTGTTGGATCTAAAAGTAGCTGCAGTGAGCAGGTTCTCCGATTACCTTCAATCACAACATATTTATCGTCCTGTTTAAGGACAACAATTCGTTCCCCAGGCAAAATGCCTCCATATTCGTTTATCCCTGTAGCCAATTCACAAACATCTTCATAAGTGAGCATATACTTCCTAATGTCTGCTTGCCCGCGGCTATTTAGAACAACAAAGCGGGGATTTTCATCATCCAGCAGCAGGCTCAGTGGGGAAACAATAATAGGCATTTTTATTCCTCCTCAGTGTGCACCTTCAGCAAGTATCTACGGGTTACAATTCTTTGAAAGTATTATAACACATTATTGGAGAATTACCACATATTTTGTTGAATTTTAGAAGCTTAAACGCGTTAGGCCCAAAAAGCCACTGAGGATGGGTGAAGACTCACCTCATCCTCAGCGTTTTCACATTGCTTGATCAATCACACTCCCGATAGTGTCTGCCGCCTCCCGTTTCATCCGCTGGGTGGCGTGGGTATAGGTGTCCAGGGTAAACCCCGCGCTGTAGTGACCCAGGGTATTCGAGAGGGTTTTCAAGTCCACACCGTTCTGCAGGGACAGTGTGGCAAAGGTATGACGTAAATCGTGGAAGCGGATGTGTTCAATCCCTGCCGCCGCCAAAATTTTCTCGTGGGTGTGACGGAAGGAGTCCGGATCGTACATTGTACCCGTCTTGGGCGAGGGGAACATATACGGGTTGTCCGGGTGCTTCTCGTGTTCCAGAATGAGCAGATCCACCGCCTGCTTCGGGATGGGGATGGTACGGATGGAGTTGCTGGTTTTGGGCTGGCTCACTTTGAGCTGTCCATTGATGCGGTTTACCTGTTTCGTCACGGAGATGGTCATATCCTCCACATCAAGGTCAGTCCAGAGGAGGGCCAGCAGTTCGCCCCGCCGCAGGCCGCTGGTGAGCTCCAGGTAGTATGCAGGGAGCAGGCCGCGCTTATTGGCTTCCTGGAGGTAAGCACCGATCTGCTCTGGCAGGAGCACTTTCATCTCCTTCTTTTCGATTTTCGGAAGCTTGCACCCTTCCGCCGGGTTGGAGGTGATAAGCCGCTCCTTTAGCGCCTGCTCCAATGCGGAGTTGAGGACGCCGTGGACACCTCGGATGAAGCGGTTGCTCAATCCCTTGTCCTTCAGTTCAATGTGCTCATACCGCTGAACCCGGCCAGAGGTCTTTAGCTTATTGTAGAACTGCTGGATCTGCAGGGTTGTGAGCTTGTCCAGCTTAATACTGCCGATGCCGGGGACGATATGTTTTTCGATGTAGTTGTTGTAATAGTATGCCGTCTGCTCCCGAATGGAAGGCTTGGAGTAGGTTTCGAACCAGAGCCGCACCCACTCAGCCACGGTGTATTTGCCGCTGCGGACTACATCCACCTTCACGTATTTCTCAATTGCCTGGGCCAGCTTCTCCTTGCACTCTTTTTGTGTTTTGGCCAGCACGTTTTTGTAGATGGCTTTGCCTGTCACTGGGTCGCGGCCTGCCGTGTATCGACCCTCCCATCGGCCATCTGGGCGCTTTCTCAAGCTGCCCTCTCCATTTGCTCTTTTCTTTGCCGTAGTCAATCACCTCCATATTTTATGTCGCCGTCATTGCTGTCCATGCACTCGGCCATAATCCTAACGCCCAGCCGAAAGCCCAGGATGAAATTCTCCAGCGCGGTGATGCTGTCAATCTCGTGCTGTGACCTGATGAGCTTTGTGAGGATCGTCTGCCCGGTTTCGTCGAGAAGCTCCGTGAGCTGGCTCTCGTAACGGGCGACACGATCCACTGCCCGTTTCAGCTCTGAGCCTGCGGCCATGTCCTGTTCGTAGGGTGTGATGTTGCCGTGATAGAGATCTTCCAGGGTTTTACGCATTTTCCTTGCCTCCTTTTTCAGCAACGTACCATACCACAGGGTGGCGGGAATAGCTACCGAATCCAGAGCGAGTTATCAAAAGATTCACAACTTCATGACGGGAAGAAACAACCCGAGCGGCACTCCGCGCGGAGCGCCGCCCGGTTGCGTTGGAGGATGCCTATTGTGGATATCTGGTGTAGCAGATATAATGGGGTTGCTGCTCCAACCACCAACGGAAGTACTGCCCGCCCCAGACAGCATGGTTATTCATGCCGCTCTCGGTGACCACGATGTATTCGGCTGTCTTCCTCACTACGACCACCGCATGATATGATTTCTCGTTTTTATACTCCACGACATCGCCGGTCCGAAGCTGATCCCAGCTTGGACGATCTATCCGCCGCCACGGTAGGTCACCGAAAGCGGCATCGGAACACAGGGTAGCCCAACCGGAGCAGTGGATGCCGCGACTGTACGGACCGCCGCTGGTGGAGCGGTAGGGGGCTGGGAAGACTGTCCCGGTGGGATAAGTCTGCTTCAGCTGTTCCAGGACGGCCTGTACGCTTTCTTCCGTGATACCGACAGAGGGAGAGATGACAACCTGCGAAGGCGGGATCACCTCCTGTTCATAGTGTGCGTCGGGGTCGATGTAGACACTGTTGGTGGCCGCACCATAGGTCACACCGAAATCTACAGTCCTGCCGATGTCCCGGAGCCGGACATAATTGCTTCCGCCGATGAGGTAGGCGGTGAGAGGCGCTTGCTGGCCGTTGATGTAGAATGTCTGGGTGCTGGGTCTGGCGGTGAGATAGTCTGCCGCCTGGGCCGCCGGGCCACTCAGTGCGAGTCCGGCCAGCACTCCGATCCCCATAAAGATTGCTTCTCGTTTTCTGCTCATGACGATCCCTCCTTCAATTTTTGTGCTCTTGGCAATCAACAACAATGCCGAAGAACTATATGGAAGTCAAGAACATTCGGAGCAACCGCATGGAGAAAAGTAGCAACGCAAACGAAGCATATTACACAGTGGGCGGCACTTTAGTCAGTCGCTTCCCAGTGTCTGCCTGTTGACCCATTCGATGAATTTCTCCTTCGGGACTACGATCCTGCTCCCGATTTTCAGGGCAGGAAAACCATCGCTCCGCACCAGTTCGTAAGTCCCCGCCAGCGAGATGCCCAGCACCTGGGACACGTCCGGCACCGTCAGCATCAGGGGCAGCTGGTCATATGAGGTGTACTGTGTCTTCTTCATAATTGCCCTTTCTCCCTTCGTGCAGAAGGGTTCCTATTTTGTTGGATGCGTCTTGTTGATATAGTTCCTCCCAAAATTTTGGGGTGGGATACTCAAAATTCTAATACATGGTCATGCCCTCGTCCGGGTGGTCGTCCGGCTTGTGGCCCATGGCAATCTTCTTCTCCCGGATCTTCTGTAACAGCTTGCGGTCAGTCCGCATACCCACCGGGCTGCGTTTGGGCAGGGAGTTGTCCTGGAATACCCGGCTCATGCTGTGGAGCAATCGAACCACAGCCAGCGCCGCACCGGGAGCCTTGGGTTGATCCAGCCGCTCCAGCAGAAGGCCGGCGTACTCGTTTCCCTGCGCCGCCGCCCGGGTCAGCCAGTACTCGGCCCGCTCCACGTCACGGGGAACCTCCTGACCTGTGAGGTACAGCTTGCCCAGCAGATACTGCGCGCCGGGATGGCTCGCCCCGGCACAGGCGGACAGATATTTCAGCCCGCGCTCCACATCTTTTTTGACGTTCTCCCCGCTGAGATATTCCTTTGCCAGACGATACCCGGCACGGGGAGAGCCTCCTTCCCGCGCGCGTTCCAGCCACTCCATCCCCGTCTGCGGATCACGCACATCCGGGTCGTCGGAGAGCAGTAATTCACCCAGCGCGCACTGGGCAGGGATCACTCCAGCCCGCGCTGCTTTTTCCAACGTCTCCGCCGCCAGTACGCTGTCCGGGATGAGAATACCGCCGTCCCGGTACAGCGTTCCCAGCACATACCACGCCTCGGGCACGCCGTGCTCCGCCAGCATCTGCATCTCCTGCACCGCCCAGTCCTTGTTCTCGATGGGCTCCTCTGGGTCGTCCAAGATCTGCTTCATCTGCCGGTACCAGTGGTTGCGGGAATGGTCATAGCCGTCATCCTCATCCGTCTGCTGTTCCCCCTCGAAGGTCAGCGCGGACAGACGGAGACTTTCCGCCTCCGCCACGACGGCATTCTTGATCTGCCGGAATTCCTTTCGTTGGGACAGCTTTTTCTTTTCAGGCGGCGCGTCGGAATAGTATCCCTCCACCTCGCCCTGCAATGTCTGCCACTGCTCATAGCACTGGGCCACTGTGGGCAGGCGCTCCATCTCGTCCACGATCTCATCCACCAACCGCTTCACCGGCTTGGGCAGATAGCCATACTTCTTTTTGCCCTTCACACCATCCAGCGCCTGAGCCAGCTCCCACATCAGCTTCTCTGCCTCCGGGTGGTCGCAGATACCCTGACGCATTTCTTTCGCCAGTTCCAGCATGGATGCCCGCGCCTGACGCACCAGTTCGTCCCGGGATACAGTCTTCTGCTCATACAGGTGGAGCATCTCCTGTTGGAAGATTTGGTTGGTCAGCCCGGAACGGATGGCGCGGATGCCGTCCCGGTCCAGCCAGCCCTCCCTGGGCTGACTGGACCAGGCCATCATGTGGACATGGGGATGATCGCCCTCGTCGTGGAAGGCCGCGTACCAGCGGAAGTGGTCGGCGGGGATGTTCATGGCGGCGGCGATCTCGTTGCGCTCCGCACGGAGCAGGTCGCGCCACGCCGGCGCCCTGTCGTAACCCAGCCGCGCCGCGTCCTCCCGCTTCAGTGAGATGATGTGCGTCCACACGTTGCCGGTGTAACTGTCCAGTTCTGACACAGCCTTTTGCAAATCCACACTGTCATCGTCGCCGAACAAACCGTGACTGCCCAGACGTTCCACCCGCGGACGTGTCGCAATGTACTTCAGGTACACATCGGAGCGATTGGCCTGCTCCCAGCTGCACTCCAGCGCCGTGGAGATGAACGCGGAGGCGTGGGCCTTGGTGCGGGACGCTTCCCAGTCGGCGTACTCCAACAGTTCTCTGCTGTCCGGGAAGTCCCGCACCAGCGCACGAATCAGCTGCTCCTGACGCTTGGTGGCGGGGCGGCCGTCCGGCACCAGCTCCACTCCGTCCCGCGTGCCGATGTAGCGCAGATAGCCGGACACGGAACCGCTGCCGCCGCATTTGAGATACGGGCTTTTCAAAATCAGCTTGGGCATCAGTCGTCCTCAAGGTGACGCGCCACCTGCTCGAAGCGCAGCTGACCGTTGGTGCGCTTCACGCTGTCGATGCTCTCCGCCCGCTTGCGGCGCAGGTATGCCTCGTCCAGTTCGAGACTGTCGGCGAGGATGCGCTCGCACATTTCCAGCTCCACCGCCTGCTTGTACAGCAGCGACGCCATGCGGTTCTCCATCGTGCCCAGCCGCCCGTCGATACAGGAACGGATGGCCGGCGGGAGAAAGATCCCCGCGTCCTGGGTGTCGAGATAACCCAGGTAGAAATCCAGCACGTGCTCGATGAACGCGGTCATGCTCCTGCTGCCGTCCTCGTGACAGCGCCGCTCCAGTTCGGCTTTCTTCTCCGGCGTAAGGTAGACCGCCAGCTTGTCTTTTTTGCTCATTTTCTGCTCCTTTCCGGGGTTTGACCCCTGCTCAAAACCTGTTGTTTCGCGCCTTTTGGGGGTTCTTGACCCCAACGGCACATTTTTCTTTTGCTTTTGACCCCATTCCGGGCTCCGGGAAAACGTCCGCACTGCGGGCGTTTGTGGCTCGGCGGGTGTCACTTGTGACGCCCGGTGTTTATCCTGCTTTTTCCTTCGTCCCGTCTTCGGGGCTCACCTCGTGGTAGGTCAGCTTGTCCTGCAACTTGTTGGGCAGGGGCGGCAGATCCAGCAGGTAATAGGTGTTGTTGCACTGCCGCCTCCGGCCCTTCCGGTCGGTGGCGTAGGTGGGCACCCTGCGGATGAAACCCCGCCGCTCCAACTCATCCACCGCCTTTCGAGCCGTGGTGTCGGAGCAGCCGCAGGCGGCGGCGATGGTCTGCATACTGGGCCAGCAGTTGTCCTTGCTCCCCGCACGGCTGCGCAGGTAGCCGTACACCGCCAGCTCCCGGCAGCCCAGGCCGTAGCTGTAGATGGCGTTGCTGGTTTTGAAAAAGTGTTCTCCTAAAATTGACATGGTGGTTCTCCTTTCATCGTCCGTGGGTGGATAACCTGACGCGGAGCATTTCGTCCGCCTCCTTCCTCCGCGCAAAATAAAAACTGCCTC
>JAAVHT010000017.1 GCA_014799565.1 Clostridiales bacterium
AAGGAATTACAGGCAAAACTGAAGTTGGAGGCAGTCCAGCGCAAAGGGGCTCAGCGACAGGGCGTTGCCGCGGCGAAAGCGTGAAAGCCCCTGTTTCGCGTTGTAAGGCCGTTTGTGCCCATCCTAAGTCGAAGACAGCACCCAGCACCTCCGGCACCCTGAAACGCGGTGTCGCCCGCCTTGTGGCCCGTTGTCGGCAAGCCCTCAAAGAAAGCGGAATTTCAACGCCCGAAGCGGACAAATCTACCACGCTGTAATCAGTAAGGGCGCCTTGGGAGCCAGTGCCCAGGGCAGCCCAGAGGCCCGATTTCAGGGCACGAAGGGCAAAGCAGGATAAAAGCCGGCGTCACAAGTGACGCTCGGCAGGTCACATCGGCCCGCAGTGCGGACCGTTTCAAGGGCTTCCGAGACTTTCCGGCGGGGCTCTTGTATGGCGTCTCTTTCGGGCTGAAAATCTCCGAATGGCGTCTGTTTTTCTTGAAAACCAGCCGTTCCAACGGATTGGGGCGGCGTCTGCGAAAGATTGGAGGTAATATGAGTACAGAAAACAGAGATCGACTGGCCCTGCGCATGGGGCCGGATACAAAACGAAAAATCGACCAGTGGTATAAGGCGGCGGGCTGCCACAGCCGAAACCAGTTCGTCGAGCAGGCGGTGAATTTCTATGCGGACCACTTGGCCCTCCAGGACAATGGCAACCTGCCCAAAGCGGTCACCTCCGCGCTGGATGGCCAGCTGGGGATGTTCGAAGATCGGCTGGCCTCATTGCTTTACAAGCACTCGGTGGAGCTGGACATGGTAATGGGCATCCTGGCGGACAGCTACGAATTTACCGAGGAGGATATGCGCCGCCGCAGGGCAGACAGTGTGCGCAACGTGAAGCGCACCAATGGTCGGCTGTCCTTTGAGGAAAAGATTTATCCGGAAGATCGGGTGGGCAGTGAATGGCCAGACTGATTCTCAAGAGTCCGTACATCAAGGGCGGCGCACGGGCGGTCAACTACGCAAAGTACATCGGCACACGTGAACGAGTGGAGCTCGTTCACGATGGCCGTCCCGCCACGAAAAAACAGGAGCAGCTCATCGCCAGTCTGGTGAAAGATTTTCCCGATGCCAAAAAGCTCCCAGAGTACAGTAGGTACCATAACAGTCCCACCAAAGTCCATGCCTCCGTGTTCATCACACAGGCACTGGAGGACAACTGGGATGGTGTTCAGCAGAGCGACATCTATGCAAAGTACATCGCTACCCGTCCTCAAGTGGAGCGGCTGGGCAGCCACGGACTGTTCGGTGATGAGGATTATGTGGATCTGAAAAAGGTGACAGCGGAGTTGGAACACTGCGAGAAAAATGTATGGACGCACATTGTCTCGCTCAAGCGTGAAGATGCTGTGCGGCTGGGATATGACAACGCCAGAGCGTGGCGAAACCTGCTCCGCGCACACCGCAATGACATCGCTGCCGCTATGAACATCCCGCCCAACGACTTCCGCTGGTACGCAGCGTTCCACGATGAAGGAGACCATCCCCACATCCACATGATGGCGTGGTCTGCTGGAGACGCACTGGGGTATCTCAGTCCAGTGGGGATTCGGGAAATCAAATCTGCGCTGACCAACGATATCTTCCGTCAGGAGATGCTCCATGTCTATGAGCAGAAAAGCACATCACGAGATGAACTGGTGGCCGAAGCCCGCCGCACCATGCTGGAGCTGGCCGACGAGATGAAGCGGGGCGTCTGTGAACACCCGGAGGCGGAGCAACTGATGCTGACACTGTCCAGCGAACTGAAAAATGTGAAGGGCAAAAAGCAGTACGGCTATCTTCCTCAGCGGGTGAAAAAACAGGTGGATGAAATCGTGGATCAGATGGCGCGGCTGCCCTCGGTGCAGACGTGTTACCAGAAGTGGTTGGAGCTCCAGCAGGAGGTGAACGAGTTCTATTCGGACAAGCCCATGGAGCGTACTCCGCTGTCTCAGCAGAAGGAATTTCGGGTCGTCCACAATGCTGTTGTCCAAGCGGCGGTTCAGCTGGGTCAACTCACTTTCGAGGACAAGGACATAGCGAAAAGTGATGAGTCTGATGATGTGCTCCAAGCCAGCAATGTGTACTGGAATCTCTGGACTGTGATTTGTGATGAAAGGGAGCCTCTGGACCTGCGCGATAAAGGAGTTGCCCATCTCCGTTCAAGGGCTGAGGGAGGTAATCCGTATGCCCAGCTCATGTTAGGGAGGTTGTATCGGGATGGCCCTCTGCTCACTCCAGACTGGGTGGAGGCACGATACTGGTTTGAGCAGGCGGCACAAAGTCTGCCGGACGCACAGTATGCGTTGGGCAAGTTATTGCTGACCGATGACGTGGAGGTTCATGACCGAGAGCAGGGCATCCACTGGCTGACACAGGCCGCTGAGCATGGTAATGACTGCGCCTCATATCGTTTGGGGAAAGAGTTGCTGCGGAGTGGAGATCCCGCAAAAGCTCTATCTTGGCTTACAGCGTCAGCGGAAGCAGACAACCCCTATGCGAAGTATCTGCTGGGCAAGCTGTGCTGGGAGGGTGAGATCGTTCCCCAGGATAAGGAACAGGCCGTCTTCTGGTTGGGTCAGGCGGCGGCACAGGGTCATACCCAGGCGCAGATCCTATTGGAGCGGCAGGACAGCTCCTCTTTGCCCTCTGCTATCCTGGCGGTCAACAATCTGCTCCATCAGATGGGGCGCATCTTCCAGGATAACGCTTGGCCCCAAGACGGTACCCGTGGGCAGCATACAGAACGCAAACTGCGAAAGAAGATGCAGCAGAAGCGGATCGCTATGGGTCACAAGCCAGATGACCACGAGGAGCAGACCTACACTGGCCCTGCCATGTGACCCACCCAAAATTTGCGCCAGTGTAAACAAAGAGAGAGTCTGCCGGCAGGAACGCCGTTCACTGTGTAGTATGCTTCATTTGCACCGCTGTTTTTCTCCATCCATCTGCTCTGAATGTTCTTGACTTTCCCATGGTTCTTCGGCATTGTTGTTGCTTGCCAAAAGCAACAACACACTGAAGGGAGAATCATCATGAACAGAAAACGAGAAGTAATTTTTATGGGGATCGGGATTATGGCAGGTCTGACCCTGAGTGGCCCAGCAGTCCAGGCGGCGGATTACCTCACCGCCCGGCCCAGCACACAGGCGTTCTACATCAACGGCCAGCAGGCATCTCTCACCGCCTACCTCATCGGCGGAAGCAATTACGTCCGGCTACGGGATGTTGGCAGGGCGGTGGACTTCGGCGTGACCTATGACGCGGCTACCAACAGTGTTTACATCGACCCCGACTCCCACTACGAGCAGGAGGTGACCATCCCGGCACAAGCCGCAGTCTTCCCCTCTGCCAGTATCACGGAAGAAAGCGTACAGGCCGTCCTGGAACAGCTGAAGCAGACCTACCCCACCGGCACAGTCTTCCCTGCCCCATACCACTCCACCAGCGGCGGCCCCTATAGCAGGGGCATCCACTGCTCCGGCTGGGCTACTCTGTGTTCCGATGCTGCCTTCGGTAACCTCCCATGGCGGCGGATAGATCGTCCAACCTGGGATCAACTTCGACCCGGCGATGTTGTGGAGTACAAAAACGAGAAATCCTACCATGCGGTAGTCGTAGTGAGAAAGACAGCCGAATATATCGTGGTCACCGAGAGCGGCATGAACAACCATGCTGTCTGGGGTGGGCAATACTTCCGCTGGTGGCTGGAGGAGCAGCCCCATTATATCTGCTACACCAGATATCCGCAATAGGTATCTTAAAAACGCAACCGGGCGGCGCTTCGCGTGGAGCGCCGCCCGACCTGTTCTCCCCGTGTCAACCACTTTGAAGCGATTTGTGCCCACTCTGCGGGCCGGGTGGCATCCGTACACCTCCCAACAGTTGAAACACAGTGTTGGCCCCTGTGTGCGCCGTTGTAGCAGGGTATGGATTGCACCAGTGTCTACAAAGAGAAGAACTAACGGGGGCCCAAAAAAATTGTGGCTTTTCTGATAACTCTCGCCGCTTCCCATGGCTATTCCCGCCGAGGTGTGGTATGTTGTGTCGCTGACAAGGAGGAGAGCAAAATGCGTAACACCCTGGAAAATTTATACTTCGGCAACATCACACCGTGCGAACAGCAGATGACACCTGACTCAGAGTTGAAGCGGGCAGTAGATCGTGTCGCCCACTACGAAGACCAACTCATGGAGCAACTCGACGAAACCGAGCAAACGATTCTTACAAAACTCATCAGGTCACAGCACGAAATCGACAGCATCACGGCGCGAGAGAACTTCATCCTGGGCTTCCGGCTGGGGGTCAGAATCATGGCCGAGTGCTTGGATGACAACGACGGCGACATAAGAAATGGAGGTGCATAGCAAATGGCAAAGCGCAGACCATCCGGGGACGGCATGGTGCGCAAGCGGGAGGATGGCCGCTGGGAGGGCCGCATCGTGGTGGGCCACAAGGAAAACGGTGAACCTATCTTTCAATACGTCCTCGCTCCCACACAAAAGGAGCTGTTGGCTAAGCTTCACCAGAATATCGAGATATTCCAGGACGTAGAACTGTGTGAGGATAGCCGCATGACATTGGCTCAGTGGTTGGATCGCTGGCTGGATGACTACGCCGCCCCACGCCTGCGGGAGAGTACAATGGACGGCTATCGTATGTATGCCGAGCAGTACATCAAGCCCCGCCTGGGCAGCAAAAAGATGACTTCTATTGCAACGGCAGATATTCAGCGGCTGTACACGAAGCTAAGAAAAGAGGGCCGGGTGCATGAGCACCCTGAACATGGTCACCAGCTCTCTGCCAATACTGTCCGCCGTATCCACACCATGCTTCACCGGGCCATGGCGGACGCAGTTCGCGCCCATGTTATCCCCCGGAACCCTGCCGATGGGATAACCCTGCCGAAAGCGAACAGCACATCCAAACGTGTCCTCACAGATAAAGAGCGGGATGATTTAATGGAAGCCATCAAAGCAGATCCGCTTTGGTACGACTTCTTCTACACGGAGCTCACCACCGGCCTGCGTCGGGGTGAAATCTGCGGTCTCCAGTGGAAAGACTTCGACAGCGACACGGGGACGCTCCAGGTCAGCCGCACCCTGCACAGAACGCCGGGCGGCGGGTTCGAGGTAGGCGATACGAAAACCGGGACGGGGAAACGTAAGATTCTGCTTCCGGAAAGTACAGCAGATATTCTCCGGGAGCGGCAGAAAGCCACCTCCAGTGAGTGGATTTTCTTCGATCCACTTAAACCGGAGCGGCCGATTTCTCCTGATGCGGCATATCGGCGGCTGAAAACCTTGCTTAAGCAGACTGGCTTACCCAATATCCCGTTTCATAACCTCAGACATACGTTTGCGACACGTGCGCTGGCCAGTGGGGTAGATGCCAAGACCCTCTCCGGTATCTTGGGGCATACCGATGCCTCGTTCACGCTGAACACTTACACCCACGTCACCACCGATATGCAGAAGCAGGCGTCGGTCATTGTTGGAAACTTTATGGAGGATATTTTCGGAAAGGAACTGAAGCCATGGCAAAGCGCAGAAAACGCGGCGAAGGAAGCGTCCACCTGAGAAAGGATGGGCGCTGGGAGGGCCGGGTGGTCATCGGATATGATGACAAAGGTCTTCCCATCACCAAAAATGTGCTGGCGAAAACCAAGACGGAATGCGTGGCAAAACTGAAAAAGCTGCAGGAAATCTGCGCTGGCCAGCCCACAGAAAAGCTTCGGCCAGATATGACCTTCGGCGAGTGGCTGGACTTCTGGTATCAGAACTACTCTAAGCCCAAGCTGAGACCCACCACACAGGCGAGCTACGAGGGTGCTATTTACAAGCACATTATCCCAGCGCTGGGGAAGATTCCCTTATCTGAACTGACCACAAATGATCTCCAGCGATTTTACAGTATGCTGAAAAAAGAAGGGCGCCTGATCCGCGCGGAGCTCTACGGCAAAGGGGTGTCGGATCGCATGGTGTGGCTCTGTCATGCCAGGATCAAAACGGCGTTGGACAGGGCAGTGCAGGATGGGCTCATCCGGGTCAATCCAACTGCTGACTGCAAGCTCCCTCCTAAAAGCGCAAAAGAGATGCAAGTGCTGACGAGGGAGGAGATGCAGAGGTTCCTTATCCAAGCGAAAGAGGAGGGCTACTACGAGCTGTTCTTGCTGGAATTAGCCACGGGGCTGCGTCGGGGCGAGGTGCTGGCACTCCAGTGGGATGATTTGGACTTTGGCACCGGGGCGCTCCGCATCCAGCGCCAGGTCTATCGGGCGAACGGCAAGCTGGTGGTCTCCGAGCCCAAAACAAAGGCAGCCCTGCGCACTATCGTACTGCCGCCCTCACTGCTGGAAGTGCTGAAAGAGTACCAGCAGGGGGTGACCTCCCGCTGGATGTTCCCCTCTCCGGTGAAGGAGGATTCCCCGCTTGATCCGGCCACCTGCCGGAAACGTCTCCAGACCATCTTGGATCATGCGGGGTGCAAGCGGGTGCGGTTTCATGATTTACGCCACGTTTTCGTGACGACAGCGCTGGAAAGCGGCATGGACATAAAAACCCTCTCCACCATCATTGGGCACGTTTCAGCGAACACTACGCTGAATATCTATACCCACGTCACCGATACCATGCGGCAGACTGCGGCAGCGAAAATTGACCGGGGCATCGGCAAACGTGAGCCGCAGGATGGGCTCAGTTCAGGCAGCAATGCAGGTTTACCCACCCAACCGCCTGAAACGCACCCAAGGGCCGTTTTTGAGCCCTACAAGGGCAAGAAGCGGAAGGCCGGGACCGGCTGTGTGACGCAGATCAACGACCATCTCTGGGAGGGCAGGTATTCGCCTCAATGGCCGGACGGCAAAAGGCATCCCCGGAACATTTATGCCCACACCGAAAGTGAATGTGAGGAAAAGCTGGCTAAATTGATCCGGCAGACGAAGGCGGAAATCGCTGAGGCAAAGCAACTGGCCGCTGAGGGAAAGTGGGATGAGGTTATGGTGCTGGCTGTACAGAAAAGACGAAGAAGGCAAGAGGGGGAGGCCCCCAATGCTTCATAAACCGCCATCCAGCAGAAAACAAATTGTTCGCTTTATTTAGTATGTCCTCCTTGCTTTGTCAGCCTGACAGCAAGCCGTTGGAGCAGATACCCGACCAGTACCCACAGCGCCATCATGGCGGCCAGCTCCACCAAGGTCAACAGGGGAGCCTTTTCATAGTCAAAGAATACGAATTCTGTCCGCAGGAACAGGTAATCTGCGACGCTCTGCTGAACAAAGCACACCGCCCCCCGGACTGCCGCCGCCCCGGCCAGGATTCGGGCCACGATACGGCCCGCTGAGGGCAGGGGATGCCCGCCCCGCAGCTTCCGCCCCAGGCCCAGGAATATCCCCCAATGGAACCCCAGATGCAGGGATACCAGCAGGAAGCTCCAATACCCACAGGCCAGATGGATCAGGCGGGCCGTAGAGACGGGTAGCGGAACCTCCAAAAACGGCAGCACGTGGCGGGACATGGCGATGCCGCTGATCGTTTGGGCCAACATACTGACCAGCAGCAAAAAGGCCAGAGCAGTCTGGAGCGTCCTGGCCGGGGTATAGCGGCCCTTTCCAAGTGAACGTATCCAATGCCAATTTAGCACATGATGGATGGTGAACAGGAGGAACGCTGCCACCCCTATCCACTCATGAACCGTCTGCCCAGTGACGGAATATGCCATCTGGCCCAGCAGCAAGGCTGTCATCCCCAGGTCGGTGAGGCAGCGGAGGATCTGCTTCGGTTTCATAACTGTCAGTGCCATGGCACACGCCTCCTTAGAGATATGACTTTTTCAGATGGCTTATGGCAAAATCGGCAGCGGGTATCCGTCTGTCGGTTTTCCACTATGGTTTCATCATAAACCAAAGCCCTTTGATCGTCCAATACTTTGGTTGTATGATTTGCCATGCCCGAATCGTATCATTCTGTTAACTCTACGCTTTGGACAAACTCCCGGAAGCGGCTGGCCGCCGAGTGGAACACCCGGTTTTTCTTCCAGGCCAGCACATGGCCGGTGGTGCGCTCCGGGGTCAGCGGGACAAAGCACAGGTTTTCCCCGCCCCGTATCTCGTAGCTGCCGCCCACGCAAATCCCGTATCCCAAGCCCGCTTCCACCAGCAGGGCGGCATTGTTCAAGAGATTATGCCCGGCAAATATGTTCAACTGGCTCCGATCCAAGTCAAACCAGCCCGCAATATGATCCTGGACGATCTCCCGTCGAGGCAGAATCAAAGGGATGCTAAGCAAATCGTCCCGCCCAATGGCTGCTTTCTGTGCCAGCGGGTCGTCCCTGCGCATCACAACGCCCCAGGTCTCCCAATAGGGCAGCCGAAAGAAGTCATACTTGGCCGCTTCCACCGGCTCCACCAGGATGCCGAAGTCCAAATCGCCCCGATCCAGCTTTTCCCGAATATCATCGCCATCGGCGCTGTACAGCTCATACTTGACATTAGGATAGCGGGCAGAGAATCCCCCCAATACCTTGGGCAGCATCCGGGAGACGCAGGTTTCCACACAGCCTATGGCGACGGTTCCGCCCAGCAGATCGTCTTGGCCACTGATGTCCCGCATGGTTTTTTCCATCAGGGACACAATCTCCTCTGCCCGCTGCTGGAACAGGATGCCTGCCTCGGTGAGCGTTACCTGCCGTTTGCCACGGATCAGCAGAGGGGTGCCCACGGCATCCTCCAATTCCATCAGCTGGCGGCTGATGGTGGGCTGGGTGACGTGGAGCTGCTCCGCCGCCCGGGTAATATTTCCGTATTTTGCCACAGCCAGAAAATATTCTAACAATCGAATATCCACATGATGGCCTCCCTTCCGTGCCTTATTTTAATTATTTGGGAAAAGAAGTGAAATGTCAAGTGCGGCCTTGTTATACCATGTAAAATAGGCATGGTAAATAATTCGGAATAAGTATTTTACATTTTCATGGAATGCCGCTACAATAAAGCTACAATGCAGAAACCGTTTGATTGAAGGGATTTTCTGAAATGAAAAAAGCGTTATTTTTTTGGGTTGCTATTATTCTGATTTGTATTCTAAGCGCCTGTGGTGGCCAGCCTGAGGCTGACACAAATACCGTACTCCCGGAAACAGCGGCGTCACAGTCCGCCCAACCTTCCGCAGCCGCTTATCCAACGCAGGAGTTTGGCGAAGCAAAACAGAGCGGTATCCTGATTGCCTACTTTTCCCTGTGGGACAACGCGCCTTGGGATCGGGAAGGCGTCGATACCACTACCTCGGCCAGCGTGGTGGTGGACGAATGCGGCGCTGTTGGTACCACCCGCTATGTGGCACAGAAGATCCAGGACACTGTGGGCGGTGACATTCACGCAATCATGGCGGCAGAGCCCTACTCTGCCGATTTTGACGCTGTGGTGTCGGAAAACCATAGCGAAAGCAGCCGCACCATTTCCAGTGCGGTGGAGGATATGGAGCGGTATGATGTGGTGTTCATCGGCTACCCAGTGTGGGCAACCACACTGCCCCAGACGGTGCGGACGTTCCTGTCCGAATATGACTTTTCCGGCAAAACGGTGATCCCGTTCTGCACCCATGATGGATATGGTGCAGGCCGCAGCTTTTCCGCCGTGGCGGAGTTGGCTGCAGGAGCGGAAACGTTGGACGGGTTGGCCATCCATGCGCCAGATGTACCGGACTGTGCGGGCACAGTGGCGGAGTGGCTGGACGGGCTGCGGCTGACTCCCAGTGAAAACACCCAAGCGTCCCGAGGTGAAACCGCCATCCGCATCACCATTGACGAATTGAAGCTGAATGGTGTACTGTATGACAGCGATATGGCTCGTCAGTTTATCGCCCAGCTTCCCCAGACGATTTCCATGAGCAACTTTGGAGGCCGGGAGGTATACGGAGGTATCGACCAAGCAATCACAGTGGGAGGTGAAGGCCAGCTGTATTTTGACGATGGCGACATTACCTACTGCCCCAGTAACAACACCGCCGCAATTTTCTACAGTCAATCTGACCGCCCCAATCTGACTATGACGGTCTATCCCATCGGCAAGGTTACGTCTGACCTGTCTGTGTTTTCCGATCTGCCCGGTCGGGTGGACATCACCTTTGAAATCGTTTCAAACTAAAAGGAGTCTTTATCATGAAGAAATTTCTGATTGCTGTTTTGGGTTTGGTATTATGCTGTGCCTTGACCGCCTGCGGCGGGCAGAGCATCGGCAACAACCCATCCCAAACCCCCGCAGCGTCCCAGCCCACGGAAACGCCCAATAGTATTCACCCGCAGGAAACCCCTGAAGCCTCCGCCTCGGAGGACGTATCCGAGCCCAGCGGGCAAGAGGATGGGGACTCTGAAGGGAACCGCATCCTGATTGCTTACTTCACCTACGGTGAAAACGCGTCTCTGACGGACGGAGTAGACGCCTCCACCTCTGCCAGTATCCAGTATCGTGGTGACAAGCTGACAGGAAACACCGGCCTGGTGGCGAGCCTGATTGCCGACGCCACAGACGGCGAACTGTTCGCCATCCTGACAAGGGAGCAGTACCCCGACACCTACAACGCCACCCTCGACGTGGGGCAGTCGGAAAAAAGCGCCGGTGCTCGCCCCAAACTGTCCTCCCACATCGACGATTTGGACCGCTATGACACCATTTTCTTGGGCTTCCCCAACTGGTGGGGCGATATGCCCATGGCAGTCTACAGCTTCCTGGACGAATACGATCTTAGCGGCAAAACCATCATCCCCTTTGTCACCTCCGGCGGCAGCGGCTTCTCCAATACCATCCGCGCTATTGAAAGCGCCGAGCCGGACGCCACAGTGCTGGAGGGTCTGGCCCTGCGGGACAGCCGTTCCACGCAGGCGGAGGGTGATGTTGCGGAATGCCTGTCCCAGTTGGGACTGGCCGGGTAATATAACAGTATGAACTGGAAGCGGTTTGCGGCTGCGCTGTGCGCGCTGGCACTTTTGGGGGTATCTGCCTGCGGCAGTGCGGAAGTTTCGGAAGCGTCCCAAACACAGCCGATCCCGTCTGAACCAGATGCAAGCGAAGAACGGCCAGAATCCAGCGGTGGTAAGATTCTGATCGCCTACTTCACTTGGGCTGAAAACACGGTCGTGGAGGATCCCGCCACGGTGGATGTAGACGCAACGACCTCTGCCAGCATCCTGTTACCCGGGCACGTGGCGCAAATGGCCAGTTGGATCCAGTCGGAAACCGGAGGGGATATGGTCTCCATCGTAACGACAAAACCTTACTCCAGTGACTACGATGAGTGCCTGAACCGGGCCGCCGATGAAAAGGCCGCTAACGCGAGGCCCGTACTGTCAGGCGCGGTGGAAAACATGGCGGACTACGACGTGATTTTCCTGGGCTACCCGGACTGGTGGGGAACCTGCCCCATGGCGGTGTTCACCTTTTTAGGCAGTTATGATTTTACGGGGAAGACTGTAATCCCCTTCTGCGCCCATGGCACCAGTGGTCTGGCGGCCAGTGTCCGGGACATCTGTGCGGCGGTGCCCAACGCCACAGTGCTGGACGGGGTGGGCGTCCGGCGCCCCGGAATGGATACCTCGCTGGACACAGCCCACTCCACCGTCCAGAACTGGCTGTCTGGGCTTGGATACGGATCATCTTCAAAAAATGAGGCGAATTGATGTGATGTTTTCCAACCAAGATTTGAAAAAACTGCTGATTCCCCTGGTCATCGAGCAAATCCTGGTCATGCTTGTAGGCATGGTGGATACTGTGATGGTGTCCAGCGTAGGGGAAGCCGCCGTGTCCGGCGTGGCCTTGGTGGACATGGTAAACTACCTGGTCATCACCGTCCTCACGGCCTTGACCACCGGCGGCGCGGTGGTGCTGTCCCAATACCTGGGCCGGAGGCAGGCGGACCAGGCGGAGCGCTCGGCAGGGCAGCTCATGACCGTTTCCGCCCTGTTCTCCTTTGTGGTCGCGCTGGTGTGCATCCTGTTTCGGCGGACCATCCTGGGGCTGTTTTTCGGTGCGGTGGAGCCCGACGTGATGGATGCGGCCCTGACCTATTTCCTGGTAACGGCCTGCTCCTTCCCCTTCCTGGGCATATACAACGCCGCCGCGGCCCAGTTCCGGGCCATGGGGCGGACGAACGTCACCATGTATGTGTCCCTGCTGATGAATGCGATGAACATCGTGGGGGATTTCATCGGTGTGCGCCTGCTCCAGACCGGAGTTCTGGGGGTGGCGGTGCCTACCTTGATTTCCAGAGCAACAGCGGCCTTGGTTCTGTCCGCGCTGGCCTTCCGCACTGGCAATGAAGTGCGGCTATCCTGGCGGCATATCCTGACCTGGGATGGGACCACCACTGCGCGCATCCTCCGGGTCGCTGTGCCGGGGGGCGTGGAGAACGGCCTGTTCGCGCTGGGGAAGGTGCTGGTCACCAGCATCGTATCCAACTTCGGCACCGTGCAGATCGCCGCCAACGGGGTTGCCAACAGTATCGACCAGATTGCCATCATCGTGGTCTCCTCAGTCAATCTGGCGGTCATCACGGTGGTAGGCCAGTGCATGGGCGCACGGGAACAGGAACAGGCGGAGCATTATACCAAAAAGCTGATGAAAGTCTCCTATCTCTCCACCGGCGCTCTGGGCGGATTGGTCTGTCTGGCCCTGCCGTTGATCCTCCGTTTCTACAACCTGGAACCGGAGACCCTGCGGCTGGCCGCTGTGCTCATTGTCATGCACAACGTGCTGGCGTTCCTGCTCCATCCAACCTCCTTCAACCTGGCCAACAGCCTGCGGGCCGCGGGGGATGTGCAGTTCACCATGTATGTGGGGATTGGTTCCATGCTGGTGTTCCGACTGGGCTCCGCGTTCTTGTTTGGAGTCGTGTTGGAGCTGGGTGTGCTGGGGGTATGGATCGCCATGGGGATGGACTGGCTGGCCCGCTCGGTATGCTTTGTGTGGCGCTGGCATAAAAAGACCTGGCAGAGCTGCCAGGTGATCGCCTGATATTATCAAGGAGGAATTGAATATGGAGTACCGAAAGCTCCCACGCGCGGAGGAACAAATCAGCATCCTGGGCCTGGGCACCAGCTCTATCGGCATAGCCGGGGAAAAGGAGGCGGAGGCCGTCATGGCACTGGCGTTGGAAGCCGGGATCAATTTCTTTGACATGGCCTCGTCAGACGCGGTGCCGTTCCCCGCCTACGGGCGGGCGATGCGTGGGGTGCGGGAAAAACTCTATTTCCAGATCCATTTCGGGGCCAACTACCAGACCGGGAAATACGGCTGGACCACCGATCTGGACACCATCAAGCGTTCCATCGACTGGCAGTTGTCCGCCCTGCAAACGGACTACATCGACTTCGGCTTCCTGCACTGCATTGATGAGGAATCCGACTTGAACACGGTTTTAGACAGCGGCACTTTGGAGTACATCCAGAAGCTGCAAAGGGAAGGGGCTGTCCGGCATGTCGGCCTGTCCTCCCATACTCCCCGCATTGTCAACCGGGTGTTGGACATGGGAGTGATCGACCTGGTGATGTTCAGCATCAACCCCGGCTATGACTATCGCCACGGAGAATTCGCCATCGGCGGTGTGGATGAGCGGGCCGCCCTCTACCGCCGGTGTGAGGCCGAGGGCGTGGGCATTTCCGTCATGAAGGCGTTCAGCGGCGGGCAACTGCTCAACGCCAAAACCTCCCCCTTTGGCAAGGCATTGACGGAGTATCAGTGCATCCAGTACGCCCTGGATAAGCCCGGCGTTCTGACGGTGCTGCCCGGTGTGCGGAACCGGAACGACCTGCGGCGCGTCCTCGGCTTTTTGGATGCCGCGCCGGAGGAGAAAGACTACTCCATCCTCGGCTCCTTCGCACCCCAAGACGCGGCGGGAAAATGCGTTTACTGCAACCACTGCCAGCCCTGTCCGGCGGGTTTGGATGTGGGGCTTATCAATAAATACTACGACTTGTCCAAGGCCGGAGATGCGCTGGCACGCAGCCACTACGAGAACCTGGAGAAAAAGGCCGGGGACTGCGTAAAATGCGGCCATTGCGATAAGCGCTGTCCCTTCCAGGTCGCGCAAGCAGAGAGAATGTCCGAGATTTGCGCCTACTTTGGGCATTGATGGTAAAATCACAAAAAGGAGAGATCGATCATGCGTAATTTGAGAAGATTGACTGCGGTCATGCTGGCATTGGCCATAGTGCTGGCCTTTTCCGCGACAGCCTTTGCCGCCGTGGAGGATACCGGATACTCCGATGTGGACGCCAACAGCCCCTACGCCGAAGCCATCCTGTACTGCCGGGAGCACCACTTGATGGGCGGCGTTGGCGGGGGCCGCTTCGACCCAGACGGTCCGCTCACCCGAGCGGCACTGGCTACGGTGCTCTATCGGATGGAAGGCGAACCCACCGTGACCGGCGACGACGGCTTTACCGACACCGACGAAGGGATGTGGTACAGCGATGCTGTTCTCTGGGCCTCCCAGCGGAAGCTGATGGGAGGCTACGGCGGCGGTATCTTCGGCACCGAGGACCCGGTGACCCGTCAGGACATGACCACCACCCTTTGGCGCTATGCAGGCAGTCACAGCGCAGAGAGTACCAATGTCTTTGAGGATGAGGACGCTATCTCGACCTATGCCGTCACAGCAGTGGACTGGGCCAGCGCCAACGACATCGTGGCCCCGGCGTCTGAGGGGCGCTTCGCTCCCCGGGAAAACGCCTCCCGCGCCCAGATTGCGGCTGCGCTGATGAACTTCTGCCTCAATGTCCAGACCGGTCAGGAGCCCAGCGGCGAAGCCAAAGTGCTGGTCGTTTATTTCTCCGCCACCAACACCACCAAACCCCTGGCGGAGTATATCGCCGATGGGCTGGGTGCTGACATCTATGAGATCGTTCCGGCAACGCCCTACACCTCCGCCGATTTGAACTACGGCAATTCCTCCAGCCGCACCAGCATTGAGATGAACGATCCCAATGCCCGCCCTGCCATTTCCGGCAGCGTGAACAACATAGAGCAGTACGACGTGATTTTCCTGGGTTACCCCATCTGGTGGGGGCAGGCTCCCAGGATCATCAGCACCTTCCTGGAGAGCTATGATTTCAGCGGCAAAACCATCGTCCCCTTCTGCACCTCAGGCAGCAGCGGCATCGGCTCCAGTGCCACGAATCTGCACAGCCTGACCAGCGGTGCGAATTGGCTGGATGGCCGACGCTTTGGCGGCGGTACCTCCCGCGGCACCATGATTGAGTGGGTGAACAGCCTGGAACTGGGTGTTACCGCAGAATAAACTAATCCTAAGGGCATTAAAACGGCACGTCAGCCGCTGGTACAATGACAGGAGAACGTATTATAACTCAAAAAGCTGGGGGTAACTACCAGGAAAAAACTACTACGGTGTAACCATAAAGAGGGCCACTGGGCAATGCAAGCGACAGCCCTAAACTGCCCCTCAGCATCCGATGCGTATGCCTCAAAACGCCGCTCCCAGCTGGGGACGGCGTTCTTCCTGTCTGTGGTCAAAGCTGTGGTCAGAGGGTCAACCCCAGAAATGAAAACCTGCAAAAAGTTATATAAAATAACAATTTCGGTTAAAATCATGCGATTTCAACCGAAATTGTGGTCCGGGTGACACGATTTGAACGTGCGACCTCCTGCTCCCAAAGCAGGCGCGCTACCCCTGCGCAACACCCGGATATGAAGTTTTTTGCCCGGACCCGCCTGTGCTCCCAAAGCAGGCGCGCTACCCCTGCGCAACACCCGGGTATGGAGTTCTTGCCTGAGCCCGTCTGTACTCCCGAAGCGAGAGAGGCGACATTTTGGTTCCTCTGATGACAGCAAGGCCTCAGGCTAAATCATTATACCTGATTTTCTTGCGCTTTGCAAGAGGTTATGATATGATATGCGGGAAAAACAAATGAGGTGAACGGAAATGCGGATGCGGAAAAAGAAAAACCTGGTTCCCCGAATGGAGGCCTGCGGTGAGCTGCTGGTGCGTGATCCTGCGGCGGAGAAGGGCCGCTGGCGGGAGCGCAAACCAGATACCGTCAAACTGCGCCTGGAGCTGGGCTGTGGGAAGGGCCGCTTTACCGCCGAGACCGCCGCCGCCCATCCGGAGGATTTATATGTGGCTGTGGAGCGGGTGCCTGACGCCATGGTCATCGCCATGGAGCGCTGCCGCAGCATGGGCCTGACCAATGTGTTCTTCATTGACGGCGACGCCGCCGCGCTGGATCAGTATTTTGCTCCTGGCGAGGTGGATCTCATCTACATCAACTTCTGCGACCCATGGCCGTCGGTGAAGCATTCCCGCCGCCGCCTGACCCATGTGAACTTCCTGCGAGGCTACCGCCGTGTGCTCAAAGAGGGAGGGCAGATCCACTTCAAGACCGACAACCACGATCTGTTTGAGTGGTCGCTGTTCCAGTTTCCCAAGGCGGGCTTCGCCCTGTCTGAGGTCACCCGCAACCTCCACGAGCACGGCGTCCAGGGGGTCATGACCGACTACGAGGAGAAATTCCACGCCCTGGGCACCCCCATCAACCGCTGTGTGGGCACTATGGAGGCCCTACCCGACGTGCCGCTGGTGGACGGTCTGGCCCGCCGTCTGGCTGACTGGGAGATCCGCCCGGTAACCGGAGATGATGTGGCCTCGATGCTGGCCCTGTTCCAGACCGACCCGGATTTCTTTGCCCTCAATCCTCCCCAGCCCACTGCCGCCTCCATCCAGGAGGATCTGACCAACCTCCCGCCCCGGTGCGCTATAGAGCAGAAGCACTATTTGGCCCTTTGGCGGGATGGCGTCCCCCAGGCGGTGCTGGATCTGGTGGAGGGCTATCCCAGAGAGCGCACCTTCTATGTTGGCCTGCTTTTCCTGGCGCCGGAGCTGCGGCGGCAGGGGAGGGGCCGGGAAATCATGGAGGCGGTGCTTCAGGCGGCGGGAGACGCGGGGATGGACAGGGCCCAGCTGGCCTGTTTGCTGAACAATCCCATAGGCCACGCTTTTTGGCGGGCCATGGGGTTTGGTGACCTGCGGGAGGATAAGCTGCTGGGGGAGACCGCCGCCCCTGTGTGGGTCATGGAACGGCTGGTGTAAGAAAAAGCCCCTCTCAGGTACGCCTGAGGGGGGCTTTCCTCATATGCTCACAACGGTAGCAGCACCTTGTGCATCATCACAAAGTGGGCAATGGAGCCCAGCAGGATAAACACATGGAACACCTCGTGGCATCCAAACCGGGGATTGTCCCGCCCTGGCCACTTCAGCGCGTACAGCACGCCGCCCACGGTGTACAGCACGCCGCCGGCCAGCAGCCAGAACACGCCGCGGAAGCCCAGCACCTGCCAGATGGGGTAGATGGCGACCACCGCCAGCCAGCCCATGGCGATATAGACGGTGGAGGTGACTACTCTGGGACAGTTGATCCAGGTCAGACTCATCACCAGCCCGGCGATGGCCAGCGCCCAGATGACGCCCAGCAGCGACCAGCCCCAAGCCCCCCGCAGGGCGATGAGGCAGACAGGGGTATACGACCCGGCGATGAGAAAGTAGATGGAGGCGTGATCCAGCTTGCGCAGGGCCACCCGGCCCGCCACCGATGTGTTCACGCAATGATAAAGGGTGGAGGCGGTGTACAGCGCCGTCATGGACAGCCCGTAGACGGCGAAGGATACCAGCTTCCACACGTCCGCACTATGCAAAGCCGTGCCTGCCACCAGAACCACCGTGGCCAGCACGCCCAGCACGGCCCCCACCCCGTGGGTGATGGCCGACCAGGGCCGAAGCCCGTCATATGGGTTCCGCCCCTTTTCCACCGGCCGCTCCCGGCGGCGGGGGAGACTGGCAAAGGGATCGTGATATAATACCTGCTCCATTCCGAGCACCTGCCTTTCTGATACCTATAGTATAATGCAAGTAGTCTGTCACGTCAAGCCGAAAATTATGAAATATAATTATTAAAATTATTTTATGCGATAAGAAGTTTGCACCCTGGCGATATGGCGAAATATGGGGGATTGAATATTCTGGCAAAATAGAGTATAATATCAACAATTGACGTGTGAAACGCGGCGGCCCGCGGAGCGCGGCCGCCTGAGGGAGACAACCATGGAAAATTCATTGGGGCTGTATTTGCACATTCCGTTCTGCCGCAGCAAGTGCGACTACTGCGATTTCTACTCCCTGGCGGGCCAGGACGACCGGATGGATGAGTACCAGAAGGCGCTGCTCCAGCAGATCATGGAGACCGCCCCCCGGGCCAAGAAGCAGGTGGTGAACAGCGTCTACATCGGCGGCGGCACACCCACCTGGTACGGGGAGAAGCGGCTGCTGGAGCTGCTGGCCGCGGTGAAAAAGCGGTTCAATCTGTCCAAGGACGTGGAGTTTACCCTGGAGGCCAACCCGGACAGCGTAGATGAAAAGATGCTCAAGCATCTGCGCCGGGCGGGGGTAAACCGGCTGTCCATGGGGATGCAGTCCGCCTGTGACCGGGAGCTGGCCGCGGTACACCGCCCCCACACCTTTCAGCAGGTGGAGGACGCGGTAAAGGCCGCCCGGGACGCCAAGATCAAGAACCTCAACCTGGATCTGATCTACGGCCTCCCCGGCCAAACGGAGGAGAGCTGGCGCGCCTCGGTGGAGGCGGCCCTGGCGCTGGAGCCGGAGCATCTGTCCTGCTACGGCCTGACGGTGGAGGAGGGCACACCCTTGGCTCAACGTGTGGCGGAGGGGGAGGAGCTTCCCGATGACGACCAGCAGGCCGAGCGCTACCTGTGGACGGTGGAGCGGCTGGCCAAGGCGGGCTTTGAGCAGTATGAGATCTCCAATTTCTCCCGCACAGGCTGCCAGTCCCGGCATAATTTGAAATATTGGATGGGCCGGCCCTATGTGGGGCTGGGAGCCGGGGCTCACTCCGACTTTGGCGGCTGCCGGTACTCCTTTGTCCGGGATCTGGAGGGCTATATCCGGGGCGTGCTGGGGGACGGCAAGTTGCTGGACGAGATGGACGAGATCCCCCAGCGGGAGCGGGGCAATGAGTATCTGATGCTCCGGATGCGCACCACCCATGGCATTGAGGAGTGGGAGTACCGCCGGGAGTATTATATGAACTTTGACCCCATCGCCGCGAGGCTTTCCGAGTATGAGCAGAAGGGCTGGGCGGCGCGCACAGGCCGCCGCTGGCATTTTACCCCGGAGGGCTTTCTGCTATCCAACCGCCTCATTGGCGAGCTGCTGGAGCTCCAGGAGGTGGAGACTTTGGCCAACACCCTGGAGCTGATCCGGGGCGGGCGGCTTCCCCAAAAGGGCGGCTAAAGCCGCCCTTTCGCTTTGCGCAGGCGAGGAAATATATCCCGTTTACAAATGTCAAAATTTATGTTAACATAATTGTACTCAGGGGCCGAGGCCCCGCGCGAAACAGGAGGAACCTCATGAAAAAATACGGCAGACGGTGCGCCGCGCTGATCCTAACGCTGGCGCTGACCTTTTCTCTGACCCAGCCGGCCCTGGCGTCCTATGCGCTGGGCAGCGAGTTGGTGGAAGAGACGGTGAATCTGGGGACGGGGACGACGCTCACCACCCAGAGCCTGTGGTCGGCGTCCAGAAGCGACCTGCGCACCGAGCACTACGTGACCTACACGCCGAACGCCAGGGTAAAGCCGGTGATATTCAGCGGTACATATGTGGCCAGCACCAACACGGTGGCCACCGCCGCGTCCCAGTGGGAGGCTCAGGGTTACCGGGTGGCGGCGGCCATCAACGGCGGCTTTTTCAACACCGACGGCACCATCGTGGGAATGCTCATGACGGACGGGATCGTCCGTTCCCTGGATGTGGAAAGCTACACCCTGCTGGGATTTACCAACGACGGACAGGTGTTTATTGACGAGAGCCGTCCCACCGGCACCATCTCCTGGATTGGGACGGAGATGGTAGAGCCGTCGGAGGGCGATCCGTGGATGATCCCGACCCCTGTTACCATCCCCAGAAGCTTCCCCATGGCGGGGTTCAATGCCTACCGCCACCCCACCCGTCAGAGCGGACTGTTCCTCTATAACAAGGACTTTTCCTCAAAGGTGACCAGCCTTGGGCCCTGTGTGTCCGCAATCCTGCGGCCTGTGGGTGAGGATGGGCTGAAGATGAACAGCTCCATGACCTTCCGGGTGGAGTCGGTGACCGACACCACCCAGGAGGGGGTAGCCTTCAACGGGGTCATCCCCGAGGGCTGCTATATGCTCTATGGCGAGGATCACGACAACGCCGACCTGCTGGCCGCCCTTCGGGCTCTGGTCCCGGGGACGGAGGTGACGCTGGACCTGAGCGGCGCTGACAAGCAGTGGGCGGACGCGGCCTACGGCATCAGTGGGCTGTATACACTGCTGCGGAACGGGGAGATCGTCAGCGGCCTGCCCGCTTCCGCCAACCCCTATACCGCCGTGGGCATCAAGGCGGACGGCACCGCTGTGTTCTACACCATTGACGGCCGACAGAGCGGCTATTCCATCGGTGCCACTTACGCTCAGGTGGCGGAGCGGCTCCAAGAGCTGGGCTGTGTGTCCGCCGTGGCGCTGGACGGCGGCGGTTCCACGACCTTGGGGGCCACCCTCCCGGGCAGCGACGGCTTTGCCCTGGTGAATAAACCTTCCACCGAGGGCCGGCGGATCAACAACACCATTCTTCTGGTGTGCAAGGCGGAGGACGCCGTCTTTGAACCGGGTGCGTATGTCAGCGCCCAGCATCGGGTGGTGCTGTCCGGGGCGCAGCTGCCTCTGACCGCCGCGGCCTATGACAGTACCGGACAGCTCACCGACCAGCAGTACCTCAACTGGAGCGCCACTGGTGGTTCCATCAGCGGCAGCGGCGGCTCGGCCACCTACACCGCCGGAACGACAGCGGGCACCTACACCGTCTCCGCCGGACAAAACAGCTCCATGTCCGTCCGGGTGGTGGATCAGCTGTCCCGCCTGACGGTGTCTCAGAAGGGCAGCTCCACCAGTGTGACATCCCTGAACCTCAAGCCCGGAGATCAGGTGGATCTGACGGCCACCGGCGCGTGGTGGAATCTGCCCGTGGCCATGAGCAAAGAGAATATCACCTGGAGCGCCGACCCAGCCATTGGCACCATTGACGCCGACGGCAGCTTTACGGCGGGCCAGTACTCCGGCGAGGGCAATATCACCGTCTCCGCCGGCGGCAGGACGGTGACCGTCCCTGTGAAGGTGGACAGCGGCTGTCCCTTTGTGGACGTGGTGGGCCACTGGAGCCAGGAGTATGTCACCCAGCTCTACCAGCTGGGGCTGACCACCGGCAAAGGCTCCGTCAACGGCCAGCGCGTTTACGATCCCAACGGACTGGTCACCCGGGCGGAGATGATGGTGTTTCTCACCAATCTGCTGGGGGTACGGGCCGATGCCTACAATTCTATTACGCTGCCCTTTGCCGATACGGATAGTATCCCCAGCTGGGCTCTGCCCAGCGTGAAGGCCATGTACTCCATGAAGGTGCTCAAGGGCACCTGGATCGGCAACAAGCAGTACGCCAATATGAACAGCTACATCACCCGTGAGGAGGCCATGACCTTCCTGGGCCGGGTGTTGGCGGCCTCCCAGCCCTACGATCTCTCTCGGTTCTCCGACGCCGCCTCGGTGAGCAGCTGGGCGGATGACCACGTGCAGACCCTGGTGTCGCTGAGTGTGGTGGGGGGAAACAACGGGAGACTGATGCCCAAGGACAATATCGACCGGGCCGCCGTGGCCAAGATCCTGGTAGAGGCGTTCCCACTGGAGAAGGCGCTGCTCCTTCCCCGGCTGGATCTGATGTCGTAATCAAAGCATAAAAAACTCCCGCTGTTCCGATGTTTGGAACAGCGGGAGTTTTTTCAGCAGACAATGCCCATGCTCTCGTGGATGTCGGCAGGATCGTTTGCGATGGCCTCCACCGCCGATTCCAGCGCCTGTACCAGCGTGGGCAGCTCCATGCTGGGGGTGCCGGCGGGCTTGTCCACCGCCTGCTCGTGCAGGTAGGGGACATGGATGAAGCCCGCGCGGAGGGTGGGATAACGCCTTGCCGCCAGGTGCAGCGCCTGATACATCACGCAGTTGCAGACAAAGGTGCCCGCGCTGTAGGAGATCTGGCAGGGGATCCCGCGAGCCCGGACGTTTTGCGCCATGGCTTTCACGGGGAGCGTGGAAAAATACGCGTCCGGCCCGTCCGCCTGGATGGGTTCGTCCACAGGCTGGTCTCCGTCATTGTCTGGGATCCTGGCTTCAGCCAGGTTGATGGTGACCCGCTCCACGCTGATGCAGGCCCGTCCGCCCGCCTGTCCCACGCAGAGGATCGCGTCGGGCCGGTGTGCCTCCACGGCGGCTTCCACCGCCGGGCCGCACCGGGAAAAAGACGTGGGGATCTCCAGCTTGACAAGCTCCGCCCCCGCGATTCGATCCGGCAGGCGCTTCACCGCCTCCCAGGCCGGGTTGATCTGTTCGCCGCCAAAGGGAGAAAAGCCGGTCACCAGGATTTTTCTGCACAAAGTCAATCGTTCCGCCTCCTTGTTGTGAAAAAGAGCCCAGAGTAATTGGATTACTCTGGGCTCTTCATTGCACACTGGGGTGCGGACAGCAGGGAAGGGGCTTACTTCAGCTCCACCTTGCCGCCGGCCTCCTCGATCTTCTTCTTCAGCTCCTCGGCCTCGTCCTTGGACACGGCCTCCTTCAGGGTCTTGGGAGCGCCCTCAACGGCAGCCTTGGCCTCGGCCAGGCCCAGGCCGGTGATCTCGCGGACGACCTTGATGACCTTGATCTTGGAAGCGGCGTCGAAGCCGGCCAGAACCACGTCAAACTCGGTCTTCTCCTCAACAGCGGCGGCGGCGGGGCCGGCGGCGGGAGCGGCCATGGCGGCGGCGGAAACGCCGAACTCCTCCTCCAGAGCCTTGACCAGGTCGTTCAGCTCCAGAACGGTAAGGGCCTTAACTTCTTCAATCAGAGCAGTGATCTTCTCGCTAGCCATGATGATTTACCTCCTAATTTTCAAATGTTAAAATATGTGCGCCCTCTATATGGGGCAGTTAGCCGCTTACTCGGCGGGGGCTTCGGCGGCGGGCTCGCCATTCTTCTCGGCGATGGCCTTGATGACGATGGCCAGACTGGTAATGGGAGCCAGCATCATGCCGAGCACCTGACCCAGCAGGGCATCCTTGGAGGGCAGCTCGGCCAGGGCGAACACGTCGTCCAGGGGGAGCACCTTGCCATCCATGAAACCGGCCTTGATGTTGAAGCGGTCGCCCATCTGCTTGGCGTACTTGTTGACGATTCGCATGGGGGCGATGGGGTCTTCCTTGGAGATGGCCATGGAAGTGGTGCCGTTGAGCACCTCGTCCAGGTCGCCCAGATCCACGTCGTCCAGAGCGCGGCGCAGCAGGGTGTTCTTCACCACGGCGTACTCCACGCCATTCTCACGCAGCTCATGGCGCAGGGCGGTATCCTCGGCCACGGTGATGCCCTTGTAGTCCACCAGGACGCCGGAGCTGGCGGCCTTCAGGTCGTCCACCAGAGCGGCCACGATGGCTTGCTTCTCACTGAGAACCTTTGCGTTAGGCATTGTTTGAATTCACCTCCGAAATGGTTGGATGGCGGCTTTTCTCCACCCAGAGGGAAAAGAAAACGCCGCTTTCGTGTCCACACGAAAACAGCGCAAACGAAACGTATCGGCTGCATTCTCGGCAGGACTTACGCTTTCGCACCTGCTGTCTTTGAACACTTTAAGCATTATATAGTAGGAACCCGTTTTTGTCAAGGAAAATTTGAATAAATTTGATTTATTCTCCTCCCATCAATTCCGGGTTTAGAATCACAAAAACAATCGCGCCCAGGACAACAGTCAGCATTGCGATGTTCCCAATATAGTATTCAAGAATCCACGACAATACAGCCGAACCCAAAAGGGCAAAACCGCCTAAAAGTATACGCACAATCTGCGGGAGTTTCTTCATCTTTGACCAGACCTCGCATAATATTTCCTTATTACGAAACATTATATCCTGAAAATTCGTTAAACTCAAGTGGAAAATTCTTCATAACGAATTTTGTGGTGATAGTATGCAAAAGGTTAGGCCAGATTTAGACATTGGACATAATATCAGAGCGCTGCGCAGAGCCTCTGGGCTGACGCAGGATCAGGTGGTGGCGAAGCTGCAAATTATGGGGCTGGAAATATCAAAAAGCACCTATGCCAAAATTGAAACCAATCGGATGAATATCAAGGTGAGTGAGCTGACTGCGCTAAGACGGATCTTTGATGTAGACTTTAACGCTTTTTTTGAAAATTTGGATTAAAAAAGCCGCCGACGGCTGTCGGCGGCTTTTTATATGTCACAAATTACACGAACTTACCGGTGTTCAGCTTCACGCCGGGGCCCATGGTGGAGGCGGCGACGCAGCTCTTGACGTACTGGCCCTTGGCGGCGGCGGGCTTGGCCTTGACAATGGCGCCCATGAGAGCGGCCAGGTTGTCGCCCAGCTTCTCGGGGCCGAAGGAGACCTTGCCGATGGGGCAGTGGATGATGTTGGTCTTGTCCAGACGATACTCCACCTTACCGGCTTTGATCTCGTTGACGGCCTGGGTCACGTTGGGGGTGACGGTGCCGGCCTTGGGAGAGGGCATCAGGCCCTTGGGGCCCAGAACCTTACCCAGACGGCCCACGACGCCCATCATGTCGGGAGTGGCCACGACCACGTCGAAGTCGAACCAGTTTTCCTTCTGGATCTTCTCCACCATGTCCATATCGCCCACGAAGTCGGCGCCGGCGGCGCGGGCCTCGTCGGCCTTGTCGCCCTTGGCGAAGACCAGCACGCGGGCGGTCTTGCCGGTGCCGTGGGGGAGGACGATGGCGCCGCGGACCTGCTGGTCGGCGTGGCGGGAGTCCACGCCCAGCTTTACGTGCAGCTCTACGGTTTCGTCGAACTTGGCGGTGGCGGTCTTGATGACCATTTCCATTGCCTCGGTCACGTCATACTGGACAGAGCGGTCGATGAGCTTCGCGCTGTCCACATACTTTTTGCCTTTCTTAGCCATAACTGCTTCCTCCTTCCCTTACTCTTCCACCAGCACGCCCATGGAGCGGGCAGTACCGGCGATCATGCTCATGGCGGCCTCCAGGCTGGCGGCGTTCAGGTCGGGCATCTTGGTCTCGGCGATCTTCTGGCAGTCGGCCTTGGACAGGGTGGCCACCTTGGTCTTATTGGGCACGCCGGAGCCGGACTCGATGTTGCACGCCTTCTTGATGAGCACGGCGGCGGGAGGAGTCTTGGTGATGAAGGAGAAGGAGCGGTCGGCGTACACGGTGATGACCACGGGGATGATGAGGCCCATGTCCTTCTTGGTGCGCTCGTTGAACTCCTTGGTGAAAGCGGCGATGTTCACGCCATGCTGGCCCAGGGCGGGGCCCACAGGGGGGGCCGGAGTTGCCTGGCCGGCGGGGATTTGCAGCTTGACATATCCAGTAATTTTCTGTGCCATTTGAAACAGCACCTCCTACATAAGATGTGGTGGTGACGAAGCCCGGCTGGGCTTCTCCCACGGACGGGCTTTGTACCCGCCATTTGACCGAAACCGGTCGTTTAGATTGTTTCGACCTGATCCAGCTCCAGTTCGACGGGGGTCTCCCGTCCGAACATAGACACGACGACCTTGACCTTGCCGCGGTCGGTGTCCAACTCCTCCACCGTGCCGATGAAGGAGGCCAGGGCGCCATCGGTGATCTTCACGCTGTCGCCCACGTTGTAGCCCACCACGACCTCGCGCTTTTCCACACCCAAGGCGGCGATCTCCTCGTCGGTGAGGGGGATGGCCTTGTTGGCCGCGCCTACGAAGCCGGTGACGCCGCGGATGTTGCGCACCAGGTGCCAGGTCTCGTCGGTCATGATCATCTTGACCAGCACGTAGCCGGGGAACACCTTGCGCTCCACGGTCTTGGGGCCGTTGTCGGTGATTTCGGTGACGGTCTCCATGGGGATGGTCACCTCGGTGATGAGGTCGTGCATATTGCGGTTTTCCACTGCCTGCTCGATGGATACGGCCACGGTGTTCTCATAGCCGGAGTAGGTGTGGGCCACATACCACTTCAGTTCGTCCGCCATAGAGGTTAACCGAAGAGCTGGAGCAGGGCGTCGATCACTGCGCGGGCGAGGAAGTCGAACACCCAGATGAAGATGCCCACAAAGATGACGCACATGATGACGATGCCCACGTTTTTCAGCGTATCCTTGGCGGAGGGCCAGGTGACCTTTTTCAGCTCACCCTTCAGATCCTTGAACCAGCGCAGGATGCGGTTGGGCTTCTTATCCTTCTTCTTGGGGGCCTTGGCCTTCTTGTCAGAGCTTACGGACTCCTTCGGGGCCTTATCCCGCTTTTCCTGTTCAGACATTTACGTTTACCCTTCTTTCCTTTGAGCGGCGCCCATTACTTGGTTTCGGTGTGCTTCGTGTGCTTCCTGCAGAAGGGGCAGTACTTGTTGAGCTCCAGGCGCTCGGTGGTGTTGCGCTTGTTCTTCTTGGTGTTGTAGTTACGCTGCTTGCACTCGGAGCAGCGCAGCACAATCTTCACACGGTTTCCGGCTTTCGCCATTCTCGGCACCTCCTTTTGAATTTGGCCGTCCAACGAAAAAGCGCCGGATCGGCCTTTGCCGACTCCAGCGCTTCAAACGGGCGGAATACACCCATTCACAGCTACGGGGAATCGGCCAATTGCCTCCCTGTGGTTCTCATGGGAGAGGTCAGGGTTTTTGTGGATATCCCGTAAAAATACGCACAAAAAGAAAGCCCTGCTCACAGGTGCTGATAGTTTATCACACCAAGAGGGGCTTGTCAAGCATTCTTTTTTTAATTATAATGTGTTAATCGCGTTCCCCCGCATGGGTGCGGGAAACCATTATCACTTCACGATTGGAGGAATCAGGATGCGCGTCATAGCCATTGATTACGGCGACGCCCGCACGGGGGTGGCGGTGTCCGACGCCGCCGGGATGCTGGCGGGGTATACCACGGTGATCCAATCCCGCCAGCCTGAGCGGGTGGCGGAGGAGATCGCCAAGATTGCGGCGGAGCGGCAGGCGGAGGAGCTGGTGATGGGCTTCCCCCGGAACATGGATGGCACCGAGGGCCCTAGGGCCGAGCTGTACCGCGCCTTTGCCGCCCTGGTGGAGGAGAAAACGGGGATGCCCGTGAAGCTGTGGGACGAGCGCCGCACCACTATCGAGGCCCACCAGATCCTCCACGCCTCGGGGAAGAAGATGAAGGCTCACAAAAAGAACGTGGACGCGGTGGCGGCGAGTTTGATCTTGGAGGGCTATCTCACTTGGAGGGCGAGGAATCTATAAGAAAGCGGCGGAGCGATGCTCCGCCGCTTTTACAACTTAAAATTACACCAATGCCGCAGTCTCCAGCGCGATCATGAGCTCCTCGTTGGTGGGGATGAGCAGCACCTTCACCTTGGAGTCGATGGCGGAGATGATGGCCTCCTTGCCCCGGATGTTGTTGGCGTCGGGATCCATCTTCACGCCCATGAACTCCAGCCCAGAGGCGATGGCCATGCGCTGCTGGGCATCGTTCTCGCCCACGCCGGCGGTGAAGATGATGGCGTCCACTCCGCCCATGGCGGCGGCGTAAGCGCCGATATACTTTTTCACGCCGTAGTTGAACAGATCAAGCGCCAGCGCGGCCCGCTCGTTGCCGCTGTCTCGGGCGGCGCACAGGTCACGGAAGTCGGAGGACACGCCGGACACGCCCTGCACGCCCGACTTCTTGTTCAGTACATTGAGCATCTCCTTGATGTCCATGCCGTACTTGTTCATCAGGTACTCCAGGATGCCCGGATCCAGGTCGCCGGAGCGGGTGCCCATGGGTACGCCGGCCAGGGGGGTGAAGCCCATGGAGGTGTCCACGCTCTTGCCGTGCGCCACGGCGGCCACGGAGGAGCCATTGCCCAGGTGGCAGGAGATGAGTTTCAGGGCCTCGATGGGCTTGCCCAGCATATCGGCGGCCCGCTGGGTGACATACTTGTGGCTGGTACCATGGAAGCCGTAGCGGCGCACCTTGTCCTGCGCGTAGTACTCATAGGGCAGGGCGTAGGTGTAGGCCACGGGGGGCATGGTCTGGTGGAAGGCGGTGTCGAACACGGCCACCTGGGGCACGTCGGGGCCCATGACGGCGGCGCACGCCTTGACGCCCAGAATATTGGCGGGGTTGTGCAGGGGGGCCAGGGGGACACAGGCCTCCATGGCGGCCATGACCTCGCCGTCGATGCGCACGGAGTGGGCGAAGGTCTCGCCGCCGTGCACCACGCGATGACCCACCGCGTCGATCTCCTTCATAGAGGCGATGACGCCGTTGGAGGGATCCACCAGGGCGTCCAATACCGCCTGGATGGCCTCGGAATGGGTGGGCATGGCCACGTCCTGGGCGTCCACCGTGGTTTTGCCGGGGGCCTTGTAAGTGAATTTGCCATCGATGCCGATGCGCTCGCACAGTCCTTTGGCAAGCACCTCTTGGCTGTCGGTGTCCAGCAGCTGATATTTCAGGGACGAGCTGCCGGCGTTGATGACGAGAACTTTCATGTTCCGCACTCCTTTGCCACGATTCCCAGTTCCTGGAAAATGAGTTAACTGGGTATTTACTTTGTCCCGCTTCTGGAATATAATGAAAGCTGGCCAAAAGCAGGAACGGCCGCGTGGCGGTCGTATACTGAGGAATATTATACTACGGGCGACGGAATATCGCAAGTATTTTTTGCAAATTGCCGAAAATAGTGGGAGGGCTGCTGGATGGGCGTTGTGGGTATCGTGGCCGAGTACAATCCCTTTCATACCGGGCACGCCTTCCACATCGCCCAGACCCGTCGGCAGTTGGGGGAGTGCGCTGTTGTCGCGGTGATGAGCGGAAACTTCGTCCAGCGGGGGGACTGCGCCGTGCTGGACAAGTGGAGCCGGGTTCGGGCCGCCCTGGAGGGGGGCGTGGATCTGGTGCTGGAGCTGCCCACGGTGTTTGCCGTGTCCTCGGCGGAATGCTTTGCACAGGGGGCTGTGGAGCTGTTAGCGTCCACCGGTGTGGTGACCCATCTCTCCTTCGGCAGCGAGTGCGGCGATGTTGACAAGCTCCGGCAGGTGGCGGACTGTCTGGACAGCGATGTCTACCGGGCGGGACTGCGCCGGTTTTTGGATGAAGGGATGCCCTTTGCCGCCTGCCGCCAGGCGGTGGTGCGGGGACTGCTGGGGGAGGATTTGGCAAGTTTGCTGTCCCAGCCCAACAACAACCTGGGCATCGAGTATATCCGGGCGCTGAACGCCATGAAAAGTGACATTCAGCCCGTCACTGTCCTCCGGGCGGGGGCGGCCCACGATGGGGGAGACCACCCGGACTACCCATCCGCCTCCTTTTTGCGGGGGCAGATTCTGTCCGAGGCGCTGAGTGCGGACAACCCTGCCAGCCTGAAATACGGCGAGCGGGGGGCGCTGGCCGTCCTGCGCGCCATGGACGAGGAGGACTTCGCCGTCCTGCCCGACTGCGGAGAGGGGCTGTCCCACCGGCTGTACCGGGCGGCACGGCAGGGCCGCACCTTGGAGGAGGTCTATGACCTGGCCAAGACCAAGCGCTACGCCCATTCCCGCATCCGGCGGGCCGTCCTGTGGGGGGCGCTGGGGCTGAGGGAGTGCGACCGGCCCGATTTTCCCCCCTATATCCGGGTGCTGGGGGCTACTGGCCGGGGCAGGGAAGTGCTGAGAGAGATGAAAGAGACGGCGCGCCTGCCCGTCATCACCAAGCCTGCCCACGGCAGGGGAATCCCTCTGCTGGAGCTGGAGGCCCGGTGTACGGATTTTTACCAGCTGTGCTGTCAAAAACCCGGCCCCTGCGGGCTGGAATGGACGACGAACCCTGTTATGCTTCTTTAAAATTCAAATCGAAAGGGAGTTTTTAAATGCGCGCTTACGAAAGACTGTTGAAGTACGTCAAGATCCACACCACCTCCTCCGACCAGACGGGGGTCACCCCGTCCACTCCCTGCCAGTGGGATCTGGCCCGGGCGCTGGTGGACGAGCTGAAGGAACTGGGGCTGGAAAATCCCAGTGTGGATGAAAACTGCGTCGTCACCGCCTGGCTTCCCGCCGCGCCCGGGTGCGAGGACGCCCCTGCCCTGGGCCTGCTGGCCCACATGGACACCTCCCCGGCCTTCTCCGGGGAGAACGTGAACCCCATCCTCCACGAGAACTATGACGGCGGCGACATCCCGCTGCCGAAAGAGGGCCGGGTCATCAAGGCGGCGGACTTCCCCTTCCTGGCGGGCTTGAAAGGCAAGACCCTCATCACCGCCGACGGCTCCACCCTGCTGGGGGCGGACGACAAGGCGGGCATCGCGGAGATCATGACGCTGTGCGAGCGGCTGATCGAGGAGAAGCTCCCCCATGGGCGGCTGTGCGTCGCCTTCACTCCCGACGAGGAGATCGGCGAGGGCCCCGACCACATTGACGTACACGCCTTTGGGGCCAAATACGCCTACACCGTGGACGGCTCCGCCGCCGGTTCCATTGAGTATGAGAACTTCAACGCCGCCTCCGCCAAGGTGGACATCACCGGCGTATCCGTTCACCCCGGTTCCGCCAAGGACGTGATGGAGAACGCACTGCTCATCGCCCAGGAGTTCAATGCCCTGCTGCCGGCCGACGCCATCCCCGCGAAAACCGAGGGCTATCAGGGCTTCTTCCACCTGGACGCCATGGCGGGCGCTACCGCCTCCGCCCATATGGAGTATATCATCCGGGATCACGACAAGGGCGAGTTCGTGGTCAAGCAGGGGCTGATGAAACGCGCCGCCGCCCAGGTTCAGGCCGCCCACCCCACGGCGAAGGTGGAGCTCACCCTCAAGGACAGCTACTACAACATGAAGGAAAAGCTGATGGACTGTATGCACCTGGTGGACAACGCCAAAAAGGCGGCGGAGCTGGCGGGGCTCACCCCGACCACAGAGCCCATCCGGGGCGGTACTGACGGGGCTCGGCTGAGTTATATGGGCCTGCCCTGCCCCAACCTGGGCACCGGCGGCTACAATTTCCACGGCCCGCTGGAGCTGGCCTGTGTGGAGGAGATGGACGCCGTGGTGGACATTCTTGTCAATATTGTGTCCCTGTACAGCAAATGATTTACAGTTTATTGATTACTTTCCAGTGTGATTGGGGTAAAATGCTGTCAAAGCCTGTAAAGGAGGCGTTTTCGTGATTTACCGCAACGATCACTACGGCCCTATCGACCGCTTCTGCGCCAAGCACCCCCGCTTTGGCATTCCCAATCTGATGATGTACCTGGCCATTGCCCAGGTGGCGGTGGGCCTGGTGGATCTGATTATGGATGGGTGGCTGACCGCGCTGATGATGTTCAGCGCGCCCCACATCTTTGCCGGGCAGGTCTGGCGGCTGGTGACCTTTGTCGTGGTGCCCTCCAGCAGCAACCCCTTCTATCTCGTGCTGGGCTGCTATGTCTACTATTGGACGGGCCAGATGCTGGAGCGGGAGTGGGGCACCGCCAAGTTCAACCTGTTTTACCTGTGCGGCGTGGTGCTGTCCATTCTGCTGGGGTTGGCGGTGGGCTATGCCAACATCTATTACATTAACCTGTCCATTTTCCTGGTCATTGCCACTTTGTATGGCGAGATGCAGGTGCTGTTTATGATGGTCGTTCCCATCAAGATGAAATGGCTGGCCATTTTAGATGTGGTGCTGATCCTGGTGGATGTGGTGCGGTTCGCCCAGATGGGGGCCTGGTTCTTTGCCCTGGCCCCTCTGGCCAGCTTTTTGAACTATTTTATCTTCACGTGGTCTTTCTGGTCCATGAAGCTGGGCTTTGTCCGCCGCCGGGCGGACCCCCAGGTCATCAACTTCAAAAAGGCCCAGAAGCAGGCCCAGAAAAAGGCGAGGGAAACCGGCGGGTATCTGCACAAGTGCGCCGTGTGCGGCCTCACCGATGAGGACGACCCTGCTATGGAATTCCGCTACTGCCCCAAGTGCGACGGGTACTACTGCTACTGTGCCAACCACATCAATAACCATATCCATATCCATTGAACGAAAGCAGGACACCCCCGCCGCTGGCGGGGGTGTTCGTATTTCTGCTCGTTCCTTTTCCGTCGAAGTCAGGCACATTGGGGGACGGCGCGCCATAGGATAGCTTGCGGGCAGTCCGCAGGGCCGCCCGCGCGGGAAAGGAGCAAAGAATCATGTATGAAGCATTGTGTTTGTCCGCTCTCCGGGAAGGGGAGAGCGCTTATGTGACCGAGGTAAACGCGGGGCCCGCCATGGATCGGCGGCTCACCGACCTGGGGCTGGTGCGGGGTACCCGGGTGACCTGTGTGCTGCGCAGCCCCGCCGGGGACCCCTGCGCCTATCTCATCCGGGGGGCGCTCATCGCCCTGCGCCGGGCGGATGCGGACGGCGTGGCGTTGGAGAGGCAGATCCAGGCTGTCCCGGCCCAGGCGGTGGTTACATCATGAACCGGGTGGCGCTGGCAGGCAATCCCAACGTGGGCAAGTCCACCCTGTTCAACGCGCTAACTGGACTCAGACAGCATACAGGAAACTGGGCCGGCAAGACGGTGGCCACCGCCCGGGGACAGTATACGTTTGAGGGGGAGGAGTACCAGCTCATTGATCTGCCCGGTACTTACTCGCTGGCGGCCCACTCCCAGGAGGAGGCGGTGGCAAGGGATTACATCGAGAGCGGTCAGGCAGATGGAGTGGTGGTGGTGTGCGACGCCACCTGTCTGGAGCGCAATTTGATCTTAGTGCTCCAGGTGCTGGAGCTGACGGGCAGGGTGCTGGTGTGCGTCAATCTGCTGGATGAGGCGGAGCGACTGGGAATCAAGGTTGATCTGCCCGCCCTGTCTCAGCGGCTGGGAGTGCCGGTGGTGGGCACTGCCGCGGGGCGGCAGGAGGGGCTGACCGATCTGAAAGCCGCCATCGCCCGGCTTGTTAAAGCGGAAGCCTCCGCTACGCCAAAACGGGCGCCCTGCGAGCGGGTGACCTTGGCTGAGCGGTATGCCGCCCAGGTGGTGCGCAGCGAAAAGGCGGATCGCCAGCGCCGCCAGCAGCGGCTGGATTGCCTGCTTACCTCAAAATCCACCGGAATCCCCCTCATGCTGCTGCTGTTTGGATTGGTGGTGTGGCTGACGGTGGCGGGGGCAAATATGCCCTCCACCATGCTCACAAACCTGTTCGCCTGGTTGGGGGAGGGACTGGAAAGCTGGCTGGCAGGAGCCCCAGCATGGCTGTCCGGGGTGCTGCTGGACGGGGTGTACCGGGTGACCGCTTGGGTGGTGTCGATGATGCTGCCTCCCATGGCCATCTTCTTCCCCCTGTTCACTCTGCTGGAAGACCTGGGCTACCTGCCCCGGGTGGCCTTTGTCATGGATCATGCCTTTCAAAAGTGCCGTGCCTGCGGCAAACAGTGCCTGACCATGTGTATGTCAATTGGCTGTAACGCCTGCGGCGTCACCGGCTGCCGCATCATCGACAGCCCTCGGGAGCGGCTCATCGCCATCCTGACCTCATCTCTGGTGCCCTGTAACGGCAAATTTCCCACCCTCATTGCCCTTATCACCCTGTTTTTCGTGGGCGGGCGGGGCGGTCTTCTGGCATCGATGGAGGGGGCAGCGTTGCTGCTGGGGACGTTGGTTCTGGGAGTGGCGGGGACGCTGGCTTGCTCCCGGCTGCTGTCCGCTACGGTACTCAAGGGTATGCCTTCCTCCTTTGCCCTGGAGCTGCCCCCCTTCCGCAAGCCCCGGGTGGGGGAGGTCATTGTCCGCTCGGTGCTGGATCGCACCCTGTTCGTGCTGGGTCGGGCGGTGGCGGTGGCCGCTCCGGCGGGGGTCATCATCTGGCTGATGGCAAATGTTACCCTGGGGGAAGCGACCATTCTGGCCCACTGTACCGGCTTCTTGGATCCCTTCGCCCGGTTGTTTGGGCTGGACGGAGTGATTTTGATGGCATTCATCCTGGGCTGGCCCGCCAACGAGATCGTATTGCCGGTGATGCTCATGGCCTACTTAGCCACCGGAAGCCTGGTGGAGTTCGACGACCTGTCTGCCTTGGGCCAGCTCCTGACGCAGCACGGCTGGACTTGGCTGACGGCGGTGTGTACCATGCTGTTCTCCCTGTTCCATTGGCCCTGCTCCACAACCTGCCTGACCATCTACAAGGAGACGGGCAGCGTGAAGTGGACGGCGCTGGCCATCGCCCTGCCCACGGCGCTGGGGCTGGGGCTGTGCCTGTGTGTGACAACTGCGGCCCGGCTTCTGGGGTTGGCGTAAAAAATGACCTCGGCGGGGGATACCCTGCCGAGGTTGCTTTTTTGCAGGGGCTGCGCTGAATCGACAAAAAACGAGTGTTTCTTTGCTCGGATCGTCCACATCAGGGACAAACGGGGGCAGCCCCTGGACAAGGCAGACCGGGAGCGGTGCCGACGTGACCGGGAGTTGGTGGATTTCAAGCGGAAATGCACCGACGTGGAAGATGCGCTGATGAAGCAGTGGGGCGGCGGATAGCCCGCCCCAGGTGAACATTGAGAATTTCATAGAGATAGCGGAAATTTTGAAAGCCCCGCCTCTGGTTTGAGGCGGGGCGGGGAGCATTGCTGCATCAGCGATATTGAATTCTATCTATTTGCTGCTGTACAAGAGAGACAAATTTTTCTGCGTTTCCCATTTGAGTGAAAACGAACTCTATTCCTCCTGTTCCTGCGGTGTCAATTTTTATAGTGTGCCATCCCTGCATTTTGTCCCAAAAGGTACGCTCAAGACCGATACTTTGTATTTTGCTCAACGGGGTGGAGAATGTTTTTGAGTTAAAGAAGCCTTTGTGGCATATGACGCTGCTGTCGGTCAATTCCAAATATTCATATTTATACACGATGTAACGAAGGCTTATGCCCCACACAGCGACACCAATCATCAGCAATCCCATGGGAGGAAGAAAGAACAGAAACAAAACTCCAGGGATTGCAACGATTACGCCAAGGATATAGCCAGTCATGAGGACGCTTCTGTGCTTGCGGCATACTGCGATTTGCTTAGTTCCCGGCATAAAATCACCCCATGCCCTAATCAAGATATTTCATATTTTAGCACAATTTGAATATTGTGTCCAGGAGGTTTGCGCTATCTCCATGAGGTGGCGCAAATTTTTATGACTGGAGGTGGGCTGTGTGCAGGACGGGTCAATACGATCTGAGTAACATAAAGCGGAAAATGCTTGCCTTCGGCTGGGCGCTGAGGAAATATCGCTGGAGCGAGTCTGCTTAGAACAAACATAAAGCCGCAAAAAAGCACCGCCGGTCACAGGACCGGCGGTACTTTTTGTGTGGGTTTCGGTAGCTTGTTCTGCGTTTGGATCTGATCCCAGAACTGCATCCCGACAATAATGATAAAGGTAGCTACCGCCGGAGCCACCAAAACGTGGCCCGCGATGGCGGAAATGGCACAGCCGGCCAGGGTGCAGTACAGAGCGGTGCAGCAGCAAAGGCTTCCCAGCCGCTGAGCGGGCCGCTTGAAGAACTGAACGATGGAGTAGACGATAAAGGCCAGATAGGGCACATAATACAGCACAAAGCCCAGGATGCCGTGGCGGATCAGGATGGAGGGGGGATCCATCTCGATCATATAGTGGACGTTACGGCTGTAGGAGGGGACATTGGCGTAGCCGATGCCCAGCAGCTTGGCCAGGATGCCGCCATCGGTGTACACCTGGACAGCGGGGGACGCGCTGATGAAGCGGCGGCTGAGGATCTGGTCAACTCTCTTCATGAGTGCGTGGGAATCAATGAACTCATACAGCCAGGTGCCTCGGCAGGCCGTCTGAAGCTCTTCGCTCCAGGAAGCGGTGGTAATCTCCGGCTCATTGTCCAGCAGCTTGAAATAGACTTCGTTCAGATACCGCTTGAGGGGGGAGTTGATGAGGAAGATGACCAGGGTAAGCAGCAGCATGACGCCCATGACGATGGCCTGGATCCTGCGCGCCCGGCCGGGATCCCGGCGCAGGGCCCACAGCGTCCAGACAAAGGCGGCGGCGCAGTACAGCGTGGTGAAGCCGAAGATGATCTTGGTGCCCAGGAAGTTGGCGCTGATGGACACCGCGATGAGCGCCCACACCGCCAGCGCACCCTTCCACCAGGTCTTTTTGGTGACGTCGGGCAGCACCCGCAGGCAGTGGAGGATGGTGAACGGCCCGGTGATGGCCAGGATGCAGCCCACCTCATTGGCGGCGTAGAACCAGCCGCCCACGCCGTAGCCGGAGTTGGCATAGGATAAAAAGCTGGTCTTGGTGATATAGGAGATGGGGATGACGCTGGCGTACAGCGCGCCCGTCCAGGCGATGATCCGGACGGTGACCAGCGTTCCGTGCTGTCGGTAGACGGCCCAGAAGAAAAACAGCACAAAGGGGATAAAGAAGGTCTTTACCACGTCCTTCATATTGCTCACGCACAGCGACAGCCCGCCCAGGGAGAACATATAGGCCATGAACAGCGCCAGATAGGCAATCAGCGCCCCAATGAAAATCATCCACTGCTTTTTTCCCGGGAAATCGCTGATGAACACGGCATAGAGGAAGGCCAGCCCCATAAACAGGGAGCGAACCACGATGCCAACGGTGATGGGGATGCCCGCCTGAACCGCAAGGCCGGTGAGTACGTCCAGCAAAGGCTGGCAGAGGATATAGACGGCCAGAATCGGGGGCAGCCAAGACTGGGAAGCGTCTTGAATTTTTGTGCGCAAGTTTGCCATAAAGACCTCCATATGTGAACGGAGCCGGCCCACGGACGGGCTCCAGCGTAGCTGACAGGATAACTTAAAATAGTATAGTATAGCGTGGCGGATTTTGCAATAAAAAATGTCTTAGAAGATTGTTAACATTTTGCAAAGTCGAAAAAGAAATCCTGCCGCACGGTTATGCGGCAGGATTTCATGTAAGCGGTTACAGAGCCGCCTTGATGGCGTCCACCATATCCGTTTTCTCCCAGGGCAGGTCGAGATCCAGGCGGCCGAAGTGGCCGTAGGCGGCGGTCTGGCGGTAGATGGGCCGGCGCAGATTCAGTCGGTTGATGATGGCGGTGGGCCGAAGATCGAACACCTTGTCCACGGCGGCCTCCAGCGCGTCGTCGGACACGGTGCCGGTGCCGAAGGTGTCCACCCGGACGGACACAGGGCGGGCCACGCCGATGGCGTAGGCCAGCTGCACCTGGCACTTGTCGGCCAGACCGGCGGCCACTACGTTCTTGGCCACCCAGCGGGCGGCGTAGGCGGCGGAGCGATCCACCTTGGTGGGATCCTTGCCGGAGAAGGCGCCGCCGCCGTGGGGGGCGGAGCCGCCGTATGTATCCACAATGATCTTCCGCCCGGTGAGGCCGGAGTCGCCCTGGGGGCCGCCGACCACGAACCGGCCGGTGGGGTTGACCAGGATGCGGGTGTCCTCATCCAGCAGCTCCGCCGGGATGGTGGGCTTGACCACCAGCTCGATCATATCGGCGCGGATCTGATCCAGGCTTGCCTCGGGGGCGTGCTGGGTGGACAGCACCACGGTGTCCACCCGGATGGGCTTGCCGTTCTCATCGTACTCAACGGTGACCTGGCTCTTGCCGTCGGGCCGGAGGTAGTCCACCAAGCCCTCCTTGCGCACCTGGGCCAGCCGCAGGGCCAGCTTGTGGGACAGGGAGATGGCCAGGGGCATCAGCTCCTCCGTCTCGCGGCAGGCGTAGCCGAACATCATGCCCTGGTCGCCCGCGCCGTTGTCCAGCCCGTCGTTCAGTTCGCCCTCCTTGGCCTCCAGCGCCTTGTCCACGCCCAGGGCGATGTCGGGGGACTGCTCGTCGATGTTGGTGATGACGGCGCAGCTGTCGCTGTCAAAGCCGCCCTGGCCGTTGACGTAGCCGATGTCCCGAACCACCTGGCGGGCGATCTTGGGGATGTCCACATAGCAGGAGGTGGTGATTTCCCCCATGATGTGAACCATACCGGTGGACACGGTGGTCTCGCAGGCCACCCGGGCGTTGGGATCCTGCTCGATGATGGCGTCCAGGATCGCGTCGGAGATCTGGTCGCACACTTTGTCGGGGTGGCCCTCGGTCACGGATTCAGAGGTAAACAGTCTTTTTGCCATGATGCTTTGCTCCTTTCTTTCTTTGGGACGGAAAGAGGCTGAAAAAGCCCCGCCGGAATTCGGCGGGGCTTGGATGGTCAGGTCTTTCCTCATCTCGCGTTTCCGCCGGATTTGGCACCTTGCATCGCAGGTTGCCGTGGTTTCATCGGGCCGGTCCCTCCACCACTCTTGATAAGGGTTATGCAGTTGTTTACAGTGCTATTATATCACGCTGTGTCCCGCTGTCAATGGGCAATCGGGAAAAAGCGTAAAGTTTTGGGTCAGTTCCGCAGGGGCAGGATGTCCTGCCGGTACACCCGGCGCATAAAGACGGCGCACATGGCCATGGAGAACAGCTCCGCGATGGGGAAGGCCAGCCAGACCATCTCCAGCGGGCAGAACCGGGAGATGATGAAGGCCACGGGCAGCAGCACCACCAGCTGGCGCACCAGGGAGACCAGCAGGCTGAGCATACCGTGATTCAGTGCCTGGAACACCGAGGAGGCCACGATGCCGAAGCCTGCCAGCAGCCAACTCAGGGAGATGATGCGCAGGGCGGGGATGCCGATGGTGAGCAGGTCGCCGGAGGCGTTCTCCTCCGCCTCGAACATGGCCAGCAGCTGGGTGGGGAACACCTGAAACACCAGGCAGCCGGCGGCCAGAATCGCCGTGGCGTAAATGACGGCCAGCTTGATGGTCTTGATGATCCGCTCCGGCTTGCGGGCGCCGTAGTTGTAGGCCACGATGGGCACCATGCCGTTGTTCAGGCCGAACACGGGCATGAAGAAGAAGGACTGGAGCTTGAAATACACGCCGAACACCGCCGTTGCCGTGTCGGTGAAGGCGATGAGGATCTGGTTCATACCAAACACCATCACCGAGCCGATGGACTGCATGACGATGCCGGGCAGGCCCACAGCGTAGATTTCCTTAATGGTCTGTCCGTGGGGCCGGAAGCCCTTGAAGGACATCTTCACCTCGGGGTTGCGGGTGAGGTTGAAAAAGATGCCGATGCCGCAGCCCAGGATCTGCCCGATGACGGTGGCCACAGCGGCCCCGGCCACCTCCATCCGGGGGAAGGGGCCCAGACCAAAGATGAGGATGGGATCCAGGATGATGTTGGTCACCGCCCCCACGGCCTGGGAGATCATGGTGTAGAAGGTGCGGCCCGTGGCTTGGAGCAGCCGCTCCATGGTCACCGCGCCGAACAGGCCGAAGCTGACGCCGCACACGATGGTCAGGTAATCGGTGCCGTAGTCCACGATGCCGGGGATGTCGGTCTGCACCGCGTAAAAGGCACGGGAGCAGGTGAGGCCGATGATAACAAACGCCAGGCAGCTCAGCACCTCCAGAAACAGGCCGTTGGTGGCCGAACGGTTGACCTTTTCCATATCCTTCTGCCCCAAGCTGCGGGCCAGAAGGGAGTTGAAGCCCACGGCGGTGCCGATGCTGACGGCGATCATCAGGTTCTGCACCGGGAAGGCCAGGGACACCGCGTTCAGCGCGTCCTGGCTGATCTGGGAGACAAAGTAGCTGTCTACCACGTTGTAAAGGGCCTGCACCAGCATGGAAATCATGATGGGGATAGCCATGCTGAGCAGCAGCCGATTGACCGGCATGACGCCCATTTTGTTTTCGCCTTCTGGGTGGTTCAACAAAAAACGCCTCCTTTTTCTAAAATCACATTATCACAAATTAGTGATTATAGAGGAAAGAAAATTTTTTGTCAATGGGAAGGGGGGATTTTTCGTCTGAATGTCTTGAAAGCAATTTTTATTGGTCGGGACTTGACAAACTCGAATATCGAGAATATACTGGGAGCATAAACCTCGATATTCGAGATTGCTTTTTGCCAGATAAGCTCGATATTCGAGAAAGGAGGTGTAGGATATGCCCAGAGCGAAATTCCAGACCCTGACGGAGCAGATGTTCTACATTCTTCTGTGCCTGCGGGAGGAGTGCTGCGGCATGGACATCCTGGATCGGGTGCCGTCTATGACGGGCGGCCGGGTAAACGTGGGCTCGGGCACGCTGTACAACCTGCTGGAGCAGTTCAGTGGGTCGGGCATGATCCGGGAGACCCATGTGGAGGGCCGCAAACGAAGCTATCTCCTCACCGCAAAGGGCCGGGAGATGCTGGACAAGGAGTACGAGCGCATCCGCATCCAGGCGGAGGACTACCGCCGGTACGTGGGAAAGGAGTGACACCCATGAAAGAGACAAAACGCAGGCTTGAATGGTTCTCGATTTATGACCGCACCGGGATGGAAAAGCACCTGGCCCGGATGGCGGAAAAGGGCTGGCTGCTGGATAAGATTGACAGCGGCGGCTGGCGCTACCGCCGGACTGAGCCGAAAAAGCTGATCTTTTCCGTGTGCTACTTCCCCAAGGCGTCCGCCTTTGACCCGGGGCCCAGCGAGGAGCAGGAAACGTTTTACGATTTCTGCCAGCACACCGGCTGGACGCTGGCGGCGGCCTCCGCCCAGCTCCAGGTGTTCTACAACGAAAGGGAAAACCCCGTTCCCATTGATACCGACCCGGTGACGGAGGTGGACGCCATCCACCGTTCGGTGAAGCGCGGCGCCCTGCCGTCCCAGCTGGCGCTGCTGGCGATATGTACGCTGAACGCCGCGATGCTGGTGGGGCGGCTGGTGGGCGACCCCATCGGGGTATTGTCCAGCCCCGCGAATCTGGTCGTCGGGATATGCTGGGTGATCCTGTTCCTGCTGGTGGCGGTGGAGTGGGGCAGCTATTTCCTCTGGCACCTCAAGGCGGTGCTGGCGGCGGAGCATGGGGAGTTTTTGGATACCCACAGCCACCGCTCCTTCCAGATTGGCTGCCTTGTGGTGCTGGCGGTGGTGACGGTATATTTCCTGGCGGCCACGTTCACCTCCGGGAACCGGCTGCTGATGGCCGTTATGGCGCTGGTGCTCTTTCTCTATGTGCCGGCGGCGTTCCTGCTGGTCTTTGGCATCAAGGGGTTTATGAAGCGGATGAAAGCCTCCGCCAAAACGAATCTCGCGGTCACCCTTGTGGGCAGCATCGTGCTGAGCCTGGTCATCGTTGGGATGATCACCTTCGGCACCCTCCGGGCCTACAACTCCGGCTGGTTCAGCCGGGGCGGGGAGACCTATGAATACAATGGTACGACCTTTACGGCCTATCAGGACGAGCTGCCCCTGATGCTGGAGGATCTGCTGGACGGGAGCTTCGACCATTACAGCCGGGAGCGGCATGGGGAGGGCTCTTTCCTGCTGGCCCAATACGAGATGTTCCAGCGCCCCCGGTACGACGCGGAGGGCTATAGGGGGCTGCCCGACCTGGAATACACGATTACGGTGGTGAAAGCCCCCTTTCTGTATGGCCTTTGCAAGGACACCCTGCTCCACAGGTACGACTACTGGAACGACGACCTGCCGGAGGAATTGTGGCATAGTTACCAGCCTGCGGACCCCGCCCCTTGGGACGCGTTGGAGGCGTACCGCTGGACGACGGAGTTTGGACCCGCAAACTGGTTCCTGCTGTGCTATGAAAGCCGTATTGTGGAGATAACGTTCGATTCCGATTGGGAGATTACCCCGGCCCAGATGGCCGTCGTGGCGGAAAAGCTGGGTAGCTGAACCGAAAAATTTCCCCACAATGGGGGTTGACAACTCCCAGCAAAAGGGATATACTTGGCAACGCTGTAAAAAATCATGAAAGGAGGCGCGCGATATGTTGAAGACCGTATTTACCGTATTCGGGTTTGAGGATGGCAAGAGCATGGGACTCTTGGGATTTTCGCGCGCCTTTGGGGTGGGATAGGCTTCTCCCTTCCTCAATGTGTATATGTTTGCGCGGCGTCCCTCTGTCCAGAGGGACGCTTTTTGTATTGAATCGGGTTTAAGAGGAAAGGAGAACGGTATGGAATCACAGACAAAACTGTCCCGGCGGGAGAAGATCGACCTGATCCTGCGCCATCTGCGGGGAAATTGGGGCTTCTTCGCCGGGGCCATCCTGCTGGCCTGGATGAACACCACCTGCAACGCTCTGGTGCCCCAGATCATCAGCTTCACCGTGGACTCGGTGCTGGGGGGCGAGGATCCCAAGCTGCCCGGTTTCCTCAAGGCGCTGCTGCCGATGGATCAGCTCCGGGCGGATCCGTGGTCGTTCCTGTGGCTGGCGGCGGGGGCGGTGGTGCTGGCCGCCGCGGTGCGGGGCGTGTGCATTTACGGGATGCGGATCAACCTGTCCAAGGGTTCTGAGGGCTTTGTGAAGAAGCTCCGGGATAACCTGTACAGCCACATCCAGCGCCTCAGCTTCCAGTGGCACACCGCCCACGCCACCGGCGACATCATCCAGCGGTGCACCTCCGACGTGGAGGTCATCCGCACCTTCGTCTGCAACCAGCTGATGGAAGTGATCCGCACGGTGTTCCTCATCCTGCTGTACACCGTCATCATGCTGCGCATGAACTGGCGGCTGGCCCTGGTGTCGCTGGCGTTCATCCCCATCACGGGCATCGCCTCCGGGGTGTTCTACGGTAAGATCTCCTCCCGGTTCAAAGTGGCCGACGAGGCGGAGGGCGAGCTGACCACCTGCGCCCAGGAAAATCTCACCGGCGTGCGGGTGGTGCGGGCCTTTGGCCGGGAGCGGTTCGAGATTGACCGCTTCGGCAAAAAGAACGACCACTTTTCCGCCCTGTGGGTGGAGCTGGGCAAGGTGCTCAGCGTCTATTGGGCGTCGGGAACCCTGCTCACCTCCCTCCAGGTCATGGCGGTCATCGCCGCGGGGACGGTGGAGGCGGTGAACGGCGGCATCTCCCTGGGGGACTTCCTGGCCTTTGTCACCTACAACAGCGCCTTGGCCTGGCCGGTGCGCTCCCTGGGCCGGGTGCTGTCCGACATGAGCAAGGCGGGGGTATCCATGGATCGTGTGGGTTACATCCTCAACGCCTCTGAAGAAAAGGACGGCCCGAACGCGAAACAGGTGAAGCTGGGCGGTGACATCGTGTTTGACCACGTCACCTTCGGCTACGAGGGGCAGGGGGTGCTGGAGGATGTGTCCTTCACCATCCCCTGGGGGAGTACCTTCGCTATCCTGGGCGGCACGGGCTCAGGCAAGTCCACCCTGGTTCATCTGCTGGACCGGCTGTATGATCTGGGGGAGGGACAGGGCAAAATCACCATCGGCGGAGTGGACATCCGGGACATCGAGCGGGAGGAGCTGCGCCGCCAGATCGGCCTGGTGCTCCAGGAGCCCTTCCTGTTCTCCCAGACCATCCGGGAGAACATCGCCGCCACCCGGCCGGACGCCCCGGAGGAGGAGCTGCGCCGTTGCGCCCAGATCGCCTGCGTGGACGAGGCCATCACCGAGCTGGCCGACGGCTACGACACCGTGGTGGGCGAGCGCGGCGTCACCCTGTCCGGCGGGCAGAAGCAGCGGGTGGCCATCGCCCGGATGCTGCTGCAAAGCGCCCCGGTGATGGTGTTCGACGACTCCCTGTCCGCCGTGGACGCGGAGACGGACGCCAAGATCCGCGCCGCGCTGAAGGAACGCATGGCGGAGGCCACCGTCATCCTCATCTCCCACCGGGTCACCACCCTGATGCAGGCCGACCGCATCCTGGTGTTGGACGGGGGAAAGGTGGCGGACGTGGGCACCCATGTCGAGCTGATTGCCCGGCCGGGCATTTATAAAGAGATTTACGACATCCAGATGAGCAGCGACGACCGTGCGCTCATTGAGGAAGGGGGGGAGGCATAATGGCCGCTTTCGACGAAAAAGAATACACAAAAGACTTTGACTGGGCCATTTGGAAGCGTCTGCTGCCCATTCTGGGCCGGTTTAAGCCCGTGTTCCTTGGTCTGTGGGCCTTCAACGGCCTCACCGCCCTGCTGGACGTGGTCATCCCCCTGTTCCAGCGCTTCGCCATCAGCAATTTCATCGAGACCGGCGCGCTGGAAGGATTTGTGCCATTTGTGCTGGCCTATCTGGGGATCATCATTCTCCAGAGCCTGCTGGTGATTGGCTTTGGCCGTATGTCCATGTATTTGGAGATGTATGTGGGCCGGGATATGCGCCGGGAGCTGTTTGAGCACCTGCAAAAGCTGTCCCTGTCCTTCTACAACGTCACCCCGGTGGGCTATCTGCTCACCCGGGTGATGAACGACACCAACCGCATCGCGGGCATGATGGCCTGGGCGCTGGGAGACATCATGTGGGCGCTGCTCTATGTGCTGGGCGCGTTCGCCGCCATGGCCATGCTCAACTGGCAGCTGGCCCTGGTGGTCATCCTCATCGTGCCTGTGGTGGCGGCGCTGACGGGCTGGTTCCAGCCCCGCATCCTCCACTGGAACCGCAAGGTGCGCAAGCTCAACTCCAAGATCACCGGCGCCTTCAACGAGGGCATCACCGGCGCCAAGACCTCCAAGACCCTGGTCATCGAGGATCAGAGCATCAAGAGCTTCCGGGAGCTCACAAATTCCATGCGGGGCTCCGGTGTGCGGGCCTCCCGGCTCAATGCGGTGTATATCCCCGTGACCCTGTTTTTCTCCACCATGGCGGTGGCCATCGTGTTGCTGCGGGGTGGGTATCTGGTGGCGGATCAGGTGCTGGACATCGCCACCCTGTCCGCATTCATCACCTACGCCATGGGCATTTTCGAGCCTGTCCAGAGCATTGCCGGCAACCTGGCGGAGTTCATCGCCCTCCAGGCGTCCATCGAGCGGGTCACCGATCTGCTGAACGAGACGCCCCAGATCACCGACACCCCCGAGGTCATCGAAAAGTACGGCGACAGCTTCGACCCCAAGCGGGAGAACTGGGAGCCGCTGCGGGGCGAGATCGAGTTCAAGGACGTGACCTTCCGCTATCCCGACGGCGGGGACAACGTGCTGGAGCATTTCAATCTGCACATACCTGCGGGGGCCACCGTGGCCATCGTGGGGGAGACGGGGGCGGGCAAGTCCACCCTGGTGAACCTGGCCTGCCGGTTCTTCGAGCCCACCGAGGGCCAAATCTTGATCGACGGCAGGGACTACCGGGAGCGCAGCCAGCTGTGGCTCCACTCCAACATCGGCTATGTGCTGCAAAGCCCCCACCTGTTCTCCGGCTCTGTGAGGGACAACATCCGCTACGGGCGGCTGGACGCCACGGACGAGGAGATCGAGGCGGCGGCGAAGGCCGTGTCGGCGGATAAGGTGGTGGCCAAGCTGGAGCAGGGCTGGGACAGCAACGTGGGCGAGGAGGGCGACCGCCTGTCCACCGGCGAGAAGCAGTTGATTTCCTTTGCCCGGGCGGTGCTGGCCGACCCGCGCATCTTCGTGCTGGACGAGGCCACCTCCTCCATTGATACCCAGACCGAGCAATATATCCAAAGCGCCATCGACCACCTGCTGCGGGATCGCACCTCCTTCCTGATCGCCCACCGCCTGTCCACCATCCGCAAGGCGGACATGATCCTGGTGGTTCGGGACGGCAAAATCGTGGAGCAGGGCACCCACCAGTCCCTGCTGCGGGCCCGGGGTTATTACCACGACTTGTACAGCAAGCAGTTCGCCGAGGAGAACGCGGCGAAGGTGCTGGGAAAGTAATACAGCCCGCCGAGGAGAACGCGGCGAAGGTGCTGAGGAAGTAATAAGAGTCACCCGCCGCGGATCGGCGGGTGACTGCATTTTGATGAAAGGGCATAGAAAAATGGAATTGTGGGACGCGTATGACGCGAAGTTCAATAAGATCGAGGGCAAAACCCTGGTCAGGGGCGAGCCAATCCCCGAGGGGCTGTGCCACCTGGTGTGTGACATCCTGGTCAAGCACACCGACGGGACATATCTGCTGATGCAGCGAGACCCGCGCAAGATCTACGGCGGTATGTGGGAGGCCACGGCGGGCGGCTCGGCCCTGGCGGGGGAGACGCCGGCAGAATGCGCCAAACGGGAACTGCGGGAAGAAACGGGCATTATCTCCGAGGGTTTAGTTGAAGTGGGTACAGTGACCGACGAGGAGGCGCACGCCATTTATGTGGAGTTCCAGTGCGTCACCGGCTGGGACAAGGAAGCGGTAACGCTGCAGGAGGGCGAGACCGTGGACTTCAAATGGGTGAGCAGGAACGAATTGCTTGCTATGAAAAAGGATCAGCTAATCACCGAACGGATGCAGCATTTTATTGAGGAATTGAACCGATAGACCACATATAAAGAGGGTCTGCCGCTTTGCGGCAGACCCTCTTTTCAACCTGAAAAGCTACGCCTGTACATTCACCTGTGGAACCGAGATAGGGGCGCTCATATCCACAGCCACGATCTGGGTCACGGTGGAAGAATAGCCCTGAACGGCGGCATCAATGGATTTTTGGGCGGAGGCGCCCAGCTGCTCCGCCTGCATACGCAGCTCCATCTTGGTAGCGGTGAGCTGATCGGCCTGGCGGTTGGCAATCTCCGTTTCCTGGAAGTATCCGGATTCCCGGATGGCCCGCATGGCGGCGTTTTTGCGCAGCTCCTGCTGGATGCGCTGCGCCTCCCGGCGCTTATTCTCCTGGGCCAGACGCTTCTGGCGGATCCGTGCCAGCTGTTCCTTATTTAACTCCAGCTTCTTTTTGTTGGCCCGTGTCACCGCCTTTTTCAGCTGAGAGACGGCGGCCTTGATCTGGTCGGCGTGGTCTGGGTCGGAGCGCTGAGCGGCCTCCAGCTGGGAGATACGGCGGCGGGCATACCCTGCGGCGGAGCTGGCCTGCCCCTGGGTGCGGGCACGGCTGATCCGGGCGTAGGCTTCCAGAGGGGCGTCGCCATACCGGGGAGTGGTCTTGGCCAGCTTGAATTTCTCCCGCTGGGCGTCCGCTTTCTCTTTGGCGTCGCGGATCATCTCGGTGAGGGAGGAGGTGCGCTCTTCCCGCTTATTCATCGACTGCGCCAAAAGCTCGCTATACTGGCCCTCGGCCTGATCCGCTGCGGTCTGTTCATCCCGGCCGATGGCGGAGATCGGTTGAATCGCCATATCCTGCCCCCCTTTCTACTTTCTCTACCTATATATCGGCCAAATTCAGGGAAAAGGAAAGGGGGAAACGTCTATTTTTTTTCGCCGCGGGGCGGCAAAGGCGTGCCCTCGGCGGACATACGCCGGAACAGGCGGAGCAGGATGACCACGGCGGCCACGGCCAGCACGATCTCGGCCACGGCCTGGGCGCAGGCCAGACCGTACAGGGGGACAAAGTAGTTGAGGATGTACAGCGCGGGGATTTCCAGCACGATCTTGCGCAGGATGGCGAACAGCAGGGAGTACTGACCCAGGCCGCAGGCCTGGAACACGTTCACCGCCAGGAAGTCCATACACAGGAAGGGCTGGGCGACGCACATACACCGCAGGAACCGGGAGCCGTAGGCCACCACGGCGTCGGTCTTCATAAATAGGCTGATGAGCGTGCCGGAAGCGAAGAAATAGCACACCGACACCGTGACCATGAAGGTCAGGGCCACCTTTTGTGTAAACTGGACGGCCTTTTTCAGCCGGGGGACGTTTCCGCTGCCGTAGTTATAGCTCACCAGCGGCATCAGCCCCTGGGACATTCCCTGGGAGATGTACATGGGGATCATGTTGATCTTGTAGGAGATGCCCATGGCGGCGATGGCGTCCGGCCCAAAGCCGGCGGTGAAGTTGTTGAGCACCGTCATGCCGGTGACATTGAGCAGATTCTGGATGGAGGCGGGTATGCCCACGCCGAATACTCCTTTTACGATCTCCCTGCGGGGCCGGGCCATGGCCGGGTGGATGCAGACGAAGGTTTTGCCCCGCCGGACGATCAATAGCACGAAGAAGTACAGGCAGGCGAAGCAGTTGGACAGGAAGGTGGCGCAGCCCGCCCCGGCGGCCCCCATATTGAACCCCCAGGGGAGGATAAAGATGGGATCCAGCACAATGTTCAGCAGGCAGCCGCTCATGGTGCCGATGCTGGCGTGGAAGGTGGCCCCCTCCGAGCGCACCAGATAGGCCATAACCACGTTGAGGATGGCGGGGGCGGTCCCGCAGGTGGTTGTCCACAGCAGGTACTGCGCGGTGGCGGCGGTGGTTTCAGCATCTGCCCCCAGGAGAGCCAGCAGTGGGGCGCGGAAGACGGTGGTGAAGAGGGAGAACAGCACGCCACAGACCAGGGCGCAGTAGAAGCCAAAGGCGGAACTGCGCCGCACGGTGTCATAGTCTTTTGCGCCCAGGGCGCGGCTCATCATGCTGGAGGAGCCCACGCCGAAGAGGTTGTTCACCGCGTTGAAGGCCAGCAGCACCGGCGCGGCCAGGGTGACGGCGGAGTTCTGGATGGAATCCTGCAGCATCCCCACAAAGTAGGTGTCCGCCAGGTTGTAGAGCACCATCACCAGCGAGCTGAGAACGGTGGGGATGGACAGGGTGAGCACTGCCCTGGGAATGGACATATGTTCAAAAAGTTCGGATTTTTGTATGTTTTCCATGGATGCGCCTCGCAGGTTCAAATTTTTGGTTTGCCGGAACACTCAATGGTTCCTGCCACCGGGCCGGGACTGTTCTTTTAGATAAGCTCCGGCGTCCTTGAAAAAGCTGGCGGCAATGAGGACGATGACGGCCCCGATGGGGAAGGCGGCGATGATGCTCACCGACTGGAGGCTGCTCATGGAGCTGTCTGAGAACACCAGGGCGATGGGCAGGGCGATGAGCAGCAGGCACCACATCAGCTTCACCGCCCAGTGAGGGGAGTCATCCTGTCCCAGGCGGCGATAGCTGTAGCAGGAGGCGATGAGGGCGATGGAGTCGAAGGAGGTGGCATAGAAGGCCACCATAGTGACCAGTACCAAAACAAGAACCAGCACCGGGCAGGGCAGGGTGCGGATCATGGAAATGATGAGGGTGTACAAATCGCCTGTCTCGTTGTATTGAGCGACAAAGTCCGCCGCTCCGGACACCTGTTTGCCCAGGGAGTAGTTGCCCAGCACGATGAAGCTGACGATGGTGGAGCCCACCCCGAAGCCGTAGCCCCCCAGGATGGTCTGCCGCACTGTCCGTCCACGGGAGATGCTGCCGATGAAGAAGGGCGCGGCCACGCACCACACCATCCAGTACGACCAGTAGAAAATAGTCCAGTTCTGGGGAAAGGAGGTGGCGCGCTGGGGGTCGGTAAAGGTGGCCAGCTCAAAGAAGTGCCCGATCATTCGGCCCAGGGCCTCAACGCCGGTCTCGATGATGTACCGGGCCTCGCCGCCAAAGAGCAGTACATAGGCCAGCAGGCCGAAGAACAGCCAGACGCAGGACTTGGCCAGCAGGCTGATGCCCTTGAAGCCGCGGAGCAGGGAGTAGGTATACACCGCGCAGGTGGCTGCCAGGATAAGAACGGTGACCAGCTCCCGGCTCAGGGCGATGTGAAACAGCTCGTCCAAAATGCCCGCCATCAGGGGGGTGGCAAGGCTGAAGGTGGTGGCCGTCCCCGCCAGCAGGGCGAACACCGCCAGGAGGTCGATAAATCGGCCAGGCACGCCGTCGGTGTGTTTTCCCAGAATGGGACGGCAGGCCTCGGAATACCGCTGCCGCTCCCGGCGGCGCACATGGAGCATGAAGCCGAACGCCGCCGCCAGCATCAGGTAGAACCCCCAGGGGATGAGGCTCCAGTGGAAGATGGGAAACACACTGGCCCAATCCTGGACAGAGCCCAGCTCGGCAATATGGGGGTCTACAGCGTATAAGATCCACTCGGAGAAGGAATAGAACAGGATGTCCGCCGCCAGCCCCGCCGTGAACATCATGGAACCCCAGGTGAAGAAGGGGTATTTGGGTTTTTCCTCCGGCCCGCCCAGTACAATGCCTCCGTATTTGGAGAACGCCGCGAACAGGGACAGCAGAAACACGCCCAGCCCAATGATGAGGTAATAGACGCCGAAGGTGTCCCCCAGCAGGAAGCGGATCTGGCCCAGTATCTGGTTGGAGCGCTCCGGGAAGGCGAGGAACAGCGCGCTCAGAGCCAGGATGCACCCCAGAGGGGCCAGAGTGATGACCCAGTCGATTTTCTTCCGCTCCACGTCATTTCACCTCGTCCAGATACTTCCGGTAGCTGGGGTCCAGCGCCGCCAGCTCGGCCAGGCTGTCCACCTCCACGATGCCCCCGGCTTCCATGGGGAATACCCCCAGCCGGTACTCCTGGGGGTAACAGAACAGCGCCACGTCGTCCCAGTAGATGTCCCGGCTGTGCCGCTCCTCAAATTCGATTTCCAGGTGGCGCTTGAGCCGCCGCCCGTCCTCTGCGCTCCAGCGGGAAACGCTGTAGAGCTGCCAGCCGTGGGCGCCGCCGGTGCGGCTGCACGAGGACACCACGCCGTCGTCCACCGTCAGCAGCCACTCGTCCGTGTGCTCATCCGTCCACACGGCGTTATAGCCCGAGCGCTCAAACTCTGGGGACAGCACCCGTGGGTCGCGGATGATGAGGTCGGCGTCGGTGATGATGGCGTCCTCCAGGTGCTCCCGGGCGGCGTAGAGGGAGGAGATGTTGTTGCAGGATTCGTACCAGGGGTTTTCGATAAGCGTTACGTTGGGGTATTCCCGCTCTAACACTTGAAACTGTTCTTTTAAATACCCGACGACCACGTAAATTTCGGTGATGCCGTTTGCCATCAGACCTTGTATCACCGTGTCGATCATCCGCGTGCCGTTGACCCGCACCAGGGACTTGGGGGTGGTCAGGGTGACGGGCCGCATCCGCTTGCCCTCCCCGGCGGCCACGATGACGGCCCGCTTGACGGTGTTCATGGCAAATCCTCTCCCAATTTTTCCAGTTCGCCCCGGACGATCTCGCAGTAGTCCCGGGCGTAGCGGTACTGGGCCAGGGAATAGGCCCCGAATTCCACCCCCAGGGAGCGCTTGTACTCGCACCAGTTGCTCCACAGCAGGCCGCACACGGCGATATAGCCGTAGATCTTGACCCGGGTGAGGGCGGGGCAGTCCCCGGCAAAATACTGGTCGATGAGCCGGTTCGCCTGTTCCCGGTCATACATGGCGTAGATGCAGAACATGGCCACGTCCACGTGGGGATCCTGCATGGCGGCGTACTCCCAGTCGATGAGGCGGATCTCCTCGCCGCCCCGGTCATTCCGGAAGAACAGGAAGTTGTCCGGCACCGCGTCAATGTGTGTGAGCACCTTTTTCCCCACTTGGGCGTCCAGGAAGGGTTTTAAGCGGAACACGTTTTCCTTGGTCTCCCGGTAATCGGGGTAGGCGGAGGGCCGGCCCTCCCACAGGGATTCATAGAAGTCGATGTGGCCGAACAGGTCGAATTCGTGGTCTGCCCGCAAATTCAGCTCATGGAAGGAGCGCAGCTTGTTCATACACGCGGCGGTTTCCCGCTCATTCATTGGGTCGCAGGTGCGGGCGCCCTCGATGAACCGGGAGATTTTATAGCCGCTGTCCGGGTCGATGTAAAGCACATCCTCGCACAGTTCCCGGCCCTGGATGAGACGGTACACCGCCGCCTCCTCTGGGCGGCTGATGAGTCGTCCGGTGCCCTCCCCGGGGACGCGCATGATGTATTTCTTCCCCCGGCAGGAGAAGAGAAAAGAGCGGTTGGTCATGCCCTTTTTCAAGGCGGAGATGCCGGTGACCTCTTCCGGGTTGGCGCGGAGCACCTCCCCGATCAGCCGCAGATCGTCGGCTGTGAGCAAATCGGAGTCGGGTATGCCCGCCGGGGCCGGAAAATTATCATGAGCTTGTGAGTCCATAAAAACGGTTTCCTTCCGATGCTCTAAGCCCCCGGTCTGTCCCATTGGAGCGGATCGGGGGCCTTCGCTTGATTGGGGTTATTGCCCAGATTCCCTGCCGGACGGGTTGGGGGCGGCAATCTGGCCGGGATAGCGGCGTTCCAGGCGGTGGACGATATACTGCGCGCCCACCTCGCCGCTGTGGCCCAGGTTGTAGAAGTGCTGCTGTTTCAGCGCGGCGATGCGCTCCTTGTAGTCCTTCTGATGGGCCAGAAGCTCCTCCACCACGGGGGCCAGTTCCTTGACCTCGTTCTTTTCCACCTGACGGCCCACCTTAGAGCGGGCGGTGATGTCGAAGGGAACCAGGGGTATCTTCTGCCAGTCCTCGTTGACCACCTTCATCTGGGTGTTGATGAACAGGGAAGGCTTGTCGGTGGTGAAGGAGAACTCAAAGGCGATGCCGCTCCAGTCGGTGATGACCAGGTCGGCGGTGTACACCGTCACGTTGGAGGAGAAGTCGGTCTCGATGATGAAATCGTCCCCGGCCTTGTCCTGATACCGCTGGATGATCTCCTTCATCCGCGTGGGGAACCGGCGCACATACTGGGGATGGGGCCGGATGACGATGCGGTAGCCCCTGCCGTACAGGGCGCTCACCAGGTCGTCCAGGCAGGAGTCCATGATGTTGTCGTACTGCCAGGAGGGGGCGATGAGGATGGTCTTTTTCTCGTTTTCCGCCTTGTCCATGGCGGTATACGCGGCGATCATGTCGTCAATGAGTCCGTAGCCGCACTCGATGATCCGCTTCTTTTTCACGTGCCGCAGCTTCTCAATGGCCCGGGCCTCGATGGCCTGCTCACGGCTCACCACCAGCAGAGTGTCGTAGGCGTCCAGCGCCCCGGTGCGGTAGGCCAGGTTGTCGCTGCTGCACCCGTGGTCCATAAAGACGTATTCCACATTGTCCTTCACCCGGGAGCGCTTGATGTGGTACTTCTCCAGGTCGGGGGTGGTCATCACCACCATGTCCGCCTCCAGCTTCATCATCAGGGAGATGAGCCGGGTCTCGTCCACATAGTAGGGCCGGATGCGTGGCTCGTTCTTTTGAAAAATGGCATCCTCCGGGTCGCTGGTGACGTAGTGGATGGTCAGATTGGTGTTCCGCAGCAGCGCCTCGATGAGGGCGCGGAAATACTTGTAGAATCCGCTTCCCTCGGAGTAGAACATGATCTTCATGTTCCCCTTGTTTTCCTTGGAAAAGAACTCCTTGTAGTACTTCTTGGCCAGGGCGGCGTTTTGCCTCTTCCGCTCCTTGTCCTGGGCGGCGGAGCGCTTCATCTCCTCCAGCAGGCCGTAGTCGATGTATTCCCTGGGGGAGTAGACGGCGTTGCACAGGAACATGACCCCGATGGAGAACAGGTTGCCGAAGATCCAGTACAGCCCCACCCCCGCAGGGACAATGAAGGCGAAGAAGGTGGAGAAGGCGATCATGAACGCTGTCATGCCCCACTGGGACAGCTTGTTCTGCTCGATCTGCAGCACGTTCACCTTGTTCTGCACCCAGCACATGAGCAGGGCGGACAGCCCCGCCAGCACGGGGATGAGGAACAGGGCGTCCAGGGTGTGGACGCTGGGAGTCTCGGCCAGATTGATCCCGAAGAAGGTCATGCGCAGGTTTTGGATCTGGGCGACAGCCTCCGCCGAGCCGGGGATAGCGGCAAAGCTGTCCGGCATGGCCCGCACCCGCTCCACCACGGAGAGCTGGGCGGTGGAGCCCAGTTCGTCCACCGTCACGGACATCAATTGGGCAGTTTGGGCCACAAAGACCCGCTGAAGCTCCGGGGTCAGGTGGAGGATGTGCTTTAAGGGCTTGTATACCACATCCAGCAGGCCCAGGATAATGGGCAGCTGGAGCAGCAGGGGAATCACCCCCGCCATGGGGTTGTAGTGCTCCTTTTTATACAGGGCGGACTGGGCGTCCAGAAAGGCGTCGCTGTCGTCCACATACTGGTAGCGGAGCATATCCAGCTGGGGCTTCATCTTCACCATCTTGATGGAGTTTTTCTGCACCAGCAGGGAGATGGGGAACATGACCACTTTGGTGAGCAGGGTAAAGACCAGAATGGCGATCCCGTAGTTGCGAAACAGCCAGTAACAGCCGTACATCAGCCAGCCCAGAGGCGTCCCAATGATCGTATTGATAAGTTCCATACCGTTGTGACGACACCTCGTCTTTCAGTGGCTAAAGCAGATGGGGCCGGGGGAAGTAGACCAGCAGCGCCCGGGCCAGCAGTTCTTCCCGCTGGACAAAGGGGTCGGCCCAGAACCGGGAGTCACGGGAGTTGCGGCGGTGATCCCCCAGTACCAGGTAGCAGCCCTCGGGTACCACCGTCTCGGGATAGCTGTCGGTGGAAAATTCCGTGATATACGGCTCGTCCAGCAGCTCCCCGTCCAGATACACCCGTCCGTTTACCATGGAGAAGGTCTGCCCCGGCAGGGCGATAATCCGTTTGATGATGATGTCCCGCCCGAACTCCGACTCATGGCGAAACAGCACCACGTCCCCCGCCTGGGGCTCTCCCCGAAGGTAGGCGGTGCGGTCACCGATCAACAGCGCCCCGGTGGAGATGGTGGGCTCCATGGAGCCGGAGGGCACATAGGCGTTGATGAAGATGAACAGGTTGAGGAAGAGGGCCAGCGCCCCGGCCAGAATGGGGAGCAGCCACCACCGATCCTTTTTTTGCTTTTTTTGCTTTTTTTTCGCTTCCGCAGGCGGTGGATTTGAAGAGGGGACTTCTCCCCCCTCCTCGGGGTCAGAGGTTTCATGGACGTACACCAAAGCAATAAAGCCAACTGTGAAAGCCAGCCCTGTGGCTATCGCAGGAAGCATCCACCATCGCTCTTTCAGTTGCTTCTTCATCGCAGTCACCGCCTTGGCGCTGTGCAGATGTGCAGGGCCCGCTTCAGCTCCTCCACCTTCTGCCGTTCCTCCGCCAGCAGGCGGCGCAGTTCCCGGTTCTCGGCGGCCAGGCCGCCCTCGCCCCCCGTCTCGTCAAAGGGGTCGGCGGGGGCCGCCGTAAGCTCTGCGGCGGGCTCCGGCGCGTATGCCCGCTCCGCCGCCGGGGCGGGAGAGGGGGAAGCCTGGGCCTGAGAGACGGCGGGTTCCAGCTCGTAATCGCCGTAGCCGGTGTCGTCGTCATCGTCGTCCGCGAAGGACTGGAGGTTGGCGCGGCTGCTCCGGCTCTTGGAAAATCTGCGCTTCAGCTTGCGCAGGTAGAAGCTGAGGCCCGCGCCCGCCGCGATAGCCACGCCGGCGACGAGCTGGATCATATAGGTCATGGCGGACGGGTCGATATAGGCAAACGCCGTCACGGAGAACAGCATCATGCCAAACCCGAAAAAGTAGATAAATTGTGCCAGTTTTTTCATGGGGCGCTCTCCCATCTTTTCGATACTCACCAGACGTGGGGTTCCAGCGGGGTGAGCTGGGTCAGATTCCAGTTGGAGAAGTCATTGCCGTCCCCGCGGATCACGTAGGTTCCCATGTACGCGTCCCGGGTGGTCAGGGCCTCATCGTACAGCAGCATCCAGAAGGTGCGGGCCATATCCTCGTCCTCGCCGATGGACTCAATGGTTCGGCCGTATTTTGCGGTGTCCAGCCCAAACCACCCGGCGATGGAGGCCCGGAGGTTGTCCTGACAGATCTGCTTGTGGGACAGCTGCATAGGCTGGCTGGTGTCGGCGTGGGCGGGCTTGATGAGCAGGGGAAGCAGCCGGGGGCTGTCCAGGCGGCTCAGGCCCTGGGTGGTGGCCATCCAGTCGTCACCAACCCACTCGGGGTAGTCCGCCGCGTGGTCGGTGCTGATGATGATGGTGGTGTCGTCATAGACGCCTTTTTCCCGCAGCTCGTCCAGGTACTGGAGGATCATCTCCATATTTCCCACCATCTGGTCGTGCTGGCCGGCGGAATCCCATCGCGTCTCCACCCGCTCCGCTGTCTCGCTCATGTTGAAGGGGTAGTGGGCGCCCTGAAGATGGTAAAAGCGGAAGCACCCGGTCAGCCCGTCGTTGACGCTCAGGCCCTGGGCGCGGTAGCGGGCCCAGAATTCGGGGTCGTCGATCTGATAGAGATCCCCGCTGGAGGCGGTCTGGACCGCGTCCAGGTCGCCGGTATAGAGCTGGAAATAGGGTTTTACCGCCTCCGGCGCGTAGCGATAGGCGGACAGCTCCAGCATTTTTGTCAGCATGATCCGCCGGCTGTAGCTCACCGTGCTCTGGCCGATGTTGTCGATTTTGCCCTCCACGTTGTCCATCTCGCCTATCACGTCGCCGACATGGGAATAGAGCCCCACCTGACAGCCTGTATTATGGAGGTCGGACAAAAAGGAGGAGCGCCCCCACGCCCGGCGGAAGTAGTCCCGCTTGCGGATCTCAAAGGGGGCGGCGTCATCGTCCCTGACCCCGGTGAGCAGATAGGTGACAGAGGCGTAGGTGCGGCTGAAGCTGCCGGTGAAGTCCTGGTAGCTGGTGAAGCCGCCCAGCTCCGCCTCCCACTCCGGGTGCTGGGCAATCAGGTCGTCCAGATAGGAGCGGTCGCAGCGATCCAGCAGAAAGAACACCACGTTCTGGGAGGGGGCCAGCTCAAAAATCCCCTCGGTGGAGAGATAGCGTTCCTGAAGCGCGGAGAGGTTGGTGGTGTTGACCAGGCTGAAGAGGGCCACTGTCTGCATCGCCGCCAGCAGCAGGGATACGGTTTCCAGTGTCCGCGTCCACAGCTTCCGGCTGAAATACAGCAGGAGGAACACGGCTCCGATGACAAGCATCCAAACCACAAGGTTTTTCAGCATGGCGCCTCGGTAGTTCTGCCACGTCACCGAGGTGCCGTCCAGCGTGCCGTGATCCACGTTCCAGAAGTTCCCCTGGAGGTAGCCCGCCAGCGTCACCGCGAAAAGGAGAGATACGGCGTAGTTGAAGGGCTTGCCCCGGAGTACCAGCAGAACAGCCAGCAAAACGGCAAAAATCCCCAGCCCCGCCAGCGCCATGACAGGCGCCAGCAGGCTGAAGGGAAAGGTCATATCGCTGGTATTTTGCAGATACAGTTCACAGGGGCCAAAGAAGATAAACGTGAACACGCAGTTAAAGGCACAGGCGGCGGCAAGGAACAAGCGGGTTCGAAAGGCCCGCTTGTCCATCCAGAGCGCGCTCCATTTTCTGCCGGCGGAAGCTTTCAGCTCTCGGAGCATAGGGATCGGTTCCTCCCAACGGTTCGGTCTACATTAATATATTAATATACACTCAATGCCGGAGGATGTCAACCCAGCCGCGGCTCAGGCAAAGTGTTCGACGTAGTAGGGGGAGTACTTGGTGATCTCGTAGTCCAGGCTCTTAAAGCCCATGCGCTCGGAGAGGGTGTCCTCATCGGAGAACAGGTTCACGCCTAAGCCCAGGCGGTTCCCCTCAATGTTAAAGCCCATGGCGGCCAATATGGTGGGGTAGTAGTCCAGGGTGGAGAATTCCCGGTTCTGGCGGCGGCTCATGTCCGGGAGCGGGCAGGCCAGGTTCAGGAAGCAGTTGTACACCGTCCTGTCATAGTACTCCAGGTTCTCCACCAGATTGTTGTCCATTCTCGGGTGGTCGCCCAGGACAACGATTACGGTGTCCTTATAGAAATCCTGCTGGGAGCACCACTCGAGGAACTCAGCGACCTGCCGGTCGGCGCAGGCCACCACGTTGGCGGTCTGGTTTTCATACTCGCTGCCGCACAGCTCGCAGACATATCCGCCGATGTGGTGGGTGTCTACCGTCAGCATGGTGAAGTTGAAGGGCTGATCGTCCTCGGCCAGCTTCAGCAGCTTGTCCTTGGCGATTTCGTACAGGATCTCGTCCTCAATGCCCCACCACGCGCGGTAATCCTCCGGGAAATAGCCCTCGTCCCTGGTGCTGAAGTAGTCGCAGACCTCGTAATTGCCGTGCTGCTCAAAATACTTCTTCCGTCCGGCAAACTCCCCGTCGGAGCCGCACAGGAACAGATTGTGGTACCCGTTTTTCTCCAGGATCTCACCCAGGCTGACGCAGCCGGAGGCGAAATACTCCTGCTCGCCCATGTCATTGTCCGCGATGGGGAAGGAGAAGGGGATGCCGGAGGTGGAGGACAGCAAAGCCGCCATGGTCCAGTTTGTCCCGGTGCCCGAATGGGATCCGCCCAGCAGCGTGGAGTTGGAGAAGGAGCAATTCTTCTGCGCCAGCGCGGTGAGATTCGGGATGTAATTGACCGGCTGCATCCCGCCCACATCCTGCGAGGCATAGGTAGTCTCCATGCTCTCCAGGTAGATGCAAAGCAGATTCTTTTTCCGCGCCGGCGCCGTAATGCGCACGCTGTTCGGATCTACGTAATGCTTTTCATAGAGGGTGGAGGCGTCCGAACGCAGCTTGGCATAGCCCATGACATCCAAGCTGTCGTTCACAAATTTGCAGGTGTTGAACAGGGAGAGAATGGCGAACAGCGTCATCAGATGCCGCGCCAGGCTCAGCAGATCAATGCTGCGGCGCCAGCGGAACACATCGATCTTCGCCGTGACGGCAAAGCGCCGCTGGAGGAGCAGGCATACCGTGCCGGCCAGGATGAACAGAGCCAGCACGATCAGGGCGGGGATACAGGCGACCACCCCGTCCACGACGACGCCCAGCTCACTGCCGTCCAGAGGGGAGGCCATCGTGTATAAAATCTGCTGAAAGGTCACGTCAAAGGTGGCGTTGACCCAGGTGGTGACACCGAAGAATATGGCTGCCGCCGCGAACAGAACACAGCTGACGACAAGTTCCACCACACGTCCGACGTGTTTTTTATTGGTTGTTTGCTTCTTCATGGTAGGGCTCCTCTTTTGGTTTGCTGATTTGTCCTGCGTTTTCTTCATCGCCGCCGTCCACCCGGGTAATATCCAGGCTGATCCGAATGTGCTTTGCGGCCCTGAAGAGTTGGGTGAGCAGCCAGGCGGCCAGCAGCGCGGCCATGGTATAGTGGGCGGAATCCACAGAATAGGAGAGACCCAGCAGCTTGTGGGGAACCGTCAGCAGGATCCGCGCCAGCGCGTAATTGCAGCAGACGGTGATGCCATATTGAACCAGAAACTCCAGAGACGGCTCAAGCGGTTTCCCCCGCTTTTTAAAGTACAGATAGATAGACAGCATGGGGGCGAAGAAAAGATTGATAAAAATGGCCAGTTGAATCAAAATATCTCATTCCATTCTATAGTCAGCGTACACGAGCTTTGTCCGCCGCCGGAACGGCGGTGGAAGATCTGCGGGCCGCGGATTTTTCGATGTGTTGATGATACGCTTTGTCAGCGGAGTGTGCCGCCTCGCCTGTGATTTCGTTGGTGTTTAGTTTAGCGCTCTTTCCGGTGGCTGTCAACAGGTTTTTTGATGGCCTTTTGATAAACATTTTGCCGCTGAGGCCGCCTTTTTCGGCATTTTGTGAATTCTTTATCGATCCTTTAGCAATTTTTTAACAAATCTAAATAAACTATTAGCTCTTGGCGAGAATCAGTATAAACGGCCCCCGTCGGTCTGCCGCCGCAAAAGAAACGATAAAGTGTGCCGCCAGCATTTTTGCTGGCGGCACACTATTCTTCCCGGACAGGGTGCTTTAAAAATATCGGGATCATGATGATTTATGAGATAACTCGGATGGGAAGAGTCGTTCGATCCTGCTGTCAATGTAAAGCGAGACCCTTTTTACCAATCCCATATAGTGCTTTTCCAGTACGGCTATTCTGAATAGCTCGATCAGCGTACAGCATACAAATACAATGAGGGCGGCCGCGAGAGAATACGGGATCAAAAACGGGCTGTGGCTGAATGACGCGTTTTGAAACAGCGTACCCCATAAAAAGGGGCGGACAAAATTGTTCTCGTGAATCAAATATACTCCAAAGGTAGCCGATGAGATCTGATTGACAGCCCGATTGCAGCCAATATCAATTTGCAGAAAGCCCAAAAACAGGAACAGGGCCGTCAGCACAGTGGGCAGCCGCTGCATATGGATCACGTAAGCGGCCAATTTGCCGGCAGCGGGGATTTTGCTTTCAAACAGATCCGAAATAACCATTCCCAGACACGCCGTAAGCATGGCGGCAAAGGCGCCCAGGAAGGCGGTCTTGGGGCCTATGGCTATTTTATTGACATGGAGCCGGACATAGGCCGATACCGCGTACAGGTAAGCGAACCACAGCAGATAATTGCTTCCATAGGCGGAGCCGAAAAAGGTTGGGATGACGCACCAGCAGACCGTGAGCAGCGCCAGCATTTTCTGATAATCCTGTTTGTCCAATCCCCTGAGAAGCTTGTTCAAGTATGGTGAGATCAGGTACAATACGAAGTATGTGCTGGCAAACCACCATCCGGAATATGTAATGGGGAAAAGGCAGTTGATCACCATCCTTATCCCATAAGGGTTGACCCCCGCCAGGGTAAAAACAGCGAGGAGAAGGATGGAATAGGTAAAAATCTGGAGGGCGAGCTTCAGCGCCTTATCCGTCCTGAACGCGGTGGAACCAATCAAAAAATAGCCTGAGATGAGCACAAAAATATCCACGCCAAGATTGCCGCCAAAGGTAAGGCACTGAGTCCACAGCCTGTTTACCGTGAGTTCGCCGCTGGGAAACTGAAAGCCGCCATGGGTCGAAAAGTGGCAGATGATGATCATCAGCATCGCGATGATCCGAAGCAGTTCTATATTTGACTGCCGCTCGGCGCGCCCGGTTGTCTGCAATACCGTTCCCCCCTGACGGAAAAGATAAAGCGGGAAAATCCCGCTTTATCTGGAAAATGAAGTAAAATAAGTGCATATCGGTTTTTGTCGGAGAGTGGATCACGTTCCGTGATCCACTCTCCGATCTGTTTGAGGTTATGCCGCTTACTCAGCGTCCTTGATCGCGGCCTGAGCGGCGGCCAGCCGGGCGATGGGCACCCGGAAGGGGGAGCAGGACACGTAATCCAGCCCAATCTTGTGGCAGAACTCCACGCTGGAGGGATCGCCGCCGTGCTCGCCGCAGATGCCGACATGGATGTCGGGATTGGTGGAACGGCCCCAGCGGGTGGCGTTGGAGATCAGGCGGCCCACGCCGTGCTGATCCAGCTTGGCGAAGGGATCCTGCTCGTAGATTTTCTTCTCGTAGTAGGCGCCCAGGAACTTGCCGGCGTCGTCGCGGGAGAAGCCGAAGGTCATCTGGGTCAGGTCGTTGGAGCCGAAGGAGAAGAAGTTGGCGTGGGGGGAGATCTCGTCGGCGGTCATGGCCGCGCGGGGGATCTCGATCATGGTGCCAACCTTATACTTCATGGAGGAACCGGCCTCAGCGATGAGCTTGTCGGCGGTGGAAGTGACGATGTTCTTGACGTAGAGGAACTCCTTCACCTCGCCCACCAGGGGAATCATGATCTCGGGCACCAGGTTCCACTCGGGGTGACGGGCCTGGACGGCCAGGGCGGCCTTGATGACAGCATTGGTCTGCATCACGGCGATCTCGGGGTAGGTGACGGCCAGACGGCAGCCGCGGTGACCCATCATGGGGTTGAACTCGTGAAGTCCGGCGATGATGGCCTTGATGTCGGCCACGGACTTGCCCATGTCGTCAGCCAGCTTCTCGATGTCGGCCTCCTCAGTGGGGACGAACTCGTGTAGCGGGGGATCCAGGAAGCGGATGGTGACAGGCAGGCCCTCCATGGCCTCATAGATGCCCTCAAAGTCGGACTGCTGCATGGGCTCCAGCTTGGCCAGGGCCTTCTCGCGCTGCTCCACGGTGTCGGAGCAGATCATCTCCCGGATGGCAGGGATGCGGTCGTCGTTGAAGAACATATGCTCGGTGCGGCACAGACCGATGCCCTCCGCGCCGAACTTTTTGGCCTGAGCGGCGTCGTGGGGGGTGTCGGCGTTGGTGCGCACTTCCAGGCGGCGATACTTGTCCGCCCAGCCCATGACCCGGCCGAACTCGCCGCCGATGGTGGCGGGGACGGTGGGGACGGGGCCGTCGTAGATCTTGCCGGTGGAGCCGTCCAGAGAGAGCCAGTCGCCCTCGTGGAAGGTCTTGCCGGCCAGCTCGAACTGCTTGTTCTCCTCGTCCATCTTGATCTCGCCGCAGCCGGAGACACAGCACTTGCCCATGCCGCGGGCCACGACGGCGGCGTGGGAGGTCATGCCGCCGCGCACCGTGAGGATGCCCTGGGCGGCCTTCATGCCCTCGATGTCCTCGGGAGAGGTCTCCAGGCGAACCAGAACCACCTTCTCACCACGGGCGGCCCATTCCTTGGCCTCTTCGGCGGAGAAGACGATCTTGCCGGAGGCGGCGCCGGGGGAGGCGCCCAGAGCGGTGGCCAGCATGGGAGCCTCTTTCAGAGCCTCGCCGTCGAACTGGGGATGGAGCAGGGTGTCCAGAGAGCGGGGCTCGATCATGGCCACGGCCTTCTTCTCGTCGATCATGCCCTCGTCCACCAGGTCGCAGGCGATCTTCAGGGCGGCGGCGGGGGTGCGCTTGCCGTTGCGGGTCTGGAGCATATAGAGCTTGCCGTGCTCCACGGTGAACTCCATATCCTGCATATCGCGATAGTGATCCTCCAGCCGCTTGCACACGTCCTCAAACTGGGCGAAGGCCTCGGGGAACTTCTCCGCCATCTCGGCGATGGGCATGGGGGTGCGGACGCCGGCGACGACGTCCTCGCCCTGGGCGTTGGTCAGGAACTCACCGAACAGCTTCTTCTCACCGGTGGCGGGGTTGCGGGTGAAGGCCACGCCGGTGCCGCAGTCGTCGCCCATGTTGCCGAAGGCCATGGACTGCACGTTGACGGCGGTGCCCCAGGAGTAGGGGATGTCGTTGTCCCGGCGGTAGACGTTGGCGCGGGGGTTGTCCCAGGAGCGGAACACGGCCTTGATGGCGCCCATCAGCTGCTCCTTGGGGTCAGAGGGGAAGTCGGCGCCGATCTTGGCCTTGTACTCAGCCTTGAACTGGCCGGCCAGCTCCTTCAGGTCGTCGGCGGTGAGNTCCACNTCCTGGGTGACGCCCTTCTTCTCCTTCATCTGGTCGATGAGCTGCTCGAAGTACTTCTTGCCCACCTCCATGACCACGTCGGAGTACATCTGGATGAAGCGGCGGTAGCAGTCCCAGGCCCAGCGGGGGTTGNNNGACTGCTTGGCGATGACCTCCACCACCTCTTCGTTGAGGCCCAGGTTNAGGATGGTGTCCATCATGCCGGGCATGGAGGCCCGGGCGCCGGAGCGGACGGANACCAGCAGGGGATTCTCCAGATCGCCGAACTTNTTGCCGGTGATCTCCTCCATCTTGACGATATACTCCATGATCTCGGCCTGGATCTCGTCGTTGATCTTCTGTCCGTCCTCATAGTACTGGGTNCACGCCTCAGTGGTGATGGTGAANCCCTGGGGCACGGGCATNCCGATGTTGGTCATCTCGGCCAGNTTGGCGCCCTTGCCGCCCANAAGCTCGCGCATATTGGCGTTGCCCTCTGAGAACAGATAGACGTATTTGTGAGCCATTGTGCATTCCTCCAAAAATTTTATCGAATGTGCAGGGAAAGCAGGGGAAAAGTTACATGNTGTTATTTTAGCAGAACATGGGAGAATGGTCAAGTAAGAGTTGGCAAGCTTTTCATTTTTTCCCAGGNGTAAAATGTCGAATATTNGGNGAGNCATGGGAAAATCTGCTGNGNTANNGNCCATNNCTCCATGTGACATATTACAAAAAACNGGTTTCGNATGGGTNGAAACCTGTTTTCTGCGCTGAAAATTTGCGNCNGTGCAGAAAANCGTTGACAAAAATCGGGTTTATGCTATACTGAAACCCGTAATCGAGAGGACAAAGGCGTTCCTGACCGGCNGGTTTGGGACGCCTTTTTATGTCTCAGNTCATCCCAGGTGCCTTGGNCGCGGGGGAGGGAGCATGATTTCCCGGCGGGCCAATATAAATGAAAGGGGAAGTCAAACATGGGATACTCCAAAGAGGATATCATCCGCATCGTGAAGGAAGAGGACGTCAAATTCATNCGGATGCAGTTCACCGACATTTTCGGCCAGNTGAANAACGTGGCCATCACGGCCTCCCAGATCGAGCGGGCGGTCAATAACGAGATCATGCTGGACGGCTCTTCCATCGAGGGCTTNGTCCGCATCAACGAGTCCGACCAGTATCTGTACCCCGACCTGGACAGCTTTGTCATNTTCCCCTGGCGGCCCCAGCANGGCACGGTGGCCCGGCTGATCTGCGACGTACACAACCCGGACGGCTCNCCCTTTGTGGGCGATCCCCGGGGCGTACTCCAGCGGGTGCTGGANAAGGCNCGNNCCATGGGCTANGANACCTTNAANGTGGGCCCNGAGGCGGAGTTCTTCCTGTTCCAGACCGACGAGGACGGCAAGCCCACCACNAANACCAACGACGAGGCGGGCTANTTNGANCTGGGCCCCNTGGATCACGGCGAGCCCACCCGGCGGGAGATCTGCCTGGCTTTGGANCAGATGGGCTATGAGATCGAGGCGTCCCACCACGAGGTGGCCCCCGGTCAGCACGAGATCGACTTTAAATACGCCCCCGCCCTGGACTGCGCCGACAAGATCATGACCTTCAAGCTGGCCGTCAAGACCATTGCCCAGAAAAACGGCCTTCACGCCACCTTCATGCCCAAGCCCATCTATGGCTTGGCCGGAAACGGAATGCACACCAATATGTCCCTGTACCGGAACGGGAAGAACGTGTTCTTTGATCCCGATGCCCCCCAGCAGCTCTCCAAGGAGTGCTATGCCTTCATCGCCGGAGTGCTGGCCCATATGAAGGGCATGGCCGCCATCACCAACCCGCTGGTCAATTCCTACAAGCGGCTGGTGCCCGGCTTTGAGGCCCCCTGCTATATGGCCTGGTCGGCCTCCAACCGTTCCACGCTGATCCGCATCCCTGCCTCCCGCGGTCAGGGCACCCGGGTGGAGCTGCGCTGCCCCGACCCCGCCTGCAACCCNTACCTGTCCCTGGCGGTGTGCCTGGCCGCGGGCCTGGACGGCATCGAGAAGGGCATGACNCCGCCTCCGGAGATCACTGAGAACATCTTCGCCATGAGCCCCGCCACCCGNCGCCGCCGGGGCATTGAGGCCCTGCCCGGCTCCCTGGAGGAGGCNCTGGCGGCCATGAAGAAGGATAAGCTGGTTATGACTACCCTGGGCGGGCACGTCACCTCCCAGTACATCGCCGGNAAGGAGCGGGAGTGGGAAGAGTACCGCACCCGCGTGTCCAGCTGGGAAGTGGACAAATACATGACNAACTANTGAGCCGCCCGCGCCGGAAGGAAGTGAGCGGGTATGCGGCAGGTGATCGTGGCCTTTGAGCGCCAGAGCAACTGCGACAGGCTCCGAGANATNATCGAGAACGGCGGCGAGTTCTCCTGCGTCGTGTGCCGNACNGCCGACCAGGTGCGGCGGGCGGNGCGCAAGCTGCGGCTGGACATCGTGGTGTGCGGNTTCAAGCTGGGGGAGGAGAGCTGNGAGTCGCTGTTNTANGACCTGCCNCAGCGGTGCTCCATGCTGATGGTNGCNCCCCAGGCCCAGCTGGATCTGTGCGAGGGGGAGGGGATCTTCAAACTCCAGGCCCCCGTGCGCCGCTCGGAGCTGATGGCTTCGGTGCGGCTGCTGAGCCAAGTGGCGCAGAGCGCCACTCGAGCGGTCGTTGNCGGCGCAGCCGGCAATGACGCGAGCCAGGNGGCACGCAGTGCCTCGAGCCAGGTGGCACGCAGTGCCGCCCGAGAATCGAGCCAGGAAGNGGCGCTGTNCGCCGCCCGAGNNTCNAGCCAGGGNCNCNCNCCCGCNCANCGNNNNCNGGAGGAGCGGGAGCTGGTGGAGCAGGCCAAGGCGGTGCTGATGNGNCGCNACGGCATGACGGAGGAGCAGGCCCACCGGTTTTTACAAAAGCAGAGCATGGACAANGGCGCCCGGCTGACCGANACCGCCANGCTNGTGCTGGCGGATCAGTGAACACAGGACAGGGCGGCNGTAAAAAACTGCCGCNCTGTTGTNCTCCCGTTTGGCTTCCCAATCGGCAAACAGGAGGGACGGCCATGGAATTCACCAANATGCACGGTCTGGGAAACGACTACATTTTCCTGAACTGCATGGNATCCACACCCGANNACCTGGGCGAACTGGCCCGCCGCCTGTCCCACCGCCGCTTCGGCGTGGGNGGGGACGGCATCATCTGCGTCTGCCCNTCCNACCGGGCGGACTTCAAAATGCGGATGTTNAACGCCGANGGCTCCGAGGGGGCCATGTGCGGCAACGGCATNCGNTGCTTTGGCAAATANGTCTACGACAGGGGGCTGACNGANNAGGCCCACCTGACCATTGAGACGCTGTCGGGGGAGCGGGAGATNTCNCTGATGATTCNGGAGAAAANGGNNTANGCCGCCGTGGTGGANATGGGGGTGCCNGCGGTGGANCCGCCCNTGGAGCTGNNNGNCGGGGAGGGGCGCTGGNGCGCCGTNCCCGTGTCCATGGGCAACCCCCATGCGGTCATNGAGNCGGACGACCCCGCCGCCCTGGATNTGCGGGCCATTGGCCCNGGNGTGGAGCGGAANNCCGCCTTTCCCCATCGGGTGAACGCGGAGTTCATCCGNGTTNTNAANCGNGGCGAGCTGGAACTGCGGGTCTGGGAGCGGGGCAGCGGCGAGACCATGGCCTGCGGCACCGGGGCGTGCGCGGCGGCAGCCGCCATGGTGANTGCCGGNAAGCTGNANCGGGAGGCNGTGGTNCACCTGGCNGGNGGNGATNTGNNNGTNCGNTGGGACGAAAAATCCGGCCATGTGTTCATGACCGGCCCCGCCGTCNCCGTTTTTGATGGCAAACTTGACAATTGACCGCGCCGCCTCTTTTGNGGTAGAATGATTTAAACAAATAAAGCAAGGAGTGGTCTCATGGCCCACATCAATCAGAACTTTCTCAAGCTGCCGGGAGGCTACCTGTTCCCGGAGATCGGCCGCCGGGTGCGGGCCTTTTCCGCCCAGAACCCACCCATGCCCCTGATCCGCTTAGGGATAGGCGACGTGACCCAGCCCCTGGCCCCCGCGGTGGTGGACGCCATGGTGAAGGCATCCAAAGAGATGGGGGTGAAGGAGACCTTCCGGGGCTACTGCGAGGAGACCTGCGGCGCCTATGATTTCCTGCGCTTTGCCATCCAAAACTCCTACAAGGAGCGGGGGGTGGACATCGCCGACGACGAGATCTTCGTCTCCGACGGCGCGAAAAGCGACTGCGGCAATATCGGTGACATCTTCTCGGTGGACAATGTGGTGGCGGTGTGCGACCCGGTGTACCCGGTGTATGTGGACACCAACGCCATGGCGGGGCGGGCCGGCGACCACGACGGGGAGAAGTGGACGAATCTGGTCTATCTGCCCTGTACCGCGGAGAACGGCTTCTTCCCCGAGCTGCCCCAGGGCAAAGCACCCGACCTCATTTACATCTGCTCCCCCAACAACCCCACCGGCACGGCGGCGACAAAGGAGCAGCTCAAGGTGTGGGTGGACTACGCCAACGCCCATGACAGCGTGATTCTCTACGACTCCGCCTACGAGGCGTTTATCCGTGAGGAGGGCGTTCCCCACAGCATCTTTGAAGTGGAGGGCGCCAAGACCTGCGCCATTGAGTTCCGCTCCTTCTCCAAGACCGCCGGGTTCACCGGCACCCGCTGCGCCTACACCGTGATCCCCAAGGCGCTGGAGCGGGATGGCGCGTCCTTGAACGCGCTGTGGAACCGCCGCCAGGGCACCAAGTTCAATGGCGTGCCCTATGTCATCCAGCGGGCGGCGGAGGCGGTGTTCACGGACGAGGGCAAGGCCCAGACAAAGGCCGCCATCGACTACTACCTGAACAACGCCAAGGTCATCCGGGAGGGCCTGACCAACGCGGGGCTGACGGTGTATGGCGGGGTGAACGCCCCTTACCTGTGGGTGAAAACGCCCAACAATACGCCGTCCTGGGACTTCTTCGACCTGCTGCTGAAGCAGGCGTGCGTGGTCACCACCCCTGGCGCGGGCTTCGGCCCCAGCGGGGAGGGTTACATCCGGGTCACCGCCTTCGGCGACGCGGACGCCACGAAGGAAGCGGTGCGGCGCATCGTCTCAGTGCTGTAACGTGCCCGATTGGGCAAAAAACAATAGATGCCAGAGCAAGCCGCCTGCCGGATATCCGGCAGGCGGCTTTTTCGTTTTTGGCCAGGAATAATCCGGGACAGGCCCTCATATGAATGGGGTAACAAGTGAGGCGGTGAACGGTATGGACGAAAGAAAACCCTGGGAACAGGCGGCGGGGGTGCTGCCCGGGCCGCTGCGGAGAAGCCTGTACGCCCTGGGGCCGGACAGGCTGTGTGCCCTGGAGGAGCTTCGCCTGCGCCGTGGCTTTCCCATGACGGCGCTCCTGCCTGAGGGTGAGGTGGAGACGGGCGGCCTGCCCGTGGGTGAGGACGAGCTGCGCCAGGTGGTGGAGAACGCCACGCAGAGCTCCGCCCACACGGCGCTGGATCGGGTGCGGCAGGGCTTTGTCACCCTCCGGGGAGGCCACCGGGTGGGCCTTTGCGGCACGGTGGTGAAAAAGGACGGGCAGATCGTCACCCTTCGGGAGCTGTCCTCCCTGTCCATCCGGGTGGCCAGGGCGGTGGAAGGGCTGGCAACACCGCTTTTACCCGCGCTGACGGAGGACGGACGCTTTTTGAGCACCCTGATCTTGGCCCCGCCGGGGGCGGGCAAGACCACCCTTCTGCGGGATCTGGTGCGGGCGCTGTCCGACGGGGAGGGGGGAGCCCCCCTGCGGGTGGCGGTAGCGGACGAGCGGGGGGAGATCGCTGCGCTGTGGCGGGGGGAACCTCAGCTCTACATAGGCCGGCACACCGACGTGCTGGACGGCTGCGCCAAGGCGGAGGGGCTGTCCATCCTCATTCGGGGGATGAACCCGCAAGTCGCGGCGGTGGACGAGATCACTCGCCCGGAGGACGCCCAGGCCGTCATCGAAGCGGCGGGGTGCGGCGCGGCCCTCATCGCCACTGCCCACGGCGCGGGACTGGACGATCTGAACCGCCGCCCCGCCTACCGGGAGCTGCTGGCGGCGGGGGTGTTCCGGCGGCTGGTGGTGCTGGAGCGACGGGGCGCTGAGCGCGACCTGCGCACGGAGGTGCTGCCATGATACGGCTGCTGGGGGCCGTCCTGGTGGTGGCCGGGTGCGGGGCGCTGGGCCTGGGCGGCGTGGCCCGGCTGGACGGCCGGGTCAAAGACCTGGGCGAGCTGGCGGCGGGGCTGGACGCCCTCCAGCGGGAACTGGGCTGGAGGCTGGCCCCCCTGCCCGACGCGCTGGAGACAGCGGCAAAAGCGCTCCACGGCCCGACGGCAGATTTTTTTACCCGGTGCGCCCAGAGAGTGAGGCAGGCGGACGGCCAGAGCTTCCGGGAGGTGTGGCGGGACAGCCTGAACGCCGCCCCTCTCCGGCTGACGGCGGAGGATCGGGGCTTTTTGGAGCGGCTGGGGCCGGTGCTGGGCCGGTATGACGGCGACAGCCAGCGGCTGGCCCTGGAGGACGCGGCGGCGGGCCTGCGTCAGCTCCAGGGGGCGGCGGCGGACGATCTGCGCCGCCTGGGCCGGGTATACGGTGTGCTGGGCATGACGGCAGGGCTGTTTTTGGCCATATTACTGATTTGATTACATAGGAGGACGGACGGATGATGGACGTGGATTTGATTTTCAAGATCGCCGCCATCGGCATTCTGGTGTCGGTGCTCAACCAAGTGCTCACCCGGTCGGGCCGGGACGAGATGGCTACCATGACCACCCTGGTGGCGCTGGTGGTGGTGCTGATGATCGTGGTGCAGCAGATCAACGACCTGTTCACCCTGGTGAAAGATCTGTTCGGGCTGTGAGCGATATCATCAAAGTGGCCGCGGCGGCGGTGGCGGCAGCGCTGTGCGCCGTGGTGGTGCGCCGTCAGTCGCCGGAGATCGCTCTGGCCCTGGGGGTGGGGGCCTGCGCCCTCATCGTGCTGTACTGCTCCGGAGCGCTCACCGCCGTCGTGGAGCTGGTGGACAAGCTGGCCGAGACCGGGAACCTGTCCGCCCAGGTGGTGGAGCCGGTGATGAAAACGACGGGCATTGCCATCGTCACCCGGCTGGCGGCGGATTTCTGCAAGGGCGCCCAGGAGGGGGGCCTGGCCTCGGCGGTGGAGCTGGCGGGGACGGCGCTGGCCCTGGCGGCGGCGCTGCCGCTGATGTCGGCGGTGCTGGACGTGCTCACCCGGCTGCTGTAGGGGA
>JAAVHT010000018.1 GCA_014799565.1 Clostridiales bacterium
GCTGCTTCCGACGCCGATTTTCAGGGTCTCTGAGCAGCTCCCGGCCAGCTGCCGGAATATGTATTCCCACTTGTCTGCCAAACTGATATAATCCATATCATCAAGAAAAACCTGTCCCACACAAAAATACAGAAAGGATCGGATGAGCATGAAAATCGTGGCGGCGATCGACTCTTTGAAGGGCAGTCTCACCTCCCTGGAAGCTGGGGAGGCCATCCGAAAGGGGGTACAGCTGGCCATGCCCGACGCGGAGGTCTGCGTCCGCCCCCTGGCCGACGGCGGAGAGGGCACCGTGGAGGCGCTGGCCCTGGGCATGGGCGGCAGAATGGAAAAGGCGGTGGTCACCGGGCCACTGGGCAGGCCGGTGGAGTGCGCCTACGGCATTCTGGAGGAGAGCGGCACCGCCATCGTGGAGATGTCCGGCGCGGCGGGCATCACCCTGGTGCCCGACCAAGAGCGCAATCCCATGAACACCACCACCTACGGTGTGGGCGAGGTCATCAAGGACGCCATTGCCAAGGGCTGCCGCCGCTTCATTGTGGGCATCGGCGGCAGCGCCACTAACGACGGCGGCATCGGGATGCTCCAGGCGCTGGGCTATGGGATGCTGAACGCCAACGGCAGTCAGGTGGCCTTCGGCGCAAAGGGCCTGGAGGAGCTGACGGAGATCACCAGCGACCACGTTCTGCCCGAGCTGAAGGACTGCACCTTCCGCGTTGCCTGCGACGTGATCAACCCCCTGTGCGGCGACCGCGGAGCCAGCGCTGTCTACGGGCCCCAGAAAGGCGCGACCCCCGCCATGATCCTTCAGATGGACAAGTGGCTGCACGATTATGCCGCTCTGGCGGCAAAGACGTTCCCCAAGGCGAATCCGGACCAGCCGGGGACCGGCGCGGCAGGCGGCCTGGGCTTTGCCTTCCTGACGTTCACCAACGCGGTGCTGGAGTCCGGCATCCGGATCGTGCTGGAGGAGACCCGGCTGGAGGACTATGTGAAGGATGCCGACATCGTCGTCACCGGCGAGGGCCGTCTGGACGGCCAGACCGTCATGGGCAAGGCCCCCATCGGCGTGGCCCAAATCGCCAAGAAATACGGCAAACCGGTGCTGGCCTTCTCCGGCTGCGTCACCCAGGACGCCCGGGCCTGCAACGGCGGCGGCATCGACGCCTACTTCCCCATTCTCCGGGGCGTGGTCACCCTCCAGGAGGCTATGGAGCACGACAGCGCGGAGCGCAACATAATCGACACCGTGGAGCAGGTGTTCCGGCTCATCAAGACCCTGCGGAACGCATAAGGGGAGGGACACAAAATGGATTACAGCTTCAGCACCATCGGAGCACTGCTGGGTCTGGCAGTGGCCATTGTACTTATCATTCGGAAGGTTCAGCCTGCCTACAGCCTGATCCTGGGCGCGCTCATCGGCGGCATCCTCGGCGGAGGCGGGCTGGCCGTCACCGTGGACGCCATGGTCTCCGGAGCCCAGAGCATGATGTCCTCCGTCCTGCGGATCCTGACCTCCGGCATCCTGGCAGGAGCACTGATTAAGACCGGCTCTGCGGAGAAGATCGCCGAGACCATCGTGGAAAAGCTGGGGGAAAAGCGGGCAATCGCCGCCATTTCCATCGCCACCATGATTATCTGTGCGGTGGGCGTGTTCATTGACATCTCCGTCATCACCGTGGCCCCCATCGCCCTTGCCATCGGCAAAAAAGCGGGGCTGTCCAAGAGCGGCGTCCTGCTGGCCATGATCGGCGGCGGCAAGGCGGGCAATATCATCTCCCCCAACCCCAACACCATCGCCGCCTCCGAGGCATTCGAGGTGGATCTGACCTCCTTGATGCTGCAAAACGCCATCCCCGCTGTTTTCGCCCTGGTGGTCACCATCCTGCTGGCCTCCATGCTGGCCGGAAAATCCGGCAACGCCATCAGCCAAAGCGATTTGGAGGCCCAGGAGGGCAAGACCCTGCCCGGTTTCCTCCCAGCCATTGCCGGCCCCGTGGTGGTCATCCTCCTGCTGGCCCTGCGGCCCATTGCGGATATCAGCATCGATCCTTTGATTGCCCTGCCCGTGGGAGGCGCGGTCAGCATCCTGGTCACCGGCAACGCAAAGCGCACCATTTCCATCATGGAGTTTGGTCTGAGTAAAGTGGTCGGGGTCTCGGTGCTGCTCGTCGGCACCGGCGCCATCGCGGGCATCATCAAGGCGTCCGCACTGCAATATGATGTCATCCGTATGCTGGAGGCCATGAATATGCCCGCCTTCGTGCTGGCTCCTCTGGCCGGTATCCTGATGGCCGCGGCCACCGCCTCCACCACTGCCGGGGCCACCGTAGCGTCCCAGACCTTTGCGGCGCCCTTGATCTCCGCCGGAGTGCCCGCCCTGCCCGCGGCCGCCATGATCCACGCCGGCTCTACCGTGGTAGATTCCCTGCCCCACGGCTCCTTCTTCCACGCCACCGGCGGCGCGGTAAACATGACCATTGAGGAACGGATGAAGCTGATCCCCTATGAAGCCTGCATCGGCCTGACCAGCACAATTGTCTCCGTTGTAATATTCCTGGTCTGAACGGGCAGCGCCGCGGCGGATGGTCGAACCGGGTGGCGTGCCCCCTGTCAAGCAGGCAGAACAGAGAAAACGAATCAACAGGGAGTTCACTTGATGAACTCCCTGTGTTTTATTTGCCTTCCCATTGTATCAATTCCGCTGGTGTCATACGGCCAAAAGACTTTTTCTGCCCTCACATAACGACCTATGGCCATTATAATGCTCCCCATCTAAGCAGTGTCCGAGTTTTCCTCCTCTTTGTCCACTCTATGGGGAGCATATCAGCTCTCGACTTGCGGGAAGAAGTGTGTTATACTGAGGAAAATGACAGCCTTCGGTTCGCCGCAAGGGAGCGGTGAGGGAAATCAATGGAAAAGCTGTGACCAACTGCTTTAAAACGCGTCTTTATAAGTAGACCTGTTGACGGTTCAAAAACAGGCTCTGTCAGCAGGCTGAATCAATGAGACAGGGTTTCACGCCCTGGATTTTGCGAAAGGGGAAGAAAACATGAAGAAGCGTATCCTATCCATGATGCTGGCTCCGATCCTGTTGTTTTCTATGGCTGTTCCCGGATTCGCGGCCGAGAGCAGCGACAGCGCGGCCCGTCTGGCCGCCGTCACCGGGAAGGTGAAGAGCACCCTGGCTCTGGATACAGAGCGGTACAAGGAGTTCGGCGGCCAGCTGACCGAGGGGGAACTGGCTCCCACCTGGCGGCTGAGCTGGAGCGGCGAGGACGGCTCTCTGGAGATCACAGCCGCCGAATCCGGCAGGATTTTAAGCTATTACCGCTATGACAATGATGAGACGTGGGACAGCGCCCCGCTCTCCCTGCCTAAAAGCGACCCGGCTGAGGCCAAGGATGCGGCGGCAGCGTTTCTGAAGCGGGTTCTGGGTTCCACAGAGACGGTGGATCTGGATGCCGCCGCCGACAAGACAACTTCTCTGCATCAAACCCGGTATTACTTCCGGGGCACCATACAGCTTAACGGCTGCCCCTCCCCTCTGAGCTTTTCTCTGTCGGTGCGCGCGTCGGATTACGCCGTCGTCCAGTTCCGCCGGGACAGCCTGGAAACGGGATACATCGGCACAGTTCCCGCCGCCAGCTTCCAAATGAAACAGAGCGCGGTGGAACCCCTGCTCCGGGACACGCTGTCTCTGCGGCTGGAATATGTCCTTGATGCGGGTCAAAAGACGGCGGTGCTGCGTTACCTGCCCAACTCGATACACAATTTTTATGTGGACGATGCCTCCGGAAAGCTGGTCGACCTGACCAAGCTGTATGAGGAATTGGGCAGGGACGACAAGCTCACCAGCGCGGATGCCGCAGCAGAGGCCCCTTCCCCCGCCGCTGGCGCCGAGAGCAACGGCGGCCTGACCCAAGCAGAGCAGCTGGGTGCGGACAAGCTGAAGGGCACACTGAGCAAAGAGGCCCTGGACCAGAAGGCCAAGGCCATCTCCGAGCTGGGCCTGGGCAGTTATACGCTGGCCTCCGTGTCCTACCAGGAGGAAGAATTGGTCAAGGACGCCCCGGTGATTATCGCCCGGCTTTCCTACGCCAAGCGGGTGGACGAAAGAACCCTGTATCGGTGGGTGACCTTGAACGCCAAGACGGGAGAATTGATCGCGGTCTACAGCTCCAGGCTGTGGGAAGAAACCGAAACCAAGAAGGTGGATGAGGATGCCGCCCGCAAGACGGCGGAGGCCTTCCTCACCGCCCAGCAGAAGGAACACTTCGCCCTGTGCGCCCCCTATACCGGCGACCCCGCCAACCAGCGGGAGAACGGCCGCTACGGCGTCTGGAGCTTCCAGTATGCCCGGCAGGAAAACGGATATTTCTTCCCCAGCGACCAGTTTGTCATCGAAATTGACGTCATTGACGGCTCCGTCTCCTCCTACTCTCAGTCCTGGACAGAGGATGTACGCTTCGACAGCCCTGATGGGATCATTTCGGCGGAGCAGGCAGTCAACGCCTACTTCAAGACCTTCCAAACCACAAAGGGCTATGTGGCGGTTCCCCAGAAGCTGGATCTCTCCGACCCGGATTACGCCCCTTTGGCTGAAATGGGCTACCGCGCTCTGAACAGCTTGAAGCTGGGCTGGCAGCTGACAGCGTCGGGCACATATGTGACCGGCATTGACGCCAAAACCGGCCAGCCGGTCTCCCAGGCTGTCGAGGAAAGCACTTCCATTCAGTACAGCGACTTGGCGGGTTCCCAGGCCAAGAATGCCGCCGAGAAGCTGGCGGAGTATGGTATCGGCTACGCGGGCGGAAAGTTCTGCCCCAATCAGAAGCTGACTCAGCTGGACTTCGTGGCTCTGTTAGCCAGCACCCAGGGAGTTCTGATCGACCCGGACAATCTGGCCGACGGCGACGCCGACCGGGCTTACTGGGCCGCCTACAACATGGGGGCGCTCCAGCGGGCGGATCGGGATGACAGCCGGATTTTGTCCCGGATCGACGTGATCAAAATTCTGCTGGACGCCGGCGGCTATGGCACTGCCGCCCGGCTCCAGGGCATCTACCGGACGGACTTTTCTGACCAGGCGGATATTCCTGACAGTCTGCTGGGATATGCCGCGCTGGCCCAGGCGCTGAATGTGGCCAAAGGCGACACCGCCCGCCGGCTGAACCCCAACCAGTCCGCCACACACGGAGATGCCGCTATCATGCTGCTTGCCTTTATGCAGAGGGATTGATTCTGATCCAGACCCAACCGATTCGGAAAAATTTCAGGGAGCGCCGAGCTTTTTGCCCGGCGCTCCCTGCGTTTGTCTCAAGCATTTTCTTTCGCGGATGTCGTCTCTTTACTTATTCAGCCTTGCTCTCGCAGTAAAAGCAGCGGCACTCCCCATTCTCCGGATCCCGCAGGAAGATCTGCTTCAACCCCTGCTCGACGGTGGTGATGCAGTGGGGATTTTTGCACACCGCCCCTGGAAGCTGGTTGATCGGATAGGCGGGATGCCCCTTGTCCGGGGTTATGGGAGCCTCTCCCCGTTCCCGCAGCAGCTTCAGGATGAGGGCCATGCGGATATACCGCCCATAGAATGCCTGGCGGAAATAGCAGGCCCTGGGATCCTCGTCCACCTGGGGGTCGATCTCGTTCACGCGGGGCAGGGGGTGCATGACGATCATCCTCTCATTGGCCCCCCGGAGCTTGTCCGGGTCAAGGATGTAACTGTCCTTCAGCCGCTGATACTCCTCCTCGCTGGCAAACCGTTCCCGCTGNATGCGGGTCATATAGAGGATGTCAAGCTCTCCCATATGCTCCTCCAGGGACTGGCACTCNAGATAGGGAACCCCTCTCCTGTCCAGCTCCTCCAGCATGACNGAGGGCACCGTCAGCTCCTTGGGNGAGATGAGGATGAACCGAACCCCCTTGTACCGGGACATGGCCTCNATGAGNGAGTGAACCGTCCGGCCAAATTTCANATCGCCGCACACCCCGATGGTCAGGCCGTCAAAACGGCCCATCTCCCGGCGGATGGTCAAAAGGTCGGNNAGGGTTTGGGTCGGGTGATGATGNCCCCCNTCNCCGGCGTTGATGATGGGCACACGGGTATGCTGGGNNGCCACCANGGGCGCACCCTCCTTGGGGTGGCGCATGGCGATGATATCGGCGTAGNCGCTCACGATGGAGATGGTGTCCGCCACNCTCTCCCCNTTCCGGGTGGAGCTGGAGGAGGCGTCATGGAAGCCCAGCACCNGGCCNCCCAATCCCAGCATNGCCGACTCAAAGCTGAGCCGGGTGCGGGTGGAGGGCTCGAAAAAGAGNGCGGCCAAAATCTTGTTGCGGCAGGCGTCCTGNTACTTGTCCGGGTGATCCAGAATGTCCTCGGCGGTGGTGAGAAGNTCCTCGATCTCCTCCACGGTAAGATCCAGNATGCTCAGCAGATGNCGCATCTCNGCCCCTCCTCAATCCACAAACTCGGCCACGCACCGGCGGTAGGCGGCCACCGGATCNTCCGCCGCCGTGATGGGACGGCCCACCACAATGTAGTCAGAGCCGATCTCTCTGGCCTGAGCGGGGGTCATCACCCGCTTCTGGTCGCCAACGTCGCCGTCGGCGAAGCGNACCCCCGGCGTCACCGTCAGGAAATCCNGGCCGCAGGCGGCCTTCACCTCTCCGGCCTCCCTGGGGGAGCAAACCACCCCGTCCAGCCCCGCCAGCTTGGCGCGCTGNGCNTAGTGGCGCACCACCCGGTCNATGGGTTCATGGATGAGNAGATCCTCTTCCATGCTCTGCTGGTCGGTGGAGGTGAGCTGGGTCACCGCGATCAGCAGGGGCCGGGTCCCNTCGGGCCGGGTCAGNCCCTCCACCGCCGCCTTCATCATGGNCACCGTNCCCGCCGCGTGGAGGTTGCACAGNTCCACNTCCAGGNTGGACAGCACCCGCATGGCCTTCATCACCGTATTGGGGATGTCGTGGAGCTTCAGATCCAGGAATATCTGATGNCCCCGCCTCTTGAGCTCCCGCACGATCTCCGGCCCTTCGGCGTAGTAAAGCTCCATGCCGATCTTCACAAAGGGCTTGCGCTCCTCCTNCTCAAACCNNTCCAGGAAGCTGAGGGCCTCCCGCCCGCTGGCAAAATCNCAGGCGANNATCACNTCTTTACCCATGGTGCGCACCTCCAATAATATCNTTCANTTCTTTGANNCCATACTTGTCCATGACCNNGGGAAGGTCNTCAATNATGTTTTTNCAGACCNAGGGGTCAATGAGGTTGGCCGTCCCCACCTGAACCGCCGCGGCCCCCGCCAGCATCATCTCAATGACGTCCTCCGCCGTGGAGACGCCGCCCATGCCGATGACGGGGATNCTCACCGCCTCATAGACCTGGTACACCATCCGAAGGGCCACCGGGAANATCCCNTTCCCGGAGTAGCCNCCCATCCGGTTGGCGATCACCGGGCGGCGGGTNCTGGGGTCGATGCGCATACCNAGCAGGGTGTTGATGAGGCTCAGGCCATCCGCCCCNGCCTCCTCNCAGGCCNTGGCNATGGNGACNATGTCGGTGACGTTGGGGCTCAGCTTGACATACACCGGCTTGGCGCTCACCGCCTTCACCGCCCGCGTCACCTCACCGGCGGCCTCCGGGGTCACCCCNAAGCNCATGCCCCCGTGCTCCACGTTGGGGCAGCTGATGTTCACCTCTAAAAGCCCCACCTGCTCCGACTGGCTCAGCTTGCGGCACGCCTCCACGTAATCCTCCACNGAGAAGCCCCCCACGTTGGCGATGACCTTTTTATGAAAGTAGGCCGCCATCTGGGGAAGCTCCACCGCCAGCACATGATCCACACCNGGGTTTTGAAGGCCCACCGAATTGATGAGGCCCNCCGGNCACTCGGCGATNCGGGGCGTGGGATTCCCGAACCNGGGCTNNCGGGTGGTTCCCTTGAAGGAGAACGTCCCCAGGCAGTTGATGTCGTAGANNGCGGCNAACTCCCTGCCGTAGCCGAAGGTACCGCTGGCCGGGATGACGGGGTTATCCAGCTCCCAGCCGGACAGGGTCACTGCTGTGCGTCCCATATNAGCTCCTCCCTTTCCAGCACCGGGCCGTCGGTACAGATCCNCTTGCTNCCGTTTTTGGTCATCCAGCTGCAGCCCATGCACACGCCGAAGCCGCAGCCCATCCGCTCCTCAAAGCTGAGCTGGCCGCCGGTTTTNGCCGCGCCNTCNACCGCCCGCAGCATGGGGATGGGGCCGCAGGCGTAGAGGTAGGTGTAATCAAGCTCCGGCATGACNGCCGTTACAAAGCCCTTNNGNCCCGCNGAGCCGTCCTCGGTGGTGATATGGACCTCCGCGCCCAGGGCGGCGAACTCCTNNGAGAGCAGGACCTCCCCGGCGGTTCGGAAGCCCAGCACCACCACAGGCTCCTTNCCCTCTTNCCGGAGGGCGCGGCAGAGNGCGTAGAGGGGGGGCGTNCCCACCCCGCCNCCNACCAGNAGGGGCCGTTGGCCGCTTCTGGCGGTGTCAAAGCCGTTGCCCAGCCCAACCAGGGCGTCCAGCCGCTCCCCNGGGNACATCCGCTCCANCTCTGCCGTGCCGGCCCCCACCACCTTGTAGACGATGGTCACCGTCTCCNCATCCCAGTCGCAGACCGAGATGGGCCGNCGCAGGGTAAAGCCGGGNACCCGCAGGTNGATAAACTGCCCNGGGGCGGTGATGGCGCNGGTATCCCCCTCCAGNACCATGCGGCAGACCTCCGCCGTCAGGNGGACATTNTCCCGNATGGTAAAAAGCACCTGTTNCATGNAGCGCCTCCTCTCATTCNCCGTCAATGGTGGAGATNTCCATGGTGATNTCCTCCAGCACGTCCANCAGCGTCTTGACCGTNTCCAGCGAGGTGAAGAGGTTCACGNTGTACTCGGTGGCCGCGAGACGGATCNTNTGNCCGTCCCGCTCGGTGNCNGTCNGNCCCACNCCGCTGGTGTTGATGATGTAGGCCAGATGNCCCTGCCGGATGGCCTGGAGGANNTCGTCGCTGCCCTCGCTGAGCTTNCGGAGGATGTGGGTGCGGATGCCGTTNTNNTTGAGGAACTCNCCGGTNCCGCGGGTGGCCTGGATGTTGAAGCCCAGGTGGTAGAACCGNCGGANGAGGGGCAGNACCTCCTCCTTGTCNNNATCGGCCACNGTGACAAAGACCGTACCGTAGTTCTGCAGCTTCATGCCCGAGGCCTGGAGGGCCTTATAGAGGGCCCGGTTGAGCTTGTTGTCATAGCCGATGGCCTCGCCGGTGGACTTCATCTCCGGGGAGAGGTAGGCGTCCAGGCCCCGGATCTTGTTGAAGGAGAANACGGGCACCTTCACATANCGGCGCTTCTTCTCNGNGGGATAGATGTCGAAAATNCCCTGCTCCTTCAGGCTCTTGCCCAGNATGACCTNGGTNGCGATNTCGGCNAGGCTCCAGCCGGTGGCCTTGGAGAGGAAGGGCACCGTCCGGGAGGAGCGGGGGTTTACCTCGATGATATACACCCGATCCNGCTTGTCCACAATGAACTGGATGTTGAANANNCCCACGATGCCCAGGCCAAAGCCCAGCTTTTTGGCGTACTGGAGGATGANCCCCTTCACCTTNTCCGANATGCTGAAGGGCGGGTAGACGCTGATGGAGTCGCCNGAGTGGATGCCGGTGCGCTCCACCAGNTCCATNATNCCGGGGACGAACACATCCCGGCCGTCACAGATNGCGTCCACCTCCACCTCCTTGCCCACGATATACTTGTCCACCAGCACGGGCTTGTCCTCGTCGATCTCCACGGCGGTCTTNAGGTANTGNCGNAGCTGCTCCTCNTNGNCCACGATCTGCATNGCCCGNCCGCCCAGCACAAAGGAGGGCCGCACCAGCACCGGGTAGCCGATCTCNNCCGCCGCCTTGACCCCATCCTCAATGGCGGTGACCGCNCGGCCCTGGGGCTGGGGGATNTNCAGCTCCANCAGGATCTTCTCAAAGGCGTCCCGGTTNTCGGCCCGCTCGATGGCGGCGCAGTCGGTGCCGATGATNNTGGCCCCCCGCTTCATCAGCGGCTCGGCCAGGTTGATGGCGGTCTGGCCGCCCAGGGANGCGATGACCCCCATGGGCTTCTCCAGGNCGANGATGTTCATCACGTCCTCCGGGGTCAGNGGCTCAAANTAGAGCTTGTCCGCCGTGGTGTAGTCCGTGGACACCGTCTCGGGGTTATTGTTGATGATGATGGCCTCATACCCCGCCTTTTTGATGGTCTGGACAGCGTGGACGGTGGAGTAGTCGAACTCCACCCCCTGGCCGATGCGGATGGGGCCCGCTCCCAGCACCACGATCTTCTCCCGCTGAAACACCGGGCTCTGATTCTCCCCGGTGTAGGTGGAGTAGAAGTAGGGGATATAGGCCCCCGTGTGGCAGGTATCCACCATGCGGTAGATCGGCAGGATGCCCTCGGCGCACCTGCGCTCGTATACCTCCAGCTCCGGGACGCCCCAGAGCTTGGCGATATACTGATCCCCAAAGCCCATGGCCTTGGCCGTTCGGAGGGTGTCGCTGCTTCTGTCGGCGCGGATCACCGATTCAAAGTCCACGATCTTCTTGATGGACTCCAGGAAGAAGGGGGTGATCATGGTCACCTCATAGAGCTTTTCCACGCTCTCCCCCAGCCGGAGGAGCTGAGCGATGGCATAAATGTTATCGTCCCGGAACTGGGAGATATGCTCCAGCAGCTCCTCCCGGCTCATGGCGTCGAACTTGGGCAGCCACAGGTGGCAGGCGCCGATCTCCAGGGAGCGCACCGACTTGAGGACACACTCCTCCAGGGTGGAGCCGATGCCCATGACCTCCCCGGTGGCCTTCATCTGGGTTCCCAGGATATTGGAGGCGGCGGCAAACTTGTCGAAGGGGAAGCGGGGGAACTTGGCCACCACATAGTCCAGGCTGGGCTCAAAGGCGGCGGTGGTGTTGGCGATGGCGATCTCGCTGAGGGCCATGCCCACGGCCACCTTGGCGGTGACCCGCGCGATGGGGTAGCCGCTGGCCTTGGAGGCCAGCGCGGACGACCGGGACACCCGGGGATTCACCTCGATGAGGAAATACTCCGAGGAGTTGGGGTTCAGGGCGAACTGGACGTTGCAGCCCCCCTCGATCTTCAGCTCCCGGATGATCTTGATGGCGCTGTCGTTGAGCATCTTCAGGTCGTGGTCGTTCAGGGTCATAATGGGAGCCACCACGATGGAGTCCCCGGTGTGAACCCCCACCGGATCCACGTTCTCCATGCCGCAGATGGTGATGGCGTGGTCGCCGGAATCCCGCATGACCTCGAACTCGATCTCCTTATAGCCCTTGACGCTCTTCTCCACCAGCACCTGGTGCACCGGGGAGAGGTTGAAGGCGTTGGTGCCCACCTCCAGCAGCTCCGCCTCGTTATAGGCAAAGCCGCCGCCGGTGCCGCCCAGAGTAAAGGCGGGCCGGAGAACCACCGGGTAGCCGATCCGCTCGGCCGCCTCCCGGGCCTCCTCCAGCGAGTAGGTGATCTCCGAGGGGATGACCGGCTCCCCGATGGACTGGCACAGCTCCTTGAACAGCTCCCGATCCTCGGCCCGCTCAATGCTCCGGCTGTCGGTGCCCAGCAGCTCCACCTGGCACTCCCGGAGGATCCCCTTCTTCTCCAGCTGCATGGCCAGGTTCAGCCCTGTCTGGCCGCCGATGCCGGGAACGATGGCGTCGGGCCGCTCGTGACGGATGATCTTGGCCACGTATTCCAAGGTCAGCGGCTCCATATACACCTTGTCGGCGATGGTGGTGTCGGTCATGATGGTGGCCGGGTTGGAGTTGGCCAGCACCACCTCGTAGCCCTCCTCCTTCAAGGCCAGACAGGCCTGGGTGCCCGCGTAGTCAAACTCAGCGGCCTGGCCGATGACGATGGGGCCGGAGCCGATAATCAGGATCTTTTTGATGTCTGTTCTCTTTGCCATACTTGATTCCTCCGTTTTCTTGATTCAGGCAGGGGTTTTATGCCCGCCGGAAATCCGTTCCGTTCCAGTGGGTCAGCACCCACCGGCCATAGACCTCCGCCCCGGCGAAGGGAGTGCTGCGGCCCTTGCTGGCAAACTCCCCGGGGTCGATGACATAGGGCGTTTCCACCTCAAAGACAGCATAGCCGGGATCATCCTCCAGGCCGAACCGCCGCCGGGGGTTGTCCGAGAGAAGCTGGCTTAGCCGCTCCACGGTCAAAATACCGGGCCTCACCAGGTGGGTATACAGCACCGCAAAAGCGGTCTCCAGCCCCACCACGCCCATGAGGCTCTTTTCCAGCCCCCCGGACTTTTCCTCCGCCGAGTGGGGGGCGTGGTCGGTGGCGATCATGTCGATGGTGCCGTCCAGAAGCCCGGCGACCAGGGCCTCCCGATCCTCCCGGCCCCGGAGGGGCGGGTTCATCTTGAACCGGCCCTCCTCCCGCAGATCCTCGTCGCAGAGGGTCAGGTAGTGGGGGCCCGTCTCGCAGGTCACGTCCACCCCCGCCGCCTTGGCTTTCCGGATCAGCTCCACGCTCTCCTTGGTGGAGATGTGGCAGACGTGGTATTTACAGCCCGTCTCCGCCGCCAGCTTCAGATCCCGTTCGATCTGCCGGTATTCGCTCTCGCTGGAGATGCCCCGGTGGCCGTGGGCTCTGGCGTATACGCCGTCGTGGATATAGCCGCCGTTCAAAAGGCTGTTATCCTCGCAGTGGGCGGCGATGATCTTGCCCAGGGACTTGGCCTTGGTCATGGCCTGGCGCATCATCTCCTCGCTCTGCACCCCCCTGCCGTCGTCGGAGAAGGCGCAGACCTGGGCGGTCAGGCCCTCCATGTCGGCCAGCTCTTTCCCCTGCTCCCCCCGGGTGATGGCCCCATAGGGGTACACCGGAATGACCGCCCCCGCCCGGATGGCGTCCAGCTGGGGCCGGAGCGTCTCCGGGCTGTCGGGCACCGGATTCAGGTTGGGCATGGTGCATACGGCGGTGTAGCCGCCCTGAACCGCCGCCCGGCTTCCCGTCTCTATGGTCTCCTTATAAAAATACCCCGGCTGTCTGAAATGTACGTGTACATCACAGAAGCCGGGGAAAACGAAATAAGAGCCAAAGGAAACGGGGACACGGCCACCGCCAATCAGGAACCGGTCGATGGCTTCTTTACAGCTGTTGTCCTGATGCTTCTCACTCAAGAAACGCAACGCGAACCCCTCTCTTTCCATAAAAGGCCCTTTCAGAGCCTCAATCTTTGATAAGATACCATGGAGCCAAGGCTCTGTCAAGAGGGGAAATCAATTTTACTTTCTTCCCCCGCTTCAAGCCTGACCCTTCCGCATGGAGTGAGGCGGGGTGCTGTCCGGCTGCCGCTTCGCGGGCACCGGCCTGCCTCTGTGAATCTACAGCCAAAACGCCATTTTGTGAAAGACTATGGTTGTGTATTTCAGATAAATGCGGTATAATAGCGTCATGCAAAATAAGTGATCGCAAGATCAAAAGGATATGAGCAGTATGGAAGGGAAACAAAAAATGTGGATAACAGACACACGCGGCAGGAAACGGGCCCTGTCTCTATTGCTGTGCCTCTTCATTCTTTTGTCGAATATCACGGCGGCAAACGCGGCGCAGCCGGCCAATAATCGAACCGTAAAAGCGGGCGTCTTCTATTTTGACGGCTACCATATGGAAGGCGAGGACGGCGGCCTTACCGGGTACGGCGTGGAATTCCTGAACCTGGTCTCCCAATACTCCCATCTGAACTTCTCATTTGTCGGGTATGACCAGTCCTGGGAGGATATGCTGGCCATGCTGGACAGCGGCGAGATCGACGTGGTGACGTCCGCCAGAAAAACGCCTGAGCGGGAGGAAAAATATGCCTTCTCCCTTCCCATTGGAAGAAACAGCACCGTTCTGTCCATTCAGGCGGGCAACACCAGCCAGCTCTCCGGCAACTATGCCACCTACAATGGGATCACAGTGGGCGTTGTGCCCGGAAGCAGCCAGAACCAGGCCCTGGCTGAGTTCGCCCGGGAAAACGGCTTCTCCTACCAGGCCCGGGAGTACACCGATGCCGGCCAGATGGCGGAGGATCTGCAAAACGGAACCATCGACGCCATCCTTTCCAGCAACCTGAGAAGGACGGAAAACGAGAAAACGCTGGACGTCATCGAAACAGACTATTTTTACGCCATTGTCCGAAAAGAGGATCAGTCGCTGCTGTCTGAGATCAATTATGCCATTGACCAGATGAACATCAACGAGGGAGACTGGTCCAACGTACTGTATTATAAATACTACGGCAACAGCTCCTCCGCGGCACTCTCCTTTACCGAGCGCGAGCTGGCCTATATTCAGGACGTAATTTCCGGGAAAAAGCAGATCACAGTCACCTCCATGGGCGACCGCAAGCCCTATTCCTATGTGGAGAACGGCGAGCTGAAGGGGATCCTGCCGGACTACTTTGCACAGCTGATGGAACTGGCCGAACTGCCCTACGAGGTCATAGTTCCGGCCGACCGGGCGGAGTATTACGAGCTGGCGGATCACAACGGCGTAGACGTCGTCATTGACTGGCGGCAGGATCAGTTGAAGGCCGACGAGCTTGAGCGAAGCGGATTTTATACAGACGCCTACCTGAACACCGGCGTCGCGATGGTGACCCGCAAGGATTTCAACGGCGAGATCAAAACCCTGGCGGTGGCGGATCTCCTGGGGGACATTGCCATTGAGCAGGACTTGATCGGAAACGCCGAGGTCCTGAACTGTCAGACCCGTGAGAGCGCCCTGCAGGCCGTTTTGGACGGGAGGGCGGACGCCACCTATGTGTACACCTACACGGCCCAGTCCTTTGTGAACAGCAACCCCTCCGCGTCGCTGCAGTACAGCATGGTCAATTCCATGCGTTTCGACTTCAAGATGTACGTCAGGAGCAGCTGCGACCACGAACTCATTACCATCCTGAACAAATGCATCGGGCAGATGCCGGACGACGCTATAACCCAGCTCATCACAGCGTACACCACCAATACGCCCGAAAGCATATCCTTTGGCCAGTATCTGCTGGCCCATCCGGGGATCATCGTCATATCTGCGCTGCTGGCCGCCGCGGCCATCGGCGTGATCATCGCCCTCTATCTGCGGTCGCGGTGGAGCAAAAAACTCCTCCACGCCACTGAGCGCGCCAACCTGGAGCTGGAAAAGCAGTTGGCCGTTGTCAATACCCTGAGCCGGGATTATCTCAATGTCTATGCGATCAACCCTAAGGCCGACGCCGCCAGGGTGGTAAAGCTGACGGGCTACGTAGCCCCCGGATTGGATCCGAATTCCAAGAAGGAGATTTCCTACACCGAGTTCATGCTGGGTTATATCAATAACCGCGTTTTCGACCAGGATCGGCAGTATCTGACGGAGGCCCTGGCGCTGGACACGATCATAGAAAAGCTGGGTGCCAGCACGGAATATTCCGGAGGCTACCGGGTGCTGATTGACGGCGTGATACATACTTACCAGTTCATTTGCGCAACGTATCTGGAATCGGATGGAAGCTTCCGGGATCCCAGTGACTTTTTCCTGATCGGATTCCGAAACATCGACGAGATCGTCTACAGGGAGCAGGAGCAGAAGGCGGTTTTGGAGACTGCCCTGGCGGAGGCGCAGCGCGCCAACATCGCGAAGACCACCTTCTTGAATAATATGTCCCATGATATTCGCACGCCCATGAACGCGATCATCGGCTTTACGACTCTGGCCGTGTCCCACATCGAAAATCAGGAGCAGGTGGAGGGCTATCTCAGGAAAATCCTCACCTCCAGCAAGCATCTGCTCAGCCTCATCAACGACATCTTGGACATGAGCCGCATCGAAAGCGGCAAGGTCAAGATCGAGGAAAACGAGGCCAGTCTGCCGGAGATCATGCACGACCTGAAGACCATCGTGCAGGCCGACGTGAAGTCAAAGCAGCTCTCCTTCCATGTGGATACGCTGGACGTCACCAACGAGACCATCATCTGCGATAAGCTCCGCCTGAGCCAAGTGCTGCTGAACATCCTGAGCAACGCCATGAAATACACCGGATCCGGCGGGACGGTCAGCGTCCGCATCATCCAGACGGGCGACGCACCGGAGGGATACGCCTCCTATCAGTTCCGGATCAAAGATACCGGCATCGGCATGAGCAAGGAATTCCAGAAGCACCTGTTTGAACCCTTTGAACGGGAACAGACCTCCACCGTCAGCGGCATACAGGGGACGGGGCTGGGTCTTGCCATCACCAAAAATATCGTTGACATGATGAATGGAACCATCACCGTGACCAGCGAGGAGGGCAAGGGCTCGGAATTTGTGGTCTGCTTCCAGTTCCGTATCATGGACGATCAGGCCGACGGAGCATATGTGGAGAAACTGACGGATCTGCGTGCGCTGGTGGTGGACGACGACACCCATACCTGCACCAGCGTGAGCAAGATGCTCTCCGACCTGGGGATGCGCCCTGACTGGACGACCCGGGGCGAGGAGGCCGTCATCCGGACGGAGTTTGCCCTGGAGCAGGACGATCCCTTCCGCGTGTTCCTGATCGACTGGATGCTCCCGGACCTCAACGGCGTCGAGACGGCGCGGCGGCTGCGCAGGATCGTTGGAGAGGACGCCGTCATTATCATCCTCACCGCATATGACTGGGCCGACATTGAGGGGGAGGCGAAAGAGGCGGGGGTCACGGCGTTCTGTTCCAAGCCGCTGTTTTTCTCAGAGCTCCGGGGAATTCTGACGGCGCCCTACAAGGAAATGGAGGAGAACGAAGAAGAGGATGCGTCCGCGCGGCTCCTGGCCGGCAAAAAGGTGCTTCTGGTGGAGGACAACGAATTGAACCAGGAAATCGCCTTGACGGTGCTGGAGGAGGTCGGGCTGATCGTCGATACGGCGGATGACGGGACTGAGGCCGTCGAAGCCATCCAAACCGCACCGGCCGGCGCCTATGACATCATCCTGATGGATATTCAAATGCCGGTGATGGATGGCTATACGGCCGCCCGAACCATCCGCGCCATGGATGACCCCGCCAAAGCCACGATCCCCATTGTGGCCATGACGGCCAACGCCTTTGAGGAGGACCGGCAGAAGGCGTTCGACGCGGGTATGGACGGCCACGTGCCCAAGCCCATCGACGTCCCGAAGCTGATGGAAACCCTGACGATGATCCTGGTGGACGAGCCAAAAACGGCGAACCCTGACAAAGAATAAATTGACAGGCAAATGGGAGAATGCTATAATTTGACTACCCAATGGCAAGGGTTGGTTCATTGAGAAAAGAGAACTTAACTGGAGGTAATACCATGAAGAAATTTTCCGTTAAAACCATTGTCGCCATAGGCATCGGCGCCGCCCTGTTCTTTGTCCTGGGCCGCTTTGTCGCCATCCCCAGCCCCGTGCCCAATGTCACCATCTCTGTGCAGTACGGCCTGCTGGGCTTCCTGGCCATCGTCTTTGGGCCCCTGGCCGGCGCGCTGGTGGGCCTGATCGGCCACGCTCTGATCGACTTCAGCTATGGCTGGGGCGTGTGGTGGAGCTGGGTCATCGCTTCCGGCGTGTTCGGTCTGCTGGTGGGTCTGGCCGCCAAGGTGCTGAAGCTGCAGGAGGGCGAGATCGGCAAAAAGGGCCTGATCCAGTTCAATATCATCCAGCTGGTCTCCCATATCATCTGCTGGGGCGCGGTGGCGCCTGTGCTGGACATCCTCATCTACAGCGAGCCGCTGGACAAGCTGTTTGCCCAGGGCCTGATGGCCGGCGTCTCCAACGCGATCACCACTGCTATCATCGGCTCCCTGCTGTGCGTGGCCTATGCCGCCACCCAGACCAAGGCAGGCAGCCTGAACAAGGAAGATTGACAAATACTTATCGGAAAAAGGCAGGCTGTGTGCCTGCCTTTTTCCGTCAGGGGGAATTTCTTTGGAACAGGAAGTTGTCATTTCATTTGAGGATTTCGGCTTTCAGTACAAGGCCCAGGCCGAACCCACCCTCTATCACATTGACCTGCAGATCCGAAAGGGGGAAAAGGTCCTGATCGCGGGCCCTTCCGGCTGCGGGAAGTCCACGCTGGCTCACTGCATCAACGGCCTGATCCCCAATTCCTATCCCGGACAGGCCACAGGGAATCTGACCATCGGCGGGAAAAACGCGCTGAAGCTGGGGTTATTTGATCTGTCCAAAATCGTGGGCACTGTGCTTCAGGACGCGGATGGGCAGTTCATCGGGCTGACCGTGGCGGAGGATATCGCCTTTGCCCTGGAGAACGACTGCATTCCCACCGAGGAGATGCACCGGCAGGTGGAGCGGATCGCGGAGCTGGTGGACGTCAAGCAGGTGCTGGGCCACGCGCCCCATGAGATTTCCGGTGGCCAGAAGCAGCGGGTGGGCCTGGGCGGCGTGATGGTGGATCAGGTGGACATCCTGCTCTTTGACGAGCCTCTGGCCAACCTGGACCCTGCTACCGGCAAGCAGGCCATCGTCCTCATTGACGAAATCCAGAAGCGCACCGGCTGCGCGGTGATCATCATTGAGCACCGGGTGGAGGACGTCCTCTACCGCCCGGTGGATCGCGTGGTGGTCATGGGCGACGGCCGCATCCAATATGATGGCGATCCTGACACGCTGCTGTGCACGGATCTGCTGCAGGAAGGCGGTATCCGGGAGCCGCTGTACGTCACGGCGCTGAAATACGCGGGGGTGGAGCTGACGGCCGATATGCGCCCGTCCTGCCTGCCCGAGCTGAAGCTGTCCGAGGAGCATACGGCTCAGGTTAGGGCATGGTTTGCAAAACAGCCCCCAGCAGCGGCTGTTTCCCAGCGGGAGATCCTGCTGAGGGCGGAGCGGATCGACTTTACATACGCGGGCGGGCACCACGCCCTGCGGGGCATTGACGCCGTCATCCACAAAGGGGAAATGCTCAGCATTGTGGGCACCAACGGCGCCGGAAAATCCACCTTTTCCAAGGTGATCTGCGGCTTTGAGCAACCTCAAACGGGTCGTCTGGAGCTGAACGGCACGGATATGGCCGAGCTTTCCATCAAGGAGCGGGCCGACCACATCGGCTACGTCATGCAGAACCCCAATCAGATGATCTCCAAAGTTCAGATCTTTGACGAGGTGGCGCTGGGTCTGCGCAACCGCGGCGTCCCCGAGGAGGAGATCCGCCCCAGGGTGGAGGAAACCCTCAAAATCTGCGGCCTGTACCCCTTCCGGAACTGGCCCATCTCCGCGCTGAGCTACGGGCAGAAAAAACGGGTCACCATCGCCTCCATTCTGGTGCTCCGGCCGGAAATGATCCTGCTGGACGAGCCAACTGCCGGACAGGATCTGCGGCACTACACCGAGATCATGGACTTTTTAAGCGAGCTGAACCGGCAGGGCGTCACTGTGGTGCTCATCACCCACGATATGCACCTGATGCTGGAATACACGCCCCGCGCCATCGTGTTCAATGCGGGCGCCGTGATCGCGGATCGTCCCGCGGCGGAGGTACTCAACTCGCCGGAAATCGTAGAGGCCGCCCATTTGAAGGAGACCTCCCTGTTCCATTTGTCCAAGGCCTGCGGCATTGACGACGCGGTGGAATTCACCCGGCGGTTTGTGGAACGGGATCGGGAGGTGCGCCGCCATGACTAATCTGTTCAACTACATTGACCGCCCCTCCCCCATCCACCGGCTCACCGGGGCCTGCAAGCTGGTCTGCCTGATCCTCTGGAGCCTGGCGGCCATGAGCAGCTTCTATACGCCCCTGCTGGCGGCGATGACCCTTGCCTCCTTTGTGCTGTTTCGGACAGCAAAGCTGAAAATCAGCGACATCTCCTTTATGCTGGGGGTGATGCTGGTCTATATCGTGCTGAACAATCTGCTGATCTTCCTGTTCAGCCCCACCCACGGCGTCGGCATTTACGGTACCGAGACGGTTCTGTTCCGTATCGCCGGCCCCTATGTGGTCACGGCGGAGCAGCTGTTCTATCACCTGAATGTGATCCTGAAAACCGTCTGCTCCATCCCCATCGTGCTGCTGTTTGTATGCACCACCAATCCCTCCGAGTTCGCCGCTTCCCTCAACCGCATCGGCGTCAGCTACCGGGTCAGCTACGCTGTGGCGCTGGCCCTGCGGTACATCCCCGACATTCAGCGCGAGTATCGGGATATTTCCCTTGCCCAGCAGGCCCGGGGCACCGAGATGAGCAAAAAAGCCAGCCTGGTCAATCGGCTGAAGGCTGCAAGCTCCATCCTGATCCCTCTGATCCTGTCCTCTATGGAGCGCATCGAAACGATTTCCAACGCCATGGAGCTGCGGGGCTTTGGCAAGGGCAAAAAACGCACCTGGTACTCCGGCCGGAAATTCTCTCCCATGGATGTGATCTGTATGACAGTGTGCACGCTTTTGCTGGTGCTCTCGCTGACGCTGACCTACCTGAACGGCGGGCGGTATTACAACCCGTTCATCCATTGAGTTCTCCACAGAAGGTGATATGATGAAAACAATTTCCCGGCGCTCCATCGTCCTGTACTGCCTGCCGTTGTTTGCCGTGGGGCTGTTCACCACCATGCTGAACAATTACCTGATCTACTTTTACCAGCCCACCGCCGCCTCCGGCCTGCCCACCCTCATCACCCAGGGCTATGTGTTCGCCGGGGTATTGACTGTCATCGGCCTCATCAAGGCCGTGGGCCATGTCATCGACGCGGTATCCGACCCCATGGTGGCCTCCCTCAGCGACAAGTCCGCCCACCGGGGCGGGCGGCGCATCCCCTTCCTGCGCCGGTATGCCGTCCCCTTCGCCCTGTGCGCCCTGCTGATTTTCTGCTCCCCCTTCTCCTCTCCCCTGCTCAATGACATCTGGCTGGCGGTGTTCATCTGGGCCTACTACATCTTCTACACCCTGTACATGATCCCCCACAGCGCCCTGCTCCCCGAGATGGTGCGGGACGAGGGCCTGCTGGTGGACAGCTATACCTGGCACTCCCTGTTCTTCGTGGTGGGCAGTATGCTGGGCTACGCCACCCCGGCCATTGTCGCGCTCATCAAAAAGGCGGGGATGTCCCCCATCGCTGCCTGGCGGCTCACCTTCCTGGCCTTTACGGTGGTCGGTGTGGTTCTGCTGTTCATTCCCTCCTTTGTCATCCGGGAAAAAGACTATGTCACCTCCGTGCGCCCCACCGCGCCGCTGATGGTCTCGCTGAAACACGCCTTCTCCAACCGTCACTTCCGCATCGTCACCCTGGGCCAGCTCTTTGAGGGCACCGGCATGAGCTTTTTCCAGGCCTGCATCATGTACTACATCACCGAGCTGATGGGCATCCCGGAGGAGCAGTCCATCATCATCATGGCCACCTCCATCGTGGGCTCCCTGGCCCTCTACCCCGCCATCAACAAATGGTCTAAGAGATCGGGCAAAAAGCTCCCCATGATCGTGGGCTGTATCGTCTTTGCCGCCGCTGAGTTCATCATCTGCTTTGTGGACGCCTTCCCCAAGGACAGCGCCATGGTCACCGCCGTGGCCTTTGCCCTGTTCGTGTCCCTGCCCTTTGCGGTGCTGAACATCCTGCCCTCCTCCATGATGGCGGACGTGATCCGCTATGACACCGTGAAAACCGGCGTCAACCAGGAGGGCACCTTTGCCGCCGCCAAAAGCTTTGTTACCAAGATGGGCACCTCCATCGCCACCATGATCGTCCCCTCCCTCGTTGTGGTGGGGGCGGTGACCGGCCAGGGCGTGGGGCGGCAGGGGCTGCTGCTCACCGCCGTCGTAGGCGGGGTGTTCACCCTGATCTCGGTGGTCATCTACGCCATGTACAACGAAAAGGAGATCCTCGGCCTGATTCGGGGCGGGTCAAAGGAGGCCTCGAAATGACACCAGAGACTGAACGCTATGCCCAGCGGCTGGCCCGGATGATCCGGTGCAAAACTGTATCGGTGAAGGATTCCTATGACGACACCGAGTTTGCCAAGCTGCGCTCCGTGATGGAGGAGCTGTTCCCACGGGTTCACCAACGCATGGAGCGCCGGATTTTCAGCGATGACTGCTGGGTCTACAAGCTGGCCGGCAAAGACCCCTCCCGCAGCATTATGCTCATGTCCCACCACGACGTGGTGGCGGCGGAGAGCAATTGGGAACATGACCCCTTCGGGGCCGAGATCGCGGAGGGCAGGCTGTGGGGCCGGGGCACCGTGGACACCAAGACGCCCCTGTTCGCCGAGTTCTCCGCCCTGGAGGAGCTGCTGGCTCAGGGCTGGGAGCCGCCCTGCAATGTGTTCCTGGGCTCCTCCCACAACGAGGAGCTGGGGGGCGACGGCATCCCCACGGCGCTGGCATACTTCAAGGATCGGGGCCTCACCTTCGAGGTGGTGCTGGACGAGGGCGGCGCCATCATTGACCCACCCCTGGGCGGGATGAAATGCGAAAAGTGCGCCATGGTGGCCGTCCACGAAAAGGGGCGGTACAAGCTCAACTGCACCGCCGCCGCAGCAAACGTCCACACCGGACTCACCGCCGCCGCTCAGGCCAGCCCCATTGAGCGCATGGCGGGCTTTCTCAACGAGGCCGCGTCCGGGAAGCTGTTCATCCGGCGGCTGAATCCCCAGGTGCGGGCCATGTTCGCCCACCTGGCACCCCACTGTAAATTCCCCATGAACTTGGTGCTGGGCAATCTGTGGCTGACCGGCCCGCTGCTGCAAAAAATCATGCCCAAGCTGAACGCCCAGGCGGGGGCCATGCTGGGCACCGTTTGCTCCTTCAGCAAAATCGAGGGGGATGACAAGGGCTGCACCACCACGGTCAGCTTCAAGGCCGTGGACGGGGACGACATGGCCCGGGATTTGGACGCCCTCCGGGAAGCGGCAAAAAAGTACGGCGTGGAAATCGAGATCGACCCCGCCTCCGAGTACCATGAGCCCGCCGACATGGGCCGCCCCGCCTTTGCCTACACCATGGAACGCATTGCCGCGGTGTTCCCGGACTATCCCGCCGTCCCCTTTATCCTGCCCGCCGGGACGGACGCCCGCTGGCTCACCGACATCTGCCCCTGCGTGCTGCGCTTTGCGCCTATCCGGCTGTCGGCCCAGCAGCTGGGCTCCGTCCACTCGGAAAACGAGAACATCGACCTGGATGCCATTGCCGACGCGGTGGCGTTCTACACAGATTTCCTGCGCAATTACCGATGAAAAATTTCATTTCATCCCCTTCGGAGTGGGAATACAGCACAAATTATTTCAGAGAGGGAGAACTCTATGAGTAAGGTAAAAAACGAGCCGAAAATCAAAAATCCGCTGATCGTGGCCATCCGGGAGCAGCTGGAGCACCGGGCGCTGTGGATGTATTTGCTGTGCGACGAGGCCGCCAAAAAGGGCTTGAACGCAGAGGACTACGCCCCCGCAGCCATCCGCCGCTGTGGATTATATCAGGGCGGACTGCTGCGCAAGAAGGCCGGGGGCGGGCCGTCCCTCAAGGGGCTGAAAAAGACGCTGTTCTCCAAATTCGCCCAGTGGGTGTTCGAGATGGACATCAAGCGCTGTGATGACGACCACCTGGACATCGACTTCCACTACTGCCCCCTGGTGAAAGCGTGGCAGAAGCAGGGCTGCTCCGACGAGGAGATCCGAATGCTGTGTGACCACGCCATGTGCGGCGACCGGGGCATCGCGGAGAGCTTCGGCTGTGAGCTGGATCTGCCCGCCACCATCGCCCGGGGAGACGACATCTGCCAGATCCGCTTTGTGCGCCGCTGAGGACGGCGCGGAATCTTCAACTATAGGAAAGGCCGCGGTGACAAAAATCACCGCGGCCTTTCTTTCATCTGCTGGTGTCCTGGTATTCCGATGGGGACATCCCCACCACCTTCTTGAACGTGGCGGAAAAGTAGGTGATGTCCTTGTAGCCCACCTGCTCCGCCACCTCATAGACCTTGGCCCGACAGTCCCGCAGCAGCTCCATGGCTTTGTGGATGCGGTACCGGGTGAGGTAGTTGAGCAGGGTGTAGTCCGTCTCTTTTTTGAACAGATGGCTGAGATGACCCTCGCTGAGGCCCAGATGCTGGGCGATAGCGCCTACGGAGATGCCCGGGTCGTTGTAGTGGGCGCCGATGTAGTCCATGGCCTCCAGCACGTACTTGCTCTTGTTTCCCTTTTTCAGGCCCAGGATGGGCGGGGCGGATCCGCCCTCCGCCCCGGAGGAAGGCCCGAGACGGCGGCGCAGATTGGTCACCGCCCGCTCCAGATCCCCGTCGTGAAAAGGCTTGAGCAGAAAATCCACCGCTCCAAGCCGCAGAGCGGACTGGGCGTATTCAAAACTGTCATAAGCGGTGAGGATGATGACGTAGGCGGTGCACCCCCGCTCCCGCAGGCGGCGGATCATCTCCAGCCCATCCATCCTGGGCATTTTCAGATCGGTGATGATGAGGGTGGGATCATACCGTTCCACGGCGTCCAGCGCCTCCTCGCCGTTGGACGCCTCCCCCACGACGACGCAGTCCAGGGCGGCCCAGTCCACCGCCAGCACGATGCCTTTTCGGATCAATTCCTCGTCCTCGACAACTAAGACCTTCAGCATTCCGATCCCTCCTTCCGGCGAATAGGCAGAGTGGCCGTCACCATAGCCCCTTTGCCGTCTGTTTTACTCTCCAGGGTCAGGCCGCAGCCCTCACCATAATACTTTAACAGGATGGTGTCCACGTTGTAAAGCCCCAAATGTCCCTTCGCGCGATCCGTCTGCCGGAAGGGGCCCAGCATATCAGGAGGAAAGCCCGCCCCGTTGTCGGTGACGGTGAGACACAGCATACCATCGCCTGCCTCTATCACATCCACCTCCACCGTGCCGTTTTCCACCCCGTCCACCCCGTGGAGGATGGCGTTTTCCACAATGGGCTGGAGGATCATCTTGGGCACCAGACAGTCCCTCAGCGACTCGGGCAGGGATAGGGTGAAGGCAAAGGAATCGGACAGCCGAATGCGCTGGATCTCAATGTAGCGCATCAAAATCTCCGCCTCCCGCCCCAGAGGGACGAATTCCTCCGGGGAGATGCAAAAGCGCAGGATGTCCGCCAGGTCGGTGGACATCAGCGCCACCTGGGGCACCTTGTTGATCTTGCTGATCCACTTCATGGTGTCCAGGGTGTTGCACAGAAAATGGGGATTGAGCTGGGCCTGGAGCATTCGGATTTGGGCCTCGTTCAGCTCCCGCTGGTTCTCCACCAGCAGCTCCCGGTTGCGCTTGAGGGCGGCCACCATGTCGTTGAACCGCTGGGCCAGCTCTCCCAGTTCGTCGTCCCGGTACTGGGTCACCTGCACATCCAGGTTATCCCGCTCCACCTCCCGGATGGCTCCCTGAAACTGGGCGATGGGCCGGAACATCTGGCTGCTGAGGGACAGACTCATAAGCACCGAAATGACGACGCAGATCAGGGCGCTGGAGGCGCTGACGGTATACAGCAGGCCCATGGTTTCCCGGTTGAACACCTGGGGCCGCTGGAGAACGAGATACAGTCCCATGGGGGCGTGGCGCTCCACGCTATAGAGGAAGTCGTCGGAAAAGCCCTCCAGCCCCTGGCCGGACAGCAGGCGGCCGCGCAGCTCCGCCGACAGGGAAACGGCCAGGGAGGGCTGAGCGCAGTACACCGGCCTCCAGTAGTCGCTGAGCAGGATCAGCGTGCCCTGGGCGCCGTAAACGCCCTCCAGCAGCTGGCGCAGGTCAGACTGGTACAGGCTGATCACCACATAGCCCGCCCGGTCTCCGTTCTGATCCGTGAGAACCGCCGCCCCCATCAGCAGAGGGGAACCGGTGTCGGTGGGATCTCCGGCGGCGGTAAAGGTCAGCGCGTCCCGCTCCTCCGCCTGGTACAGCACTCCCCAATTGAGGGAAAGCCGCCGCTCTGCCGGGGCGTTCCGGGTGGAATAGCGCCAGTTACCCTCCCTGTCATACAGATCAAATCGGGCGTGATTCCGGGCGGCTCCGGCGGCGGCGAAAAGCTGGGCGTTCACCCGGGTGTCCTCCACTCCACCATCCGTCAGCGCGCCCAACACCAGCGGATCCTTTTGAAGGGCATCCACGGCGGTGGAAAAGCCGGCGTATTCCTCGTCCAGGGCCCGCAGGGCGTGGCTCAGGTGATCCCGGGCCTGCTCCTCGGCAGTGTCGGTCATGCGCAGACGGAAGATTTGCAGCAGCATCGCTGAGCAGATCAGCAGCGGCACCAGGGCCGCCGCCAGAAGCGCCCCAAACAGCCGCGTCCGAAAGGAGGCGGTCAACCGTTTTTTCATGGCGTGTCCTCCCCGAAGTAGAATGCCCAGGTCATGAGGATCGCGTCCCGGTCTCGGACGGCCTGGTTCAGGTCGTAGCCCGCCACGGGCAGCTCATCCAGAGTGGGCAGATCGGCCAGGGATTCCACGTCGTCCCGGACGGGGCGGCGGCAGAACTGTCCCACCAGCAGCTCCTGCACCTCTCGGCTGACAGTGAAGTCCAGGAAAAGCTTTGCGTTCTCCTCATGGGGCGCTCCCTTTACCACGGCGCTGCCATCGGGAACGCAGCTCAGCCCGTCCCCCGGGTAGACCATGGCAATGTTCATCCCGTCGGCGATGCGCTTGAGGGCAGTCTCCTCCAGGGTGACCCCGGCCAGGGCGGAGCCGTCGGCCACGGCGGTGAGTACCTCGCCGGAGGAATCCAGCTGCACTCCGCCCAGGTTCTCAGCGAAGGCCCGGATGGCCGCCTCCCGATCCCCGCCCAGGGCGTTGANCATGGTGACCAGGGCNGTGAAGGACNAGCCGGANGCCGCCGGNTCGGGGAANGCGATCCGCCCCCGNAGGGCGGGNTCCAGCAGGTCGGCCCAGCCGCTGACCTGCCCNGGNGANACCAGCTTGGTGTTGTAGANCAGCACCACCGGCAGGGCGGAAAANGGCGTCCACAANTCNTCCGGGGAGCGNAANCGCGNNAAAATATGCTCCGCNCCGGCGCAGGTGTAGGGGGNNAAGCAGTCCCGGTAGGTNTCCAGGCTCTCTATGCCGCCGCCAAACATCACATCCGCCGCCGGGGCCTTGTCCTCNTGGGCGATGCGCTCCAANAGCTCGCTGGTGGCCCCGTACACCACGTCCACCCAGATGCCGGTGCGCTCCTCAAATTCCTTGACGATGGGCCGCCACACCTCCTCNTTGTGGGAGGTGTATACCACCAGCCGGTGGGCNTCGTCCGGGGCNTAATCCGGGGCGGACGGCTCCGGCCCGGCNGCGCAGGCGGCCAGNCTCAGCAGNAGNGCCANNGCCAAAACAGCAGACANAATACTTCGCTTCACTGTGACACCCCCAAAATNNGCAGTCCGGCTTCGCGCCGCTTTCATACCNNAGNNGCGGNNCGCTGTANGGCCTGCCCGCCGCACCCCATGCTGCAATTTGCTGATATTATATCACAGATGTCAAAATNGTTTCATCAATTTTTCACAANTTCCGCAGAAATTCCCAAGAAAACGCAGTTTTGTCCCCTGTTCATTTTTCTCAACCCAGCTTATAATGAAATTGACGGTGGAGTTATGGGATAGCNCCACCGAATTTGTCAGGAATGACGAAGGAGGAACGAAAATGAAAATGAAGAAGTTNNTCTCTCTGCTTTTGGCGGCCGCNATGNTGCTGGCCNTGGCTGCCTGCGGCGGCNNNCCCGCCGCCNNCTCTAACCCGCCCGCTGACGACAAGGATCCNGNNGNCAGCACCCCGGCGGACAACAATCCNGAGCCNGCNNAGCCCGACGACGCCAACCTGAGCGACGTGCAGAAGATCATCAAGGAAGCCGAAGGCATGACCCTNGAGGAGCTGGCCAAGAANGCCATCGAGGAGTCCAACGGCAAGACCTTCTTNGGCGTGGGCAACTCCAGCCGCGGCAAGTCNGCCCTGCCCCTGTTCATCGAGTATCTGCAGTCCATNGACTCCAGCTACAACATGGAGTTTGACTGGCAGCAGCCCAAGAACAACAAGATCTTCGACCAGCTCACCGCCGACTCCCTGAAGCCCGAGGGCACCTTCGCCATGACCCTCATCCAGGACGGCAACCAGATCGAGTCCAAGATGGTGCAGACCGGCATCCTGGACACCTTCATCCCCAAGGAGTGGGCCGAGGCCAACAACGTCACNGCCGACAGCTATNACGGCTACCTGGCCCTCCAGACCCTGAACAAGGTCTTCATGTACAACAACACCGGCTCCAAGANCTANGACAACTGCTGGGACTTCGTGGCNGAGGGCGAGCACGGCCTGTACATGGACATCGACTCCGAGATCGTNGGCAAGAACTTCCTGTATATGCTCACCGAGGACACCTACGCCGGCTGGCTGAAGGACGCCTTTGACGCGCTGAGCGCCGANGAGCAGGCTTACTTCCAGCCCACCATCAACGAGATGAAGTCCGAGGCNGANGANCTGGGCCTGGGCGCCNACGGCGCTTACGCCCTGGCNTGGATCAAGCTGTGGGTNGAGNNCTACAACGCCCAGACCGACGACGGCCCCATCTGCAACACCCTGGTNGACAAGTCCGCCACCGACCAGTTCGGCCTGCTGGTGTACTCCAAGCTCCGCTCNGTGGAGGAGTCCAGCTCCGTCTCCGTGAACAACATCAACGTGGCGGCCTATGACNACGGCTACACCGGCATCGGCGGCTACGGCTACTGCCACTACCTGTTCGTCACCGACAACAGCCCCCTGCCCTGGACTGCCTGNGCCTTNATCGCCTACATGACCGAGACCGTNGACGGCTTCTCNGCCTGGGGCAAGGACATGGGCGGCTACTCCTCCAACCCCACCGTGGCTGAGGGCACCGAGGCCCAGTACGGCCACTCCAAGGGCGGCATGGCTGAGGACGGCANCACTGTGGAGTTCGAGGCCAAGAACGACCGCGGCTACGACTGGTGGACCACCACCGGCAAGCTGGTGCTGGAGGATCCCGAGTACTGCGCCGACGTGTCCTTCACCGTGGGCAGCTGGGTCGAGATGCTGACCAAGTACGCCGGCTGATCCCATTGCGGGCCNCTGAACCGCGNAACCATTTGAACGATTAGCGCATNACACGCGCCCCCGGCCGCCCCGATCGGCGGGGCCGGGGGCGCGTGCCATCCCGGTCATAAAGGAGTGATCTCATGGATCAGTCAACCACCCTCCAGGCAAGCCGCGCNACCATCCTGCTCAACAAGGTCAAGACCTACTTCTCCAAGCCCCANAATGTCATNCTNCTGCTGATGGGCATTGTGCTCACCTTCAGCACNGTGGCCCCNATCGTCGCNATCGTGGAGGACACCTTCAAGATCCACCCCGGCACCATCGACGCCCACCTCACCGGCCAGNCGTCGGGCTACACCACGGTGAACTACATCGACCTGTTCACCAGCAAGCTGGCCAAGACCAACCTTTGGACGCCGCTGCTGAATACCGTGTGGCTGGCGGTGGGCACCTGNGTGGTGGCCATCCTGTTCGGCGGCGTGTTCGCCTTTTTGGTCACCCGCACCAACCTGGCATGGCGGAAGTATCTCAGCTCCATCTTCATCTTCCCCTACATCATGCCCCAGTGGACGCTGGCAGTGGTGTGGCAGAATATGTTCAACTCCAACGCCGTCACCGGCGGCTCCAACGGCCTGCTGGCCGCCATGTTCGGCATCAAAATGCCCCTGTGGTGGTGTAAGGGGCTGTTCCCCAGCGTGGTGGTGCTGGGACTGCACTACGCCCCCTTCGCGTACATCCTGATCGGCGGCATTTTCCGCAATATGGACGCCAATCTGGAGGAGGCCGCCACCATCCTGGACACGCCCAAGTGGAAAACCATGTTCAAGATCACTCTGCCCATGGTAAAGCCCGCCATTTTGTCCACCATCCTGCTGGTGTTCGGCAGCTCCATGGGTTCCTACCCGGTGCCCCACTATCTGAATCTGACCACCCTGTCCACCAAGTACGTCTCCCTGAACTCCAAGTACACCGGCGAGGCCAGCATCCTGGCCATCATCATGATGGTGTTCGGCGTGGCCATCATGTTCCTCAACCAGATCAGCCTCACCAGCCGGAAGAGCTATACCACTGTCACCGGCAAGTCCGGCCAGATCTCCAAGATCAACCTGGGCAAGGTGGGCAAGTACGTCATCGCCCTGGTGCTGGTCATCATCACCTTCTTCACCAGCATCTTCCCCATCGTGTCCTTCGCCTTTGAGACCTTCCTGCCCAACCCCGGCGACTACTCCTTCCTATACACCGGGGATACCAGCAATCTGACCACCAAGTGGTGGGTCACCGACGAGAACGTGTCGGAAAACGGGATGTACGGCCAGCAGGGTATCCTCCACAACGATACCATCTGGCGGGCCTTCCGGGGCACCATGCTGGTCAGCGTGACCTGCGCCCTGCTGGCGGGCACCATCGGCACCCTCATCGGCTACGCCGTGGCCAAAAACCGACGAAGTAAATGGGCCAATTACGTTAACAGCATGGCGTTCCTGCCCTACCTCATGCCGTCCATCGCCGTTGGCGTGGCTTTCTTCATCCTGTTCTCCAACCAGTACGTCAACCTGTTCAACACCTACACCCTGCTCATCATCGCGGGCACAGTGAAGTACATCCCCTTTGCCAGCCGCAGCTCGCTGAACTCCATGCTCCAGCTGTCCGGCGAGATCGAGGAGGCGGCCATCATCCAGGACATCCCCTGGATCAAGCGNATGACCCGCATCATCATCCCCATCCAGAAGTCGTCCATCATCAGCGGCTATCTGCTGCCCTTCATGACCTGCCTGCGGGAGCTGTCGCTGTTCCTGCTGCTGTGTACCCAGGGCTTCATCCTGTCCACNACNNTGGANTANTTNGANGAGATGGGCCTGTANGCCTTCTCCAGCGGCATCAACCTGATCNTGATCGTCACCATNCTNGTNTGCAACNCCNTGGTCAACAAGGTNACCGGCGCCAGCCTGGACAAGGGAATAGGAGGTTAAACCATGCCTGAAATCAGATTAGAGCATATCACCAAGCGATGGAACAAGTTCTACGCCGTAGACGACCTGGACTTGGTCATTGAGGACAACGCCTTTGTCACCCTGCTGGGCCCCTCCGGNTGCGGCAAGACCACCACCCTGCGCATGATCGCCGGGCTGGAGACCCCCACCAGCGGCCGCATCACCATCGGCGACANGGTNGTGTTCGACAGCGCCCTGGGCATCAACGTCCCCGCCAANAAGCGGAAAGTGGGCTTCCTGTTCCAGAACTACGCCCTGTGGCCCAACATGACGGTGTACCAGAACATCGCCTTCGGCCTGTCCAACATCAAGGAGCCCATGCCCAANACCGACTTCGAGGCCAAGAACGCCGCCCGNCTGGCGGAGATTTTGAAGAACCCNGCCGAGGTGGCCAAGGTGGTGGAGGAGTGCCGGGANAANAAGGGCAAGNTNGACGAGAAAAANGCGTATATCAAGCTGATCGACGCCTTTACCATCTCCCNGTACACCGCCAAGAAGCTGTACGGCTACCANCTGGAGGACGGCAAGAAGGATATGTCCNGNGAGATCGCCGCCCTTCAGGCCAANGTGGACGCCGCCCGCAAGGCCCAGACNCTGAACGACGAGTTCCAGGTGGTTCAGAACGGNCAGGTGGTGATGGAGACCCGGAAGCTGACGAAGGAGGAGATCGACCTGTCNGTNCGCCGGGTGTCCCGCATCGTGAANATCGGTATGTTCATGGANCGNTANCCCGCCGAGCTGTCCGGCGGNCAGCAGCAGCGCGTGGCCATCGCCCGCACCCTGGCCCCGGAGCCCTCCGTGCTGTTCATGGACGAGCCGCTCAGNAANCTGGACGCCAAGCTNCGCCTGGANATGCGCTACGAGCTTCANCGNCTCCACGTGGAGACGGGCTCCACCTTCGTCTACGTCACCCATGACCAGATGGAGGCCATGACCCTGGCCACCCAGATCTGCCTCATCAACAACGGCGTGCTCCAGCAGTACGACGCNCCCCTCACCGTCTACAACCGGCCCAACAACCTGTTTGTGGCCGACTTNGTGGGCAANCCCTCCATCAACTTCATNGAGGGCAAGGGCAGCCAGCGCCCCGACGGCGGGGTGGAGCTGACCATCCTGGGNGGCAAAAAAGCCGTGTTCAAGCCTTCTCAGGCCCTGGATCTGNCCGGCTGGNTNAAGGATCGNGACGCCCAGGAGGCCCAGGCCGCNGAAGATNCACAAGAANAAGGCGGCGGAAAAGGGNTTTGTGGAGAAGGCNAACAAGGACGAGACCTTCCGCTACCACATTGATAAGGTGGAGGAAGAGGACTTCTCCCTCCAGGAGGANCCGGTNCTCACCAACGAGGATCTGGTGCTGGGCGTGCGGCCCGANTTTATGGACATTGTGGAGGGCGGCGCNNTGGAGGGCGAGATCTACGGCGCCATGCCCACCGGCATGGAGTCCACCATCAAGGTGCGCATCGGGGACTTCCTGCTCACCGGCGTAGTGTTCGGCAGCACCCTGTTCACCATCGGCTCCAAGGTNCACGTGGACGTGTCCGGGNACGGCGTACTCCTCTTTGACCGGAAGAGCGGCAGATGNNTCGCCCAGGGAAGNTTGCAATTCTGACCCAGACAGATTCNCAGGGTNCANGGATAGAGNGGCNTGGTTGGCTCGTTTCCCGCCCGCCGCCCTCATCTCCCCACAAAGCCAAAAANCGGCTTCATAGGGATCCCATGTTCTCCGGTCTGCAAAAAGCGATTTTTTCACTTTGATCCAACCAAAGAAACCTGTCTTTTGATTGATTCAAAAGGCAGGTTTCTTTCTTTTTTGGGAAAAAATGTTACAATTTAAAACTTCATTATAACGCAATTTGAATATTTAGGATATCTTTACTGAAGATCGATTTTCACTGCTTCAATTAAGCCGTTGCGTTTTTGCTGTAAATCTGATATACTTAAAAAATTAAAAAGAAATTATCAGCAAAAACAGCGCATTGGTATTGCCAAAGGCTCAAAATCAAAGATTTTGGTTACTCCTGCATTTGGGAAGGGAACGCGCGGCGTCCTAGTAAAAGTTTGTCGCATATGCTGGGTACGTTACTGAGAGAGCCGTAATCACCGATTACCGACGATAGATTTAGAAAGAGAGGTTCGGAAATGTTTTATATAGTCCAAATGGCCGATTTTCATTTCGGAGGATCCCCTCTCGGTGCGGAATCGGAAAGCGATATCCTGAAAAAGATGACAGAAAGAATCCAAGCTGAGATCCCGCCGGGTTCAGAGGTTGTCTTTTGCGCCTGCGGCGACTACATCGACAGCAAACCGGTTTCGGACGGAACCTCAACGGGAACGCGGCCTCTGACAAATGCCGAAGTAGAATCCCGCTACGAGGAAGCCAAAAATGCTCTTATGTCAATGGTCATTGACCCTTTGAAGAAAATATATAAATTTAAAGTCGGTCTTTGTGTTGGCAACCATGATACAACACATATAGATGCTGTGAATCGGTTTTCTCAAGTGATTGCATCAACTGACATTGATAAAACATACCCCCGGCATCTCGACTCTGAAAATGTAGATCTTATTTTTATCAATTCATGTCCCCCGTCAGATTTCAGCCACGGCGAAATTGATTATGATCATTTGGAAGAAGTATTAAAATCTCTCACCGCAGACTCAACCAAGTACTTTATATTGCACCATACCCTTATGAGCATGGATGAAAGAGATCAGTCCTCCATCCGTCAGGTGCCCAGGCTCATAGAGTTGATCGACCGATACGCAATAAAAGCGGTCTTTCACGGACACACCCATGGGCAGTACATGATCCGTATTGGAACTGAGGGGTGCCCGATCATCGGTGTCGGGGCGGCTTTTGTGAGAGATTTTCCAAATGTAAATTCCCAGTTCAATCTGATCTGCTGCAACAGCGGAATCCCCATATCCGCGGCCAATTATCAGTATCATGCGGATTTGGCAATGAATCCGGGATCTGACGGATTTGAAAAAATTCCCATACCTATAGCGAAGGAAAATAATTACTTTTACGGAACAACCTTTTCCAAGGTATATGATGAGCTCACGAAAAAGGTGCGGGCTGAGTCAACGCTGTACCATGTTTATCTCCATGTCAAATCCCGCTTTGATCAATTTTGCTCCGATGTTACAGAAAATTTTGGTGAAAAAAAAGAGCTTAAAACCTTCGATCAGGAATATTCTTATGCCGAGCTGGCGGAAATGTGGCAGGATTCCGAGCTGGATGAGAAAGTTTTGTATTTTAATCACGGCAAGAATTTCTCTACCGAACAGTATTCATCCGGAATCGACTATATTATTCAGGAGATCAGACAGAAAATAACCAGCAGCCGGGCGGTTTTAGTGACAGTCAACAGCAAAGATATTTCTCAGACCGCTCCCGACGCATTACTTCCCTCGCTGCTATCCATTCAGGTCGGTTTTGACCGGGATATGACCACGCTGCATATCACAATGAATCTGCGGGCGCTGGAGCCGAGCCGTTTCCTTAAGATCAATATCTGTGAAATATTGTTCCTTGCCCAACAGATCCATGAAAAATATCCGTTTCAGCATATTGAGGTGGCAGTTTCAGCGTTTCGTGTTCAGATCAAAGAGCAATTCGGCTGCTTCCTCAAGGCGAAGCTTGACACGTTGAGTACTGAAATAGCGGCAACACTTGCATGCTTGAGATACAGCAATGATCCAACCGTTATCGCCGGCGAAATTGAAAAAGTTACAAACTTAATCCAGGATAAGAGGCAGCGCACAGAGACAGTGATTGAGACGGTGGGCATCGATAACCTGTTGAACTCTATCGTCAATGTAAAAAATGGTATGCCAGCCGGCAAGGAAGCTTTAATATCCAAGCTTGACCAGGTATGTACATACACAAAAGATCTTCTGTCCATGCTGAACGAGCTGAAAGAACGCAGGGCAAGCCATTCTGAGCCGACGAAAGATATGGATGCCCTTGAGAAGAAGATCAAAAAGCAGTATGATTTGCTGATAGCAGGATTTGAAAGGCTGAAGAAACCATGACTTTAAAAGAATTATCAGATATCCAGAGACAATTTGATGAACGGCATGAGAGTGATTTCCAGTGGGATACCACGATTTCTCAGGATAATATCCCAATGCTGGGCTTTACCCTCCTTGCTCTGTCCGGGGAGGTGGGAGAGTCTTCAAACCTGGTAAAAAAGATCTGGCGCGGGGACTGTTCCCTGCGTGAAAAGCAGGCGGAGCTTCAGGAAGAAATTGCTGATATATTTGCGTATCTTTTGAAGCTGACCTATCAGCTTGACTTTGATCTTGAACAAGCCTACCTTGAAAAAAACAGAAAGAATTATGAGAGGTTTGCCAAATATGCAAAAGACGACAAATAAAAGAGGGGCCTTTATCGCATTTGAGGGAATCGATGGGAGCGGGAAGAGCACCCAGATCACCTTATTGAAACAGCGGCTTCAGCGAGAGGGAATTAAATGCTACACCACCTGTGAACCAACAGATTCTCCCATAGGATCACTGATCCACCAGATTATGACGGGGAGGGTGCTGAGCGATAATAAAGTGATAGCAGCCCTGTTTGTCGCGGATCGTCTGGATCATCTTTTAAATCCGACCAACGGCATTTACGCAAAGATCATGGACGGCACCTCTGTGATTTCTGATCGCTACTATTTTTCTTCCTACGCCTATCACAGCGTTGATATGCCAATGGACTGGGTCATTGACGCAAATTCCCAGAGCGCTGAAATACTGCGTCCTTCGGTTACGATATTTGTTGATGTAAATCCCGATAACGCGCTGAAGAGAATTGCAAAAACACGTTTTCATCCGGAATTATTTGAAACCAGAGAACGTCTTGTTTCTGTCAGAGAAAAATATTTTGAAGCGTTTGAGAAGCTAAAAGATGTAGAAAACGTATTGATTGTAGATGGAGAAAAGGAGGAGCATATTTTAGAGGCTGAAATCTGGGAGAAAATAAAAGCGTACTTTGCTCATTGATAAGGAGATATTTATGGCAAATTTTGAGCTGCATTTTGAACTTGAGCCAAATTGTATCTTGACCTGCAGGCATTGCTCTTCTCAAGCAATCAAAAAAGAAAGCATACAATATGAGCAAAAAGATGTACTGCGATTAGTGAAAGCGGTGGATCCTTGTGAGATATATTTCACAGGGGGAGAACCTCTGTTGTTTCAAAATCTTTTGCCATTATGCTCAGAGATCACTTCCCAGTTCCCCACGTGCAAACTGGCACTTTTTACAACCGGAATTGTTCAGAGCATCGGCGGCCTTGTTCCTGTGGGATTAGATTATTTGACACAATTATATCAAGCCGGACTTCGAATCTGTTATGTTTCACTTTATAGCAATGAAGAAAAGTGGCATGACTACATGACAAATACAACCGGTTCGTTTATAAAGACTGTACAGGCCATCCAGAACATGGTCGCGGTCGGAATTGATACCAGGATAAACTTAGTCGTGACTCGATTTAACTCCAATCGTATTCGAGCCATCACCAATTTTGTAAGCGAGCTGAACGTTTCTGAAGTACGTTTGCTGAAATTAATACAACATGGGAACGCCTTAAACTACTGGGATACGATTGGCCTTTCTGATCAGGAATATCTTCAGACAGTTACCGCTATCCATTCAAGCAGAGCGGAGCTGCCAACAAGGATCACATTTTCCAGCATTCCGAAGTTGGCTCCCTGCCGTCCCCTTAAAGATTCATGCGGCTGTCAGGCAGGGAAAAATTTGCTCTATGTTACATTGAGCGGTGATGTTTACCCATGTGCTTGTGTAAAAAATGATCCTTCATATTTGATTTGTAATTTAAAGGATCCATGCCTTGAACAATTGACAAATACAAATATTGATCAGGAGCCATACTCTACTGCCTGCCTGGCTGACCGGCTGTCTGTATGAGGAAGTGTATGCCGCATTGCGGCACTCTGCGGCTTTTCATGGGCCGCTGATGCGGCAGTAACGGCAGCGGCTATACCCATATGAAACAAGACCTGAGTATATTGTTATACTCAGGTCTTGTTATTCTCTCAGCAGCAGCTGCTGCTGAAGGTATTCGAGCAGGCGGTACTGTCAGTATCCACTTTAGGGGATTGCCACAAGAGATAGGCTCTTATAGGACTTGGTCAAAACCATCCGTTGAACGGGTGGTTTTGATTTTATAATGTGATATATTATAATTCTATCATCGGTGGAAAACCAAATATGCAACTTTCATTTTCTTTCAGAACTGATTTTAGCCTTTCCTCTTCGCCATCTGAAGCAGTACTGTTATAGCAAATTATATAGTCAACGTCTTCATTGAAATTATATAACTCCGCCGTAAGGGTGATCGGGACGGTGTAGTGAAAAAAAGGATGACAGAAAAGAACAATATCTGTAGCTAATCCATCACCACATTTTATAATCCTTAGAACATGGGCATGAACCCACTTGAGTTCAAAACACTTATTAAAATATTTTGCGCAATAGTGACCATATAACTCCTTGCTGACATTGTTTCGACTTAGACTATCATCAAGAACCTGGTATATATTAGCTATTGGTAAGCTGTTCAAAAGCTGCACATCTCCCTTTCCTTCAATAAAAGAATAGAGTAGTCTCTTTAACAAAATGCCTAAACAGTCATTTTGATATTCCACACCCAACTTTACAAACGCATACTCATAGGCAATTTTGATAAAAGCTAAAGTGAATTCATTTTTATCAAAAGCAATATCCGCCGTTAGAGTAGGATTTTCAATTTGTGTTGGATTTGATTTTTTTATGTCTAATAAAGCTTTTTCTATA
>JAAVHT010000019.1 GCA_014799565.1 Clostridiales bacterium
CAGTCAGGCGCTCCGGGCGGAGCTGGAGAGCGTCATGGACTTCTGGCTGGGCAAGGGCGTGGGCGGTTTCCGCCTGGACGCGGTAAAGGAGTTCTACAGCGGTTCCACGGGCCAGAACGTGGAGGTATTGAGCTGGGTCAACACCCATGTGAAAGGCAAGACTCCCGACGCCTACATCGTGGGCGAGGCCTGGGACGGCCTGACCACCTACGCCCAGTATTACGCCAGCGGTGTGGACAGCTTCTTTGACTTCGAGTTTTCCGGCGCCACCGGGACCATCTCCAAGACCATCAACTACAGCGGCGCGGACAACAGCGCACAGGCCTACGCCAAGGCGCTGGTCCGGGTGCAGAACGCCCTCCGGGAGGTCCGGGCGGACGCTATCGACGCCCCCTTCTTTGTCAACCACGACATGAACCGGGCGGCGGGGTACATGTCCTATGACGCCCGGAAGGTGAAGATGGCGGGGGCCCTGAACGTGCTCATGAGCGGCAGCGCCTTCGTGTACTACGGTGAGGAGATCGGCATGACTGGCAGCGGCGACAGGGACGAGAATAAGCGCGCGCCCATGTTCTGGTCCGCCGACGCCGGCGCGGCGGGCATGACAAAGGGCCCCCAGGACATGGAGCCCCAGGAAAACCAGTTTGCCAGCGCCGAGGAGCAGATGAAGGCCAAGGACTCGATTTACAGCTTCTACAAGGACACTATCCTGCTGCGCAACCAGAACCCGGAGATCGCGCGGGGCACCGTGGCCCGGCTGGAGGAGGTCGAGGATCAGGACATCGCCGCGATTTCCAAGACCTACGACGGCAAGACCATCTATATGCTCTATAACGTCTCGGAGACGGACGAGAAGCAGGTGGAAATGAGCCGGTACGGCGAGCTGGAAGTGGCGGGATACCTCTCGGTGGACGGCGGCGAGGTGACCATGAAGGACGGCACGGTCACGCTGCCCTCGTACAGCGTAGCGGTGCTGACGGAGAATCCCCAGTAAAACGAGCCAATAAACGCAGACCCGGAGGCCCTTTTCAGCAGAGGGCTTCCGGGTTTGTCCTTATCTGATATAGAGGGCCGGCGGCGGCAAAATCACCGGCGGCGAAGGCGGCGTCTCTGTCGGGGCTGGCGCGTCCCTCACTGTGGAAGGCAGCGCTGACATCTCCGGCAACAAAAGCTATGACCTTTTGCTTGACTATGAGCCGACAAATACCAGCGCTCCTGAAGAGGGCGGAACCGGCGCCACCGTCACCGGCGGCAGCTGGAAGGACGCAGACGGCAATTCCTACTCCGGAACAGTGGACTCCTCCGACGCGGGATATGCCCGCAGCCTGAAAAACGGCCAGAAGGCCGCATCCGCAGCTCCCGCCGACGGCACGGACGAGCCGCTGGACGACGACACCATGACAGGGGCTGAGTTTGTGGACTATATCTGGCAGCACGAGGGCCGGCCTAAGAGCGGCCCGTCCGCCGCCGCTGACGCTCCTGACCAGGAGCACGCTTCCGCCATCGCCTGGGCCCAGTCCATCGGCCTGATCGACGACGGGTTGCAGCTCGACGAGCTGTTGACCGTGGCTGACGCACGGATCATCCTCACCCGGCTTGCCGCGTGGAAAGGCATCGAGATGCCCGAGTTGGCCGCGCTGACCGGCAAGGAAAGCGACCCTGTGCTCAACTGCGCAGAGGTGCTCAAGGAGTTCTTCGGCGAGGACTGATCCTCAAGGCAAAACCGGTCCATGGCAAAGGCCCCGGAGCTCATGCTCCGGGGCTTTCCCCTGTCCACCCGGAATCGGCGGATGGATTCGAATGTGAAAGAACCGTGAAAACAGCACCTCTTAAGGGGCGTTTGGGCCGCGTTCAGCGGCATGGAACTGCTCAGAAGCCCACAAGCGGAGCNTCNCCGGTATCCTCNCCCGGCTCGATGGCCNGGATGACCACATCGTAGCTGTAGCTGTCNTTGACGTGTACGGTCACCCGGTCGCCAACCCGGCGGCCCAGCACCGCCTTGCCCACCGGAGATTCCTTGCTGATGAGATTTTTCAGCGCGTCCTGCCGCACGGTGGTGACGATCTGGCAGGTGACAGTCTCATCGTCCTCCTCCACATAGAAGGTGACCTTGTCGTACAGGCCCACCGCGCCCTCTGTGGACTGGTCGGAGATGACCACCGCCGTCTTGATCATGTTCTCCAGATAGCGGCAGCGGCTGTCGTTACGGTTTTTGTCCCGCTTGGCGGCTTTGTATTCAAAGTTTTCGCTCAAATCGCCGAAAGCACGGGCGGTCTGCACGTCCTCGATGAGCTTGGGCCGCAGGACGGTGCGGCGGTATTCCAGCTCCTGGCGCATGAGTTCAATATCTTTCTTCGTCAGTTCATTGTGCATGGCAAATGCCTCCTTATGCCGTATGCCAATAGTTTGGCACAGTTAGGGCCCACCGTCAAGGGGTGGGATTCGACAAAAAAAGAACCGCCCGGGCCGGGAAATAGGGGTTGACAGGGGCAGAAAATCGTGCTATCATAATCTAGCCTTGATAAGCCGGAGTGGCGGAATTGGCAGACGCCCGGGACTTAAAATCCCGTGGGAGCAATCCCGTGCCGGTTCGACCCCGGTCTCCGGCACCAAAATTTTATATCGCGGGGTGGAGCAGTCTGGTAGCTCATCGGGCTCATAACCCGAAGGTCGTAGGTTCAAATCCTGCCCCCGCAACCAAAAACCCTCTGATTTTCTGTGAAATCAGAGGGTTTTCTTTGCTTTTGCTCACTTTTTTGCGCGGTCAAAATTTTGATTTTTCACAAGACCCATGCGCTGACCCATACGGGGAAATGTCCGGTTAGTTCCCAGCGGCATCGGATAGGATATTGTTCATGGTATTTGCTGCCTGTCGCTGCGCCGCTGTGGTCACATGGGCGTAGGTGTCGAGCGTGAAGCCTGCGCTGTAGTGGCCCAGCATTCCGCTCACCGTCTTGATGTCCACACCGTTTTGAAGCGCTACTGTGGCGAACGTGTGTCTCATATCGTGGAAGCGGATTTCCGGCAGTCCCGCCCGCTTCAGCACCCGATGGAGCATTTTCAACACGCTGTCCGGGGAGATGGGACCGCCCGTGGGAGAGGGAAACACATACTCGCTATTAGTCTTTCTCTGCTGTTCCCTAAGGATCTCTACCGCATCCTGCCCGATGGACAGTGTCCGATAGGAATTTTTCGTTTTCAGAGGAGCTTCCACGATCTCACCGTCAATCCGGGCAATCTGTCGCCGGACGTGGATGATCCCCTGCTCTAAATCAATGTCCTCCCACTTCAGCCCCAGCAGCTCACCCCGGCGCAGGCCCGTGGCCAATTCGATGTAGTACATCTCGAACACGCCGCTCTCCTGCGCTTCGTGCAGGAAGGATGCCAGCTGTTCCACCGAGAGGGTCTTCATCTCCCGGTGCTCCAGCTTCGGGAGGGCGCAACCATCTGTGGGATTTGTGGCGATGAGTTTCTGGTCGATGGCAAAATCCATGGCAGAGGAGATCACCTGGTTGATGTTCCGCACCGTTTTGGCGCTCAGGCCCTTTGGCTGATTTTTGGATTCGATTCGCTCCACCCTGCCGCCGCTCAGCAGCTTTTTGTAGAGCTTCTGTAAATCCAGAGAGGATAATTTGTTGAGTGGGATCTTGCCGATGTTTGGCTTGATGTGGTTGTCGATGTAGCCCCGGTAGGTCTTGTGGGACGAGGGCCGCACCTTGATTTTGGCACAGTTTTCAAACCATACATCCATCCACTGGCCGACTGTGTACTGCTCAGCTTTGATGATGTCCACTTTGGAGTTTTCTTCGATAGCCTGCTTCAGCTTCTCCTTGCACTCTTTCTGGGTCCTCGCCAGTACATTTTTGTAGATCGCCTTGCCTGTGTTTGGATCGCGACCTGCTGTGTACCGACCCTCCCAGCGGCCATCGCTGCGCTTGCGAATATTCCCCTCTCCGTTGGCCCTGCGCTTTGCCATCTGACGCCGCCTCCTTTCGCACCGACAGACCATACCACATCCTGCCAGGAATGTCCAGGGGAAACTGCAAGAGTTATCAGTTCAGACACATATTTTTTGCACCGGGCTGTCGCTCCTTCTCTTTGTAGACACTGGTGCATTTCGTGATTTGGCGCATCATCGTAAACGAAGGTACTCGCGCTCTGTGGGCATCGTTTTTTGTTTCTATCAAGATACGACTCACGCTACAGAATTCCTGTTCGGAAAGCTTCCGCAATCTGTTGCGACGTCTCACTTTTCAACTAATTTGCCCATACCTCTACTATTGCCTTTTGCCTGACCAGAAATTTAGCCACAGACAATAAAAACGTACCTGTTTGGCTTGATTCCTCCCAACAAAAAGCTACTATGTATTCTTCGCACCATGATTACATGTATATCTTTGTTTAAGCCATATCATAAAAGTTCATTAGCCGTCAATAAATTCAGTTAAAGTACTTACCAAATCCATCATAAAAGAACTGAATTTTATTGCGTGGAAACAAATCTCGGTACCTTTTCTCTGGTAATAATGTCTTCAACGCTGTGCTTGTCACCTGGGCAGGATCATCATTGTGGTGCAAAACAACATCAATTTGCGCTGTATCGGATACACTTTTCTGTAACAAATACCGGAATTCGAAATCTGCTATTGGAAGCGAATAACCAATAAAAATGATATGGGTCGCATCCCTTAAACTGGTTTCAGCGGCATCCCAAAGTTCTCTGTAGAGTTTGCTTGAAAACGATTTTATCATCGTCGGTGTTATTATCTCTGGTTGTAAAAGCATACCGAATTCCTTTGTACTTCGATGACATCTGGCACAAACCTGCTCTACTTCGTCTTTGAATAAGAAATCGGAAACGTCTTGAGTTGTGCAAATCTGCAAACTTCCACAACCTAAGCATCTCAGCCAATCAATTGAACCATGCATTTTGATTAATTCTACTCTTCTGCCATTTCCTATACCAGGGGGCAAATTATCAAAAAGGCGATGATCGTTAATGGGAAATGTATACTTAACATTGCCTGTTTGCAAATATTTTTCCAACAATGTATCCCAATTAGTAGTAATGAGCGTTAGCGGTGCTTTCGTACCACGTGTTTTGATATATCTAATAAACTTTAGATAATCTTCATTGGCATAGTTATGCTCTAATGTATATTTTGCTAAATAATAGATAAATAAGCATGTTATCGAATATCGAATCTCATCCATTTGTTGATAGGTATAATGTTGCAAATATTCTCTGGATTGTGTGGTTTTATCGAACGAGGTAAAAATATCTTCCAGGTTCACATTAATCTTCTCACTAATAAGAGCCTTTCTGATTTTTTCCCTTAGCATGCTCAGCGCAGAAAAGTACGCCGCATTATCAACAATCCTGCGGTTAATAAGTTCCAATGCCGCGGCCCCTACTGCTATCTTGCCGTTGGAAAAATCAACTAATAATTTTTGTAATACAGGATTGGCAGCAAACGCACCTTCGACTGTTGCTATTTCACTACGTATCGAATCATACCTATTTCTTCCATAGCTATCCAAAAGGAATTGTCCCACTCGGATATAAGCTTTTAAAAAGCGCAAACTTTCTCTTGGCTCATTCTCAGACAAAAAATCTGGTGTGTTTTTTTCCAGCATCCTTTCAATAATTTGATTTTGCATTGGCAATTTCGCTGGAGCAGAAAAACCCGCACCAGTTATAATAACCCGTTTAATGCGCATAAATCTCACACCAATTCTCAATGTTCGATACTCGGTTCGGCGCATATTTTTTGTAATTTTCAATCAGCTTGGCTACAAGGATGTCCAAATCCATATTGATAACATCATGCCATTCTTTTGCCTTGCAATAGGAAAAATGGAGCGCAGAAATTAAACTCGCTTCACTTGTCGGTCTATTGCGCGAAATATCGCCATAACGAGCCCTAACCACAAAGGGGATAGAATCATTATACCTATTAAAATTGTCAATATCGTCCTGTATTATATCTCGGCATTGCGCACATTTACATATGTGCGCATAATAATCTCGAGCATGTGCCCTCTTGCTTTTTGCCGGGTCAAAATATCCTGCATGCTGAAGGATATAAAAGGCTTCTTCAAATCTTAGCCGTCTATGGAGCGGTTCAAAATAATACTTGTTAACCGGAAGCCCTCCACCAACAGGTGTAATGGCTCTTGATTCACCATATCCAACCGATTGTGCCACACCAAAAAGTCTGTTTGTAATTTGGTTGTTACATAACAGTATGGAATCATATCCGCCATACGCCATGATTGGCTTTATCCCAAGCTCTTTAAATGTTGACAGTAATTGATAGAATGCTTGTCTCATAGGTCCACTGGCTTCAAAAGTATCGAACTCATCGATCCACAAAAAGATATAGCTTATACCCGCATTATCATATGTGCTTTTTATCAAATTGTATATTGATGCTTTAGTTAATACTTTTTGTTCAAGGACAAGTTGCGCAGCCACCTCAAAATTCCCAGAATTAATCTGTACGAAACTATCTATAAGTTTCCGATTAACCTGCATCCAGGCGGAAGTTTCATCTTCGGAATATGACGACTTAAGCATAAAATATGGTGCAATTGCAAGACGCGGTGTGGGACGTATGCCTGCAAAATCTAAATACTTATCATACTCTTTCTTTTTGATGTGCCCTTGGACATAAGCAGTCTCAAACTGATACACTGAGTTAGCCAGTTCATCAATATTTCTGGTTATGTCATTGGGGAATACAGGGCGTCTTTCTTGCAAAATAATTGATTTGAGTGCAGACGGGAATGTAGCCAAATACTGCTCAACAGACTTTTTAATTTCTACTGTCCCTGTTTTCTTTCGGAACGTTTGTATGGCAGATATATCGTGTTGGAAAATATGAGTCTGAGGATCAATAATAAATTGCCGTTTATGAGCAGAAACTAAGTCTGCCACTGAGGAACCGCTGTACGCAACAATTGTTGCATTAAAGATAACCGCATCAAACTCGTTTTTCAACTTCACAAACACTTTTTTATCAGTGCCGGTGTTGTACCTCAAAAGTCTCAATTCATCACTCATTATCTATTCCTCCCAAATACTCCAACACCCTCTTTTTTTGAACTTCCCAAATCTCGGATATATGCTGTGGCATTAGGGCCTCCTCAAATGTATGCTGCTCTGAATTATAGAAAAACACTCCTATTCCATACTCGTTACATCCAGAAAGCACACTATTTCTCCCTCTCGTTGTAGCAGGATGTGGGATACAAATAGCCAAAAAATCAAAGCAACACGCAACTTGCATAGCCTGCAAAACCGCACGTTTCCAATTACCAAGTTTAAACTCAATAGCTGTTATTTCTTGCTTTTTCTTGTCATATGCTACCAAATCTACAGAACGGCAAAATACAGGAACCTCCACGCACAGTTCTCGACCAACTTTCTGGTAACCTGCTATAAATGCACTGCGCATATCCGCTTCAGAAAAGCTGTACTTAGCCATCTCCGAGCACCTCGTCCTTAATTACAGACTTCGATGTGTAGTCTGGATAATTTGTATACACATATTTTAAAATCGCTTTAGGCGGCAACTGAATAATCTTTTTTTTAAACTCAGATAGAAATTCAATCTGCTCTTGCGTTAACAGCGTAATAATTTTCGCTTCAACATATCTTTTCCCCATCAGTGTTAGCGTGTATTTGTAGTATCTACCATCTTTATTCAAACGCGACTTTTCTTGAGCAACCATTTCATCAATGAATGGAGCTTCTTCCCAGTCATCAACTTCCGCCATTTCCTCAGTTGCGTTTATATCTTCTACATTGAGAAAACCAATACCCCTGAAAAGTTCAACTTGTTCGTAAACATCTTTAGAAAAAGGGCCATAATTATATGCAAAAAAATTCGGAGGATTGGTATAGTCAATCCCGCTATTTTTTAGCCGTTTTGATATTTCTTTCTCAAAAATGAACATCATCTTTGTGAGCCGTACAGCACCAAAAACAGGGGCTTGCTGTTCCAGGTATAGCATTAGCAATAAACAATCTGCTCCAGAAAGAGTTTTCATCATTGTCTCCTCCTACTGTCTAACTAATATAATACTTTTTATTATCATATCACCGATGTCCTTGCATAGTCAATACAAATTGTTTTCAATCCCTTATAGTAGCAATTTTCATCCCTGATCCCCTACACCACGTAAGTGCATCTTCAAACCCGTTGTGCCATGCGAGCTTAAGGCAAAGCACAACCATCTGTGATGTCCGAAGTAAGATCCACCGGACACCTTAATGGCTTTCTTATTGTTTACTGTCCCCCAATTTTTGCGGTGGCCTATGTGCTGGCAGGTCAAAAATTCTGCCTGTTTGGGAGTAGTGTTTACTGAGTGGAGCATTCACTTTTTTTGTTCCATCAAATCCATGATTTTTGCCCTTACCCCCGCGCTGACCCCCGCTGAAAGCGGCCAACCACAGCCATTTGCGCAATATCAGACCCCAAAGTGAGCCCCGAGGCCAGAATGTGACCCCTACATACGCCCATGTTCCAAAGCCCGGGAGCCCTTGAAACGCCCCGCACTGCGGGGCGACGTGACTCGGGCGGGTGTCACTTGTGACGCCCGCCCTTTATCCTGCTTTTTCTTCAAACCTTCTGCGTTGTCCTTGCCTTGGGCATTTTGCCGAAACCGGATGAGGCAAAATCGGACGCTGTCAGGGCAGGAAAACGCCGCCGGGAGACTGGGTGGCCTGCCCAGCCTCCCGGTGTCTGCTTTTGTGCTGCCCTTCTAAAATTCCAAGGGTGAAATTTCACTCTGCGACAATCGCGCACAAAGGCCCTAACATCGCGTTTCAGTCCTCTGGAGGTGCACGGATGCCACCTGCCCCGCAGGATGGGCACAAACCGCCTCAAAAGGGTCGACACGGGGCTTCTTGTTTTCAGGCTATGGCTCAGGATGAAATCTACGGCTATTGGCAGAGACAACCCTGCCGGAAAAATTATCGACTTGCTTTTTATTTCTCCGAAACATTTTGGGAACTTTATCCTCTGGACGGAGAGCGTCTTTATGATTACAGCGGGGTAGATTTTTCCTTTGCTGCTTTTCAAAATTTGAACTTTTTCAGAGTGTTCTTATTCTTGTGAAAGGGCCTTTTTCTTGTTGTTATTCGTCTTGTTTATTTATTTCCTCCCCAAATCCTGGAGGGGGGCCCCTTTACCAGATGGAGGGCGGCACCGTTCTGTGCCAAACCATTTTCCGAAATTCTCGGTAAGAAGACCTCTGGTGCAGCTTAGCCGTCGTTGCCCAGCTGTGTGGAAAACGCCAGCCTGATTTGCAGCTCGTTTCCCACTACCTGAGCGCTCACCTGGCCGCCCATCTGCTCCATCAGCTCCCGGACGATGGCCAGCCCCAGCCCGGCCCCGCCCTTTCCCCGGGCGGGGTTGCTTTGATAGAAGCGGTCAAAGAGATGGTCCGCGTCCGGCTCCGGGCCGGGCCCCAGCGGATTGGAAAAGCATATCTCCCCATCCCCCACGGAAACGGCCAGCCCCTCGCCGCCGTGGCGGAGGGCGTTGGCGATCAGGTTTCGGTACACCCGCCCAAGGGCCTCGGGATTGGCCCAGACCCGGACGTCCTCCCGGCCGAAGCTTAACTCCGGCTGGACGCCCGCCGCCTCCAGCTGCGGATAAAACTCCGCCAGCGCCTCCCACAGCGGGGGAAGGGCTTCTCTCTCCCCGCATTCCAGAGGCAACGAGCCGCCCTGCAGCCGGGTGTAGAGGAACAGCTCGTCCAACAGCGTTTCCAGCTCCGACAACCGCTTTTTTACGATGCCCAAGTATTCCTCCCGGCGCTCCGGCTCCCCATCCAGCAGTTGTAAATAGCCCATGGCCCCGGCCAAAGGGGTGCGGATATCGTGGGAGATACAGGCCATGGTATATTTCAGCTCCTGTTCGCCCCTCAGGGTCTCCTGGCGGAGCTTCCGTCCCGATTCCAGCCGGTCGTTGATCGCCCGGCACAGCCGCCGGGGAGCCGCGCCAGACATCTGCACCGTCAAACGCAGGTTGCTCTCGGCTGGGGTCTCCTCCAGCACCCGGGCCATTTCCAGCAGCTGGCTCCGATAGGCCCACAGCCGCAGCAGGGCCAGCCCGAGGGCAATCAGGGCCAGAATCAGAGCCAACAGCATGGCAATTCCTCCTTAAATGTCCCGTTTTTCCATTACGACCAGGTTTCCAATGGTGTAGATCAGCCCTCATCCGGCGGTGCAGGCCAGGATCATGACCATCTGCTCCGCCCCCAGCATGGGCACGCACTGGTAAGACGCTACCATGCTGAGCATATACTGCGACACGTCGGGCCATCCAAACCGCTGACACAGGCTTTGCAAAAGCACCGCCATCACACCACCGCCGGAGAGTATTGCCATAATGATGCCCAGGGTAGAGCTGCGGGTCAGCAGCACCAACCCCAGCCCCAGCAGGCCAAAGGCCCAGCAAGGCAGCCACAGCCAGAAGGCGTACTGCAAAATCCGGGTGATGGGACTATTTCCCAGCTGGAGTCCGAACAGAATGGGGCACACAGCCGAGGTCAGAATGGCCGCAGCCACCAAAATCCCGCTGTAGATACCCGCCGTCAGCACCTTGGACAACACGTACTCCCGGCGGCGGGGCCGGGCGGAGCAGATGTTTTTGATAAATCCGCTGGAAAAATCAGTAAGGACAAATAATGTCACTCCGATGCCCGCCATAACCAACAGGAAGTCGCTGCCCAGACACTCATAGATGAAATCCAGCCGTGTCATAGCGCTGATTTCCTCCCGCATCTCCTGGCTGTCCTGGTCCGTCTCCACAATAATCAGCTGGCTGTCGCTGTTTTTCATGGAATCCACAACCTCTGGGCTGGTGATCGCCGCGATCATGAGCACCATCAGGACAAGGAACCCCACCGTCACGGCCAGCACGATGTAAAAGCTCCGGGTTTTGAACAGCCGCCGCAGGTCCATACGCAGTAAATTAAACATGATCTGCACCTCCCATACGTTCCAGAAAATAGCTCTCCAAATCCTGCCGGTGCAGGCCCATCTCCTCCACCGCGATGCCCGCCTGGGTGAGGACCTGCCCCACCGCTTTAGCGTCCACTGTCTCGTAAATGCGGATCTCCCCCTCCGGGCGCATCTCCCAGCGCAGAAGGCAGAACTCCTTTTCCAGCAGGGCGGCGGCCTTCTGGGGTTGGTTGGCCCGCAGGTGCAGGTAATCGGTGCATTTCTGTTCCAGCTCAGCGGCGGTGATCTGCTCCACCATCTTCCCCTGCTGGATGATGCCGTACCGGGTGGCGATCTTGCTCAGCTCCCCCAGGATGTGGGAGCTGATGAGCAGGGTCAGCCCCCGCTCCCGGTTCAGCCGGAGCAGGAGCTCCCGCATCTCACGGATACCCTCCGGGTCCAGGCCGTTGATGGGCTCATCCAGCAGCAGCAGGTCCGGCCCGCCCAGCAGGGCCATGCCCACCCCCAGCCGCTGCTTCATGCCCATGGAGTAGTGCTTCACCGGCTTTTTCTCCCCGGCGGAGAGACCTACGGTCCGCAAAATTTCCTCCACCTGCTTCTCCGGGCTGTCCAGTCCCAGCAATGTGGCGTACAGCCGAAGGTTTTCCCGCCCGCTCAAGTCGGGGTAGAGCCCCGGCTGCTCGATGAGGGCCCCTACCCGCCGCCGGGCAACCGTGTCATGGACGGGACGGTCAAAAATCAGTCCTTCACCCTGGGTGGGCTGGGCCAGCCCGCACAGGAGCTTGAGGGTGGTGGACTTGCCCGCGCCGTTCTGGCCGATGAAGCCGTAGATGTCCCCCTGTTCCACCCGCAGATCCAGATGATCCACGGCCCATTTGTCCTTGTAGCGCTTGGACAGGCCCGTTGTCTGTATCACTGCCATGCAAAAGCCTCCTCGTTTCCCCCAGGCATACTTGCCCCGAGCGGGGCGGGTGTGCCTGGTACTTTTTGTTTGCAGGCTCAGTCTAACAGGCCAGTGCCCAAACATCGCAAAGCAAAAGTAAAAAAAGTGCAAAGTTTAGTTTTCTGCCAGCTTGAAGCCGATACCCCACACAGTCTGGATGTAGCCGTCGGTGCCGCTGGGGCGCAGTTTGGAGCGGATGTTGCTGATGTGGACCGTGATGGTCTTGTCCTCCACGGCGTAGTCCTGCTCCCACACCGCTTCGTAGATCTGCTGCTTGGTGAATACCCGCTTAGGGCGGCCCGCCAGCAGCTCCACGATTTTGAACTCGTGGGCGGTGAGATTCACCGGCCGGCCCGCCGCCGTCAGGGTCATCTCGTCCAGATCCAGCACCCAGTCCCGGTAGCACAGCCGTGCACCTGTGGGGGCGGCGTTGGCGTGGCGGAGCTGTACCAGGATTCTGGCCCACAGCTCTTCCAGCTGATAGGGCTTGGTCAGGTAGTCATCCGCGCCGGAGCTCAGCAGCTCCACTTTATCGGACAGTTCCGTTTTGGCCGACAGCACGATGATTGGCACAGCACTGGATTTGCGCACCTCTCGCAATCAGCTCACCGCCGGACAGGCCCGGCAGCATCAGGTCCACCAGCAGCAAATCAAATCCGTCTGCCTGCCACAGCAGCCGCCCCTCCGTTCCGGAAAAGGCCTGGGCGCATACGCAGCCCTGCCGCCGCAGGTATTCGGCAGTGGAGTTGTTGATATCGGTATCGTCCTCGACGATCAGGATGTGGGGCATATAATGGCCTCCCTTGGCATGGTTTCCTTTAGCATACATGATTCTGTGGTCGTTTTCAAGGTGTGCGTTGTTGCCGACAGTAGACAGGCCCCGCTGTTCTGTGCTAAGATAATACAGAGGTGAATCGGTGAAATGCAAAAAGTGATGATAATTGAGGACGACCCCGTGATCCGGGAGGAGCTGGCCTTGCTGTTGGTCAATGAAAACTACCAGGCTGCCGCCATTACCGATTTTGCCGACGTGCCCGCCCAGGTTTCCCATTTCGGTCCGGATTTGATCCTGCTGGATCTGAACCTCCCCTGTCAGGATGGTTTTTCCCTGTGTGCTGCGCTGCGGAAATCCGTCCGGGCGCCCATTATCTTCGTCACCAGCCGGAACTCTGCCGTGGATGAACTGCGGGCGCTGAGCCTCGGCGGCGACGACTACGTCACCAAGCCCTATAACATCCCTGTGCTGCTGGCCCGGATCAGGGCTGTTTTGCGCCGGTCTGGCGGAGTGGAAGAGCCGGATATACTGGAAGCAAACGGTCTCACCCTCCATCTGGCTCAGGGCACAGCCTCGGCAAACGGGAAATCGGTGGAGCTCACCCGCAACGAGCTGAAAATCCTGGCCTATCTCATGTCGCGCCCCAGTGAAATTGTCTCTCGGGCTGACCTCATCGACGCCCTTTGGGACAGCCAGATTTACATCGATGACAACACCCTCAGCGTCAATGTGACCCGCCTGCGCTCCAAGCTGGCGGAGCTTGGGCTGCCGGAATTCATCAAAACCCGCCGGGGAATGGGGTATCAGCTATGACATTGGGAGAATTTTTATCCGAACGGCTGGGCAGAATTCTGCTCCAGCTGACCTGCGCCGCAGCCGCGGCGCTTTTTCTCACCGCCACCGGCACACAGCCGGGGGTGCTGGTTATCCTGTTCCTGGCCCTGACACTGGTTTTCACCGCGGTGCAGTTGTCCGATTTTTTCCGGCAGCGTGCCTGCATCCAGGAGCTGGAAGCCGTCCTGACCGGTCTGGACCAGAAATACCTGTTCGCCGAGTGTGCGCCTCCCCCCAAAGGGCTCTATGAACGCCGCCTTTTTGACCTGACCCGTCGGGCGGGGCGGGCCATGGTGGGCGCGGTATCTGACGCTCAGGCTGCCCAGCGGGAGTACCGGGAATACGTCGAGCGCTGGGTTCACGAGGTCAAGACCCCCATCACCGCCGCCCGGCTAATCTGCCGAACCATCGAGCCGGACACCCGCCGCAAGCTGGAGCGGGAGCTGGCCCAGGTCGAAGCCCACGCGGAGCGGGCCCTCTTCTATGCCAGGGCGGAGAGCCCGGAGCAGGACTGTGTGATCCGGCAGGCAAATCTGGAGAGCATCGTCACCCAGGCCATCAACGGCCACCGAACCCTGCTGATCCAAAGCGGCATCCGGGTGGAGCCAGAGGGCTTGGACTGCTCCGTCTACACGGACGAAAAATGGGCTGTGTTTATCCTGGGCCAGCTTTTGCAGAACGCCGCCCGTTACCGGGGCGAGGAGCCTGTCATCCAAATTACCGCTAAACCTCTGGGGAAGCAGATCCAGCTCACGGTCCGGGACAACGGAATCGGCATTCCGAGCCACGAGCTGCCCCGGGTGTTCGACCGGGGCTTCACCGGCAGCAACGGACGAGCCCGGGGCGGCTCCACCGGCATGGGGCTGTACCTGTGCAAAAAGCTGTCCGGGTTTTTGGAGCTGGACCTTCAAATCACCTCGGAGGAGGGCGCGGGCACCTGCGTCACCCTCACCTTCCCGGCCAGAGAGAACCTTACAAAACTGTAAGGAACATCAATATTAATTCGATACCAGCGGCGCGGCGTTTGCTGTATCCTGAATGTAACTGGCAAAGGAGGCCGCGCTATGCTACAGGTCAAAAACATCGAAAAATATTACGGAAGCAAAAACAACGTCACCAAGGCCCTGGATCGGGTGAGCTTTGACGTGAACTCCGGAGAGTTCATCGCCATCATGGGCGCGTCGGGCAGCGGCAAGACCACCCTGCTCAACTGCATTTCCACCATCGACACGGTGAGCGCCGGGGATATCCTGCTGGACGGGGTGAGTATCGCCGCCCTGGGGGAGAGCGAGCTGGCGAAATTCCGCCGGGAGCGGCTGGGCTTCGTGTTCCAGGACTTCAACCTGCTGGACACTCTGACCATTGAGGAAAACATTGGCTTGGCGCTGAGCCTGAATCACGCAGACCCGCAGGCTGTCCAGCGTCAGGTGGCTGGCGTGGCCCAGAAGCTGGGCATTACGGACATCCTGCCTAAATTCCCGTATCAAGTGTCCGGGGGCCAGAAGCAGCGGGCGGCCTGCGCCCGGGCCATGGTGGCGGGGCAGTCGCTCCTGCTGGCCGACGAGCCCACCGGGGCGCTGGACTCCAAGGCATCCAAAAACCTACTGGAGATCATGAGCACCATGAACCGGGACATGGGGGCCACCATTTTGATGGTCACCCACGACGCCTACAGCGCCAGCTACGCGGGCCGGGTGCTGTTTCTCAAGGACGGGCGTATCTTCAACGAACTCCTCCGCGGGAACCGGGACCGTTCCGTATTCTACCACGAGATTTTGGACGTGCTGGCTGCGCTGGGGGGTGACGTCAGTGACGTTATTTGAACTGTCCCTGCGCAACGCGAAGCGCCAGGCCAGGGATTATCTGATCTATTTTGTTACAGTGGTCATGGCCGCCGCCCTGCTCTACGCCTTCAACGGGCTGGTGTTTTCCCAGGAGATCAGGAAGCTGTCCAGCGGAATGGCCACACTGCCCATCATGATCGCGCTGGCCAGCATTGTGGTGGTGTGCATATTCGGCTGGCTGGTGTCCTACTCCACCCGGTTCATGCTCTCCCGCCGCAGCCGGGAGCTGGGCACTTATATCCTTATCGGCTTGGAAAATAAGCAGGTGGCCCGGCTGTTTTTCCTGGAAAACCTGGCGGTCGGGGGCTGTGCCCTGGCGCTGGGCGTTCTGTTGGGCGGACTGCTCTACCAGGCTCTGCGCGCCATTGTGCTGGCCCTGTTTGGTATGGCGTATCAGTTCTCCTTTGGCCTTTCTCTGCCTGCGATGGGGCTAACTGCGGCCTATTTCGCGCTCATTTATCTGAACGCCCTGCGCAAAAGCCGCAAGAGCATCCGCCGAATGAAAATATACGACCTCATCTACTTCGACCGGCAGAACGAGGGCATGGTGGTCCGGACCAGTAAAAAACGCCGGGTGTTGTTTGTCCTGTCCATCCTGCTGGGCATTGCGGGAACCATCCTGATGATGACGCCGGACTGGATCCTGGGCCTGATCGGAGCGGGCTGTGTCATTGTGTTTCTGTTCGGCTTTTTCCTCAGCTTCGCCTCTGGGGTCCCCGCCTTCTTCGACAAACGGCCCGCCCGGAAATTCAAAGGGCAGAGCCTGCTGGTGTTCCGCACCCTCACCGCCAAGCTGGCCACTATGGGCGTGCTCATGGCCACGATCTCCATGATTTTTACCGCGACCCTGATCTCCGAGGGGACGGGGCTGGTGTTCCGGGGCATTTTTGAGGGGCGGTCGGCAGAAAGCGCCTGCTTTGATCTGTATATCGGCATCAACGGTGAACAGCCGGATTTTGGCGAATATCTGGACTATGTCGGACAGAGCGTCTCTGTCGAAAGTCCGGTGCTGTACCGCATTTACCAGACAGAAAACACCCAGGTCATGGATTATCTGGACGCGGAAACCGACTTTTACCACTTCGGTTATGAACGGGATGCTGTTCTGCGCTACAGTGATTACGCTGCCCTGCGCACCATTGCTGGCTATCCCCCGGTGGTGCTGGAACCAGGACACTATCTCATACACGGCATTGCTTACCTGGAGGAGGCGATGAAAAACTACCACGTTCCCCTCACCCTGGGGGATACCACGCTGACCCCGGGCGGCGTCCACACCGAGCACTTCCTACAGCTCAGTACGCATGGCAACGGAAACCGTTATATCCTGATCGTCCCGGATGAGGTGGTGGAAGGGCTGGAGGTTCACCACTGTGCCTGCGCTGCCCGGACGAACCGGCCGGTGCCCAATCAGGTCTTTTACAACTTGACGGCACTTGCGGATCAAAACAGCCTCGGGTGGGACATTGCCACCAAGGCTTACGAAGAGGCGGAGGTGGCCACCCAGACCGCCCTTCTTGTGTTCCCCCTGTATTTTCTGGCCCTGGCTCTGACTATGACCGCCGCCACCATCCTCACCATCCAACAGCTTAGCGAAGCGGAACGCTACCGCCGCCAGTTCGAGCTGCTGCGTAAGCTGGGCATGGACCGCCGGGACATGGCCGCAGCTCTCCGGAGCCAGTTCGCCATTTACTACGCCATGCCCGCCGTGCCAGCAGTGCTGATTGGCGTGCCCTTCATCCTGAATCTGGCCAACCTGCCGGAACCAGGCGTTATGGTGATGGCCAACAGCCCCACCGCCATCACGTGCGTCGCCCTGGGGCTGTTCTTCCTGATCTACGCCGTCTATATCCTGCTGGCCTATTCCAGTCTGAGACGGAGCGTACTGCCGGAATAGGGCAGAGATTCGTTTGCCGACCCAGATTTAGACCCAGAACAGGAAAAGAGCGGGCGGAGACAACGGAGACAACAGGGCCGGAAAGCATCTTACCCTGGAGCAAACACGGCCCGAAAGCGTTAAAAAGCCGCCGTCAGCATCCCTGACAGCAGCTCATAACCCGAAGGTCGTAGGTTCAAATCCTGCCCCCGCAACCATAAGAAACCCTGTAACTGCAAGGCTTAATAGTGACAAGTAACTATTTGCCGCAGAGGGCGGCGTGACCGTGTGTCACGCCGTCTTTCTGCGTCCATAGGTAGTTTGCGTTATAACAGGTTCGCTGATTTCCGGTA
>JAAVHT010000020.1 GCA_014799565.1 Clostridiales bacterium
CACTGACCACTGCGCGCACCTTTTTGATACTGGAGGTAGATGTACACCAGCAGGTCGCCAGCCTTGAGGCCAAGCCGGAACACCTCATTGGGCAGAGGGAACACGGCGTTGAACACCTCGCCGGTGAGCCACTCCTGCTTCATGCAGACAGACCTCCTTCATGGGTCGAGAACAGATCCACATCACGGCGCTTCTTCACGTTGTTTCGGATAGGACACAATGTGTAGGAGAAGCTTTTTCCTACACACTCCATCCGGATGAAATCGCTGTTTGCCAGCGTGCGCAGATGCCGCCGCACCGTTTTCTCACACAGACCAACCGCTTTGCTGACAATGGCGCAACTCAACTTGGCTGGGCTGTGTTTCAAACTCTTGTGATATACCAGATAGACATACACCAGCAGTGCGCCCTGCTCCAGGCCGAGCTCGAAAGCTTCATGGGGTAGAGGGAAGGAATTCTGGGCAAGATCATAACTCCACTGTGCTTTCAATCGTTCCCACTCCCCTTCGTGTGCTACCTCACCCACTCCACGAACTTTTCCTTCGGCACCACCATCCGGCTGCCGACCTTGAGTACAGGGAAGTCCGGCTCGTGCATGAGTTCGTAACCACTGGACGGTGACACGCCCAGCACCTTTGCCACCAATTCCGCGTTGAGGAACAGCGGCAGCTCGTCGTAGCTTTTGTAGTTCGACATTTTCATTTTGTCTCGCCCCTTTCAAAAATTCCCCTCACTGTGTAGGCAGCGGGGACGGCATTTTTATAGCCTTTTTTCAAAAATATTTTTACCTCATCAATTTTCTGCGTTCCTGATTTTACAAAACCATTGACAGCCTGGCAATAGATTTGTACAATTCTTTTTGAAGTGATGTGAGTTGTACGTTTTGAAGGCGATTTGGATTCTCTAAAACAGAGGGTGAACAGGATGCAGGAAAAAGACTATTCGGAGTACACGCTTACCGAGGCGCAGAAGTACCGGCTCTGCCGCCGGGGGAACCGGGCCGTCCTCCTTAACTACTTCAGCAACACTGTCTCTTTCGACCCGGAGCGCAGGACGTTTCACATCCAGGTGGATGATGGGAACGAGGATGACTGGATGGACAGCGTCATAGATGAGGACACAAAAGCGACGGCCCAACGGCTGGGGAAAGAGCTTCAGACGCTGGATGAGGATGAGGATGACGATGAGGAGACGCGCCAGGAGGAATGGGCGCAGAACCAAACGGATGCGGCGCTGCTTGCCAACCGCTACCGCGTTTCCAATGCCTTGATGGACGACCCGCTGCGCAACCAGGACGGCAGGCGGAAAGAGCCCATGCCGGTGAACAACGTACTCAGCGGCGCGAACATTGTCATGCGGTACGGAGAAGGGATCCTGGATTTCGTGTACGCAGACTTTAGAACACCCACGATGGAGGCAATGCGGTATCCCATGATGTGGGAGGCCCTGCGCAAAGAATATCGGGCGGCTTCTCCTTCACCGCCTGCTGGCACAAAACCAGAGAAGGTCTACAACCAGACGCAGGAGATCGTGGACCGCTACTTTGCCTATCAGGATACCCTGCGGCTCATAAAGGACATCCTGAAGCAATCCCTGTACACCATGATCTGTCCGCCCGTATTTGCGGACGAGACAGACAGCAAAGCCCTGAAGCGCTACTACGGCTATCTGCGCGATTTGCAGAAGGAATATCTGGAGCTGCTGGAATTCTGTTTCGACGAGTCCTTCTATCCCGACCTGCTTGGCAGTCGGCACCCAGCGGAGCGATTCTATCTGTACCGGGATCTGCATGGGTACCCGGTCACCATGGAGCGGGCAGAGACGGTGCAGTTCACCAGCCATTACAGAACGGGACAGATCATGCCCTATGGGATGACCACGGAGGAAGTGATCCAACGCATTTCAAATCCAGTCCCTGTTACAGATGGGCTGAGAGAGTTTGCGGAGCGTTACCACGCGGAACCGGAAGAGCTGGCCGCGACGCTTACCTTCCCGCACTATCTCCGGGTCGGTTACGAGTTTGGCCGGGTGGATCAGATTCTGGAACTGGAATTCACCAAGCTGCTGGAAACAGGTGTGCAGTTCCGCAAGTGTCAGCGGTGCGGGAGATATTTCATTCTGAAGGGAAATTTCAATCCCCGGTACTGTGACCGCATCGCGGAGGGCGAGACACGGAACTGCCAGGAGCTGGCGGCGCAGGAAAACTTCAAGAAAAAAGCCGCTGACCGGCCTGCCCTGGGGGTATACGGCTTGTTCTACCGGCGCTATGCCGCCCGCAAGAAGGTCAAGGAGGACGAGTTCAAAAAATGGCGGTATGAAGCTATGCGCCTGCGGGATGATTGCGAGGCGGGAAAGCTTACGGTGGAAGAGTACACGCAGTGGATGGAGGATTATTTCCCGAACCGTAAAAAGTCGAAGGACAAAAATCCAGCGAAATAAAAGACCGCCTGCAGGGATGTATCCCTGCAGGCGGTTTCTCTAAACCATATTGCTTTCGATGGTGTGATGGAAAAGGTATTACCGCATACTTCCCCATTCAGAGGCGCTCATTGAGTTGTGACAGACAGCCTGCTCCGGCCTTACGTTTCTTTCTCTTGTAGGGCTCAAAAGCAACCCCTGGGCACATATCAGGCGTTTGGCTGGGTAAACCTTCGTTCTCTGGAGAAGTCTCGTCCTGCGGTTGACATTTGCCAATCCATTTATCAATTTTCGCCGCAGCAGCTCGGCGCATCTCATTGGTGATGTGGCTATAGACGTCCAGCGTGCAATGATTCACACATGGAGGAAGTGTTGCAGCACAAGATGAGTTCCGCAGTACGGAGTAAGGGCGGGGAAGTACATAAAGGATTAAAACAAAGCATGCACAATAATGTGTAAAAATCGCACGAACCATGTTGCACTTTTTAGAAAAAATAATTACAATAGCATTATGGCAATATGATGCTACACAGTCGTCGAGGGGGAGATAGACAAATGCCTTCGCTTACACACGTCTGCATGTTTTCTAAACATGGATGGGAAAGAACTACAGTGACTGAAGCAGCAAAAATCTTCCCAGAAACAGTGTCCGCAATCAGTGGAATATTTATGTGTGAGCTTTGCCACCAATATGTATATTTCAGCAAACAGGGATACCAGATTCGGCACTTTGGCCATACGCCGGATGCTGACAAATCTTGTCCCGAACGTACCTTTGGCCCCAGCAAAAGCATAGATTATTACGAACGAGAACACGACCTTCCTATTAGGATCACTCTACTGCAATCAGATTTTGAATTTGAACTTGGTCTATTGGGTGTCCCGTTGCCTGTTTTAAATAATTTGCAAGATCAAATGATTAAAATTACCCTCAGTCAAGAATCCAAAGCCATTTTTTCCTACAGTCTAAAAGAGCGACTACACGAAAATGAAATCACCTATGTATCTGTCGGCCGAATTCCTTCTGCAGAGTATTTGATTGGACTTGATTGCAAAAGTCACCTTGCCTTTTCTTGCTGGCCAAAGCGGGTACAGGGGATCAGTTCAACCGGAACGCTCTTTGATATATCCTCACGGAAGAAGCTTCCGTATGATGCCGATGTCCAAGTAGGGAAACCTTATTATCTACTGACAGCTGGTTGTATCGTGCGCACCTGCAAATCTATATCTCTAACCCGACTCTTTACCAAAACCTCTTATGGAAAGGTTTGGTACATATATACGGTTATAGCAAATGCTTTGGATGATGACTCCGCAAAATTCTTTTTGAACCTTCACTGTCGCTTGACAGATCGGCCAGTTAAGATTCAGCCAATATGGCCTATCTATATTAGGAGTCCCTATGTAATCCACTGCAATAGCCACAAAATGACGTTTCATGTGCAGGGAGAAGGAATCCAAACAAAATGTTTTCCATCGGTTTCGCATCAGTACCGATATTCCGTAGAGAACGGTACGGTTGAACGCATCGTTTGTAATGACCGTCAGCAGTTGATTTCTGCTGGCCGCACTAAAATGCTGAAGTACATCTATTTTTGGCGGGAACCGCTTAATTATACTACGAAGATCCCCTCTGTTTCTGTCACAGATGTTGCGGGTCATGTAATTCAGCCAGGTGTGGCGGACAGGTTACCCTCCAAGGGTATTATGCGCGTACATACCCCATATGACGGAATTGCTATCATAAAGAAAGTTGGACAAATCCTTGAAAAGCGAAGACTGAAAGCAGGAATTCCGAGTGAAATTGATTCACTTCAGTTTGGCTATAAAGTAGAAATTCTGCAAGGACTGGACCATGTTTGGTCAATACAGTACCAGCGGGAAGCACTGCAATCCGCGCAAGAGGAAGGCCCACTTCTACAGAAATTAAAAAGTGGCACCGGGCATCCAATACAAGTGCCACATTCTTGGGGGGCTGTTGCCGTAAAGCTGGATCTGTATCCGCAAATTAAGCAGTGGCTCTATCTGAGAATCCGGGAGGGCCATATACCAGAGTCTTCCTACCAGGAATTTAAACATTTTATAGATAGTTTATCAGCGAGATAGTAGGAGGGATAATCTTGGACTACATTTCAAAACTAACAGATGATGAACTGACAATCATTTGTGATTTGACACCAATCAGATATTTTAGAGCGTTTTTTAAAAACCACACTAAGGATTTCCACAAAATTTGTCCTGGCTATAGACCAGAGACAATCTCTGTCGACAAAGTCAAAAGCATTGCTGTTAGCCATCGGAGTTCTCCCTTTCTGTCGGATTGCCTAAACCTTTGCGTTAAAATGCTACTCAGTTCAGTTGAAAAGGAAATTTCTGCACTTGTAGATGCCGGGAATGATATCCATACAGCTTTGTTGCGCGTGTTGCCTGAAAGCTATTTCAGTGAACATATTAGTCTCTATTTCAAACTTGTTGGCGAAACTTACACAAAAGAGTATGTTGAACTGTTTCAGATTGCCTTGAGAGAAATGGAATCAAGAAAGGGAGACGCAACTGATGCCAGAACTGTTTTAAGCCAAGACAATTCCATGGTCGCAGAAATTGAAAAGCTTCAAGGGCAATTAAAATCCATGGAAAATACATTAGAGACTGAGCGGATGACACATCTTCGTGACGTTGAAGACTTGAACGCTAAAAATGCGATACTTCAAGAAGGACTTCAGGTTGCCCAGATATCTTATGAAGCAAAGGAGCGGGAACTTGCTGATCTTCAAAACTTGATTAGTCATGCGGATTTGCCATCTCAGCGTCCAATAGGTAATTCTTATCCATATATGTCGTTATGTTGCGTTGGAGCATTAAACGGGAGCAGCCTGGAGTTGCTCAGAATAGCCGATATTATTGATGGAGAAATACGCACACGATGGCAAGAGGATGCGCCAAATCGAAATGTTCTATTTACAAAGGACCGTTCCAAACCACAAAATTTTATAGGCGTATGGAGTTGGAAGACCGAGCCAAATTATAACGCAACTAAGCCAGACTACATTATATCTGAATTTCAAGCAGGGCAAATACCCATCGAAATTGTTGTGGTGCCAGATTGCAGAACTATAGATGATCTAAAGAAGGAATTACTTCAAGGAATCACGAGAACTCAGGCAGGTAGAAAAACGCTCTTTGCTTTTTCCAGTGATGAGAAATACATCGGCCTGCTCTGCCAAGCTCAAGACCTCTCCGTCAAAAATGAGCGTGCTACACTTAGGCAGGATATAATGGTACTACCTCAGTATGAATTCACCGAATCGGAAATTACGAAGACCAATAAAGGTTGGTTCTACTATCGTGTTAGTGTCGGAACACCAAAGGCATTAATCCCAATCATGGATCCATTGGACGCTGTTAAACGGTCTGTTTTAAAACGAGTTCCGTGGTCAAGATTAAAATCGTGGTTCACAAAGAAAGACACGCAAAAATTTCAAGAACTGTTGAAAGAAATCCCTGCAAATGACTTTTATCAAGAAATAGCATTTATTTGCAATTGCCCCCTTAATGAAGCAGAAACATATGTAAATGATTTCATTGAACGTGCTGAAACCTATCTGCGGCAAGAAGACATTGAGAGCGAAACTCTTTTGCTGGCATTGGAGCACAGCCCAGCACTACTGGATAAATGCCAATCCTTGATTATGGAGCAGTGGCAGGCAACTCACAAAAAGCAGCTTGACGATGCCGAAGCAGATCTTTCTCGGGCAATCGAGGCTACCAAGGAGCAGCAGGATCTGTATAATCGGCTGACTCAGCAACAGGAGCAAATTCAAAGTCGCTTGGAAAAGCTCACTGCGGATATCTCGAAAAAAGAAACGCTGGCATCCGACGTTGAGAATAAGGTCGCTCAGCGAATTGATGCCGCCAAGAAAAATGTAGCAGATTTCATTTGTGAAATGGCCTTTAGCCAACCCGAAATCGCCGCTCAATCCGTACCCGCACTGCCCATTTCTCAGAACACATTTCAATCCGGGCAAATGTTGCAAGCCGACAATTTTGATCATCATGAAACATGGGATGAATTGTTATGTACCATCGAAGATGAGCTAAAGGAAGCCGGCGTATCAAAAAACTACTCCTCCAGCGTCGCAGCATATTTGTATGCTGCCTATATTGCTCAGACTCCTCTATTGTTGGCTGGCCCCAATGGCCGTGATATTGCAGATGCATTTTCAGTCGCGATGTTTGGTAAAACTGCATCAATAATGCGTTGTGACCATACTTTTTCTATTAATACAATTGATGAATGCATTGCGGATAGCGGACCCATTGTTATTGCAGTTGGTGTGCTTAATGCCGGATGGATCAGCCATATTGCCGAACTGTGTACAATGAAGGGAAAATTCGTAATCGCAGTCCACCCTTTTGCAGAAGATCTTTTAATCGAACCAAAAGGTCTCTATAATTACTTCCTGCCAATACTAACGGAACTCTTTGTGGACAAGCCTGCAACCAGAAAATTTGTAGGCGGATGCTTTTCTGAGGGATTTCAGCACTATTCCTGTGCCACCCCCTCAAAGCACCTTCTTCATACAAAAATGCTGCCTATGAACTCATTAGTCAACGGCAGGCTGAGACAAATCATTGCCAATATGCATACCCTATTGGGCAGGAACAATGTTGATAACGATGTTTTGCTTAGTTTATTCCCTTATGCGTATGTCATTGGCAAAGCCAGGAACTTCTGGGATGAAATTCGGGATATGCTTTCAAAAGACACAAAAGAACTTCTTCAAGCTTTTTTAGGTGATACCGAATGAACAAATATCAGGGATTACTAACTACGATTGCCAACGAACTTCATATTGAATGTGGCGAAGCAGAGCATAACGATAATTGGAAAGCCCGAATTGTCTACAGTCTGCTGGGGCGCATGGCCTATGCAAGCCTATCTGACCATCAGGAAGAAAACGAAGTGATACCAGAAGAACGCGAATCTGTTTCCATTACCCATTTCAAGCAACGCATTCGTGTGCTTTTGGATAGTTATCTAACGTTGTATCCCGAAATCAGTCCACTCTTTGAAACCGCCAAAGCAGAGTTGTGTAACGAAATTTATGATGTATACTTAAAAGCCGGTTGCATTTATCATACGCCTTACGAGGTTTTGCAGTCATCCCCTTGTATCTCTAAGCAAAGTGATTTGCAGTTTGAGCGGGGAATGCCGCTGGACAGGCAACAATGCATTAGCGGCTTAGGAAGCTATTTGCCAAACGGGAGCACTTTTGATGGGGTAAAAGTGTATTCCTCTGTGCAAGAAATGTTTGGACTTCAGCCAGACACTCTGTCTGATTTTTGGACCGACCTGCTGTCCCATGCAAACTGGCAACCACTACACACAAATGAAGACATGGAATATCTCCCCTATCGACCGCCTCTCTATCGTTGGATAGCTACTCCTCAAGAAAATGGAGTAGCGTCCATATCGAGAATCGGCCAACCAGGCAGAGGCAGTTACCTTTACTATTTATACAAAATGGAAAACGGCCAAATGCTTGGCAGCCAACTTCCGCAATGGTTGACTAATGACCCTCTTTATGGTGGCAGTTCTTATCGTGCAGTTTCTAATGCTTGTCTGGCAGTTTCATCCAGCTTACCGGCAATTAAATACCACATAGACGGCCCTATTGTAAAGATGCGGTTGCAATATCTTTTGCCGCCTGCAGAATTGTATTGGGTCAAGCTATATAGCTGGCCGAGTTCTTTCTACAACGTACGCAGCAACTTCGAAAGAGTATTCAGCCAGCCGGTATTTTGGGCGGTGAACGCCATACTGGAGCAGACTGGCTATCAATTTGCAGAGGAATGATTGTATGTCAAACGGAGCAAATTCCATCCACAGGCAGTTACGGAGTGAATTAGAGGATTATATCAAGGCACAGTATTTTGGCAAATCTCCTCTCCTGCTTTCTGCAGTTGGAGATCGGTTAGATCAGGAGGGCCTATTATATCAAAGGCCCTATATCGAATCCTCGCCAGCCTATGAGAGCGTTCCAGATGGCATTCAGAAACTCAATTTGCCCGTCTGGCAGAGAGATTTTTTCGTCGAGCTTTCTCGCTCAGGGTTGGGCGTACATCCTACTCCGTTCGTTCACCAAGTTGAAGCGTTAGAGAAGGCCGTTGCCGGAAGGGATTTGTTTGTGTCTACAGGCACTGGCTCTGGTAAAACCGAGTGCTTTATGTGGCCGTTGCTGGCAAAGCTGACCTCTGAAGCCCATGATTCTCCAGATACATGGGCTATACGAGGGGTGCGAACAATCGTTATGTACCCCATGAATGCTTTGGTTTCCGATCAAGTGAGCAGGCTGCGGCGCTTGATTGGCGATACAAAAGGGATATTTGTTCGCACGTTCCGTGATGCCTGTGGAGGAAATGCTCGTCGGCCTCAATTCGGGATGTATACAGGCCGGACTCCTTACCCCGGCCCAGAACCTCAAAAAACGCAGGATCGGCTTCTGGAGAAAACGTTAAGGCGGATGTCCTTTCCTCAAACCGATTCTGAGCGAGAATATTTTGATAAGCTTACCAAGGAGGGAAAGGTACCTGCTAAGGCCAACATGGAAACCTTTCTGCAGCGGCTCCATGCCAGCTGTCATGTGCCCGATCCAGAGGATGCAGAACTTATCACCCGCTTTGAAATGCAGAAGATCTGTCCGGATATTTTGATTACGAACTACTCTATGCTGGAATATATGCTATTCCGCCCCCGGGAGGCACAGATTTGGAGGGATACGAAGGCATGGCTGGACAGCCATCCGGCAAATAAACTGCTGTTCATCATTGACGAGGCACATATGTATAAAGGCTCCGCGGGTGGAGAGGTTGCTTTACTAATCCGTAGGATGTTCCATAGGCTTGGGATATCACGCCAGCGGGTACAATTCATCCTGACAACGGCCAGTATGCCAAACCGAAACGCTGCCGATCAGGAGGCTGTCAAGCAGTTTGCGCGGGAACTGACAGCCTCAGATGAAGCTGTCGACTTCTGCTTTCTTCGCGGTATCCACGAACAAATCGATGGAAAAATGAAGCATGATATCCCTATTGATCGATTCCTCTCCTGTTCAGCAGCTGAGTTTGAAGAAGCAGAGGACAATCGCTTAGCTGCTTTGAACCGCTTTTGGGAAGATATCCCGGAAACTCCTGCTCCGTTTTTGTCGCCTGCAGAAGCTTATACTTGGATGTATAACCATTTGATTTTCTATCGGCCTTTTCATGAGATGATCAGGCAATGCCGGGGAAGCGCTGTTTCCTTGCTTGAATTGGCGCAAAGCATCTTTCCCGATGCAGTAGAAGAAGACGCATTGACTGCGGTTAGCATTATGCTGGCTATCATACCATTGGCTAAGAACGAGAAGGGGGCTGTGTTGTTCCCGGCGCGAATGCATATGCTATTCAAGGGCATCAAGGGTGTATACGCTTGTGCTAATTCAGATTGTCCGCAATCGTATACTGCAGGCGGTTTGACCTTAGGCAGAATACTTTTAACAGACCGAAATCTCGTCTGCCCAGACTGTGGCTCTGCCGTATATGAATTGTATAATGACCGCCGCTGTGGTGCTCTATTTTATAAAGGGTACATTTTGGAGGACGATGCTTCTTCGAGTGGTTGTACTTATCTCTGGCGTTATCCGGGGCAAATCATTGAACGTCGTATGAAAGAGATTCATCTTTTTATCCCCACCGAAGGAGGCCCTTCTCCGAAAACGCAGGCCAAGCCTTGCTACTTGGATGTTCAAAGCGGCTTTCTTTATCTCCGTGATGACGCACAGAAAGGCAAGCCTGGTATCCGTCAGTTATACTATTCTAATCACCCGGCTCCAGGCAGACCCCAAATGATGACTTGGAATCGCTGTCCTCACTGTGAACATCAACTCTCAAGATCCCAGTTGACTTCTTTTAGCACAAGAGGAAACCAATCCTTTTTCAATTTAATCAAGGCACAATTCCAAGCACAGCCTTCTATCCCAGGAAAAGATAATGACCCAATACTCTTTCCAAATGAGGGACGAAAGGTGCTGCTTTTCTCAGACAGCCGGCAACGAGCAGCTCGACTGGCGAGGGATATGTCTAAGGCATCTGATGACACAGCTGTGCGGCAATTGTTCACACTGGCTATTAAGGAAATGGAACAGGCTGGCCAGAATACATCCATGGATGTGCTTTACGATTATTTTTGTCTGGCTGCAGCCCGACAGAAGCTGCAAATTTTCCATGGGCCCGAGCGGGCAAAATTTGCAGAAGATTGCATAACAGCACAAAAAATGTATGACCGTAGTGTACGGCGCGGCAGGGAATACAGTCCCCGCTTTACGATTACCAACGCACCGGAACAGATGCAGGAGGCTCTGTTGCGCCTTTTTTGCGGAGGCTACAATACTTTGTACGATTCTGCAATTAGCTGGCTGGAGCCCACAGAACAAGCTCTGAATGCCGCCCTTGATGATTTGGAGGATCAGGGTATTGAGGTTTCTGAAGAGGAATTTTTGGAACTGTTCAACGCTTGGATTATCTCAATCTGCGACCAAGCTACTGCACTTGGGCATACGATTCAAGATACAGTACGCGAGGAGGTTCGTCCCGTCTACGGTGGATATGGATTGGATATGGACTGGAGTTTTTCAGAAAACATCCGCAAAACAATGGGATGGGACAAAAATGATCCGGCGCTGGAGATTTGGCGGAGGGTTTTAAAAGAGAATTTTTTAGATCGCGCGCAACCTGACAATGGGAAGCTTTATATAGATATTTCTCGCATCCGTCCTTGTTTCGACCAAAAGCATTGTTGGCACCAATGCAAAAAATGCTCGGAAATCACGCCATACCCATTCAAGGGGAAGTGCCCAAGCTGCGGTAATGAGACAATTTGTACAATGGCCAGACAAGAATATGATGCTCTGCATTTTTGGAGGAAACCTATAGAGGATGCGCTTCAAGGGAGGAAGATTCGTGTAATCGATACTGAAGAGCATACGGCACAGCTTTCCCACAAGGATCAGCGAGATGATTACTGGTCAAAAACGGAAAGCTATGAACTGCGTTTTCAAGATTTAATCCAAACTGAGGAAAATGAAACTCCTGTAGATATTCTAAGCTGCACAACTACCATGGAAGTTGGCATTGATATTGGTTCTTTAGTCGCTGTAGGCCTGCGTAATGTGCCTCCAATGCGAGAGAATTACCAGCAGCGTGCTGGTCGTGCGGGACGTCGAGGTTCCAGCCTGTCTACGATTGTGACCTTTTGTGAGGATGGGCCACACGATACACTGTATTTCCGCGATCCAGTACCTATGTTCCGGGGCGATCCCCGCAGGCCCTGGATTGATGTCTGCAGCGAAAAACTGCTACAACGTCATTTGTCGATGGTTTTACTGCAGGAATTCTTAAAAATGAAACAAATAGCCTTGCTGGATGAGTCTATGAGCTTGGATGCATTGCCAGCAGCTACATTCCTGGACAATTATTTGGAAGAATTTCAACAGTACGTTTTCGCATATGTTCCAAATAGAGAAAGCGTTTTGTTCCCGAAAGGCGCACATATTGAACTTCCGACCTTCCGAGCTGAATTGGTGGAAGCATTGGTGCAGCTAAAAGAAAAATGGACGCGACATCCGGAGTTGTACGGTGTGCGGGACGGTGTTATTACGGATAATGCCAAATCCCTGCTGGATGCTTTATACGAGGAGGGGGTCATTCCTACATACTCCTTCCCCAAAAATGTGGTCAGCACTTACATTTTTGATCCAGACGATCTCAACGGAAAAATTGCATACCAAGTCGAACGTGGCTTAGATATGGCAATCAGTGAATATGCTCCTGGTCGCTCCATTGTAGTAGATAAACAGACTTATCAAATCGGAGGTCTGTATTATCCCGGAAGCGAACGGCGCAAGGGATGCAGTCTCAAACCAGCCCAAACCTTTGTGGAGGATCCAAACTATCTAAAAGATGTGCTGGTTTGTCCAGATTGTGAGTGGTTTGGCTTATCTGAAGACGAAGTAACAGCTTGTCCATTCTGCGGTGGCACGGGCTTGGAGCATAAGCGACAAATGCTGCGACCATGGGGTTTTGCCCCAAAGAATACTCGTGCCATAAAAGATGCGCAGCTGTCAGAAGAATATTCTTATGCACAGCCGCCGTTTTATTCTACGCTTCCTGATGCTGACGAGATGCAACGAGTGGCTGATTGCGTCAATATCCGTATGGCATCCAGAGCAAACCAGCGCATTATGATGGTGAACCAGGGCCCTGGTGGACAAGGCTTTATGGTATGTAAGGACTGTGGCGCTGCTATGCCTGGCAATCTTCCCAGTGCATTCAATGAAAAGGACAAAAAGAAAAAAATAGGGCGTCCATATCGTTCCAAATATGCACAAAGCCCATGTGGTCATTTCGATGCCATAAATGTTGACCTGGGTTATGATTTTGTCACAGATATGCTGGTTTTAGAATTTGCATTGGACGCAAATAAGCTCAATACGCAGAAAGCAAATAATCTATGGCTGAACCGTGCTGCACAATCTTTGGCAGAAGCGCTGCGTTTGGCGGCCAGCAAAGAACTGGATGTGGAGTTCACCGAACTTGTAACTGGATATCGTCTGAGAAGAAATCCGGCAGGAGTTTTCGTAGATGTCTATCTATATGATAATCTGTCCAGTGGTGCCGGATACGCAGTCAGCGTAGCTGAAGAAATGGATGTGCTTTTAAAAAAGACAATGGAGCTTTTGACGCACTGCAATTGTGAATCAGCTTGCCATAATTGTTTAAAGCATTACCGGAATCAGTTTATCCATGGTACATTAGATCGCTTTGCTGCGATAGATTTGCTAAATTGGGGAGCACTGGGCGTGATTGCAAAAGAAATCCCATTAAAAAGGCAAATAGACTATGTCACACCGCTAAGAAGAATTTTAGAAGTGTTCGGATATAAAATGCGGTTTGATGAGAATGGAATTTTTGTCTCTGACCAACGGCAGGAAAAAGAAATGGTTATTTATCCAGCCATGTGGGCAGAACCCCCTGCAATGGGCAAAGTTTACATTAGTGATACCTATCTAAAATATGCGAAACCCTACGCTGTTCAGAAAATTATGGGCTCTTTCTGACAGTGTATCTGAAAAATCGTTTATGGCGTAAGTTTTCTCAAATAATTTGTTGGTTCACTGAGTTTATTTCGAGTCGTGCTGAAAACATTTTATTAACTGATTCTTTAAATCGTACATCCCCTTTATGATTACAGCGTAGTACATTTTTCCCAGTTCATCCCGCAAGGGTCTGCCTCTGACATCAATTTTTTCGGCTGGCGGCCCTTTTCGGGTTTGACCACATAAATGACCACAGACACGCTTGGAATACGTGGAACCTATGTGGTTGAACGCTGTTATAAAGCAACTGCAACCGAACAGAAACAACCAAAAAGCACTATAAATAGAGCAAAAAAGTTTTCTCCCGGCGTTCACACGCAAGAGGTCACAGATTCGAGTTCTGTAGTCTCCACCAGAAAACGCCTGATTTCGTATGAAATCAGGCGTTTTTGTCACTTTTTTTGGCGCAAAACCGTATGGGTCAAAATCCGGGGCAGCGCAAGACCCAGACCGCGACCCATACGCCGATAGGACACAATGGAGCGGACAGCATGGGGAGGCTTTTCATGGGCACCTGCCCATTATCATCCACGAAGAAGATTGTGAGAAGTGCTACACCGCGCTGGAGGTGTAGGATGCCCGTCAGGAGCTGGTGCCGCTGCGGGAGTTTCTTATATGGCAGACGGAAAAGACGGGGGAGAAGCAGATTACGCGTGCGGAGGGGCGTCTGTGAGGGTATTTTATTTGTTCTACCTTCGTCTTGTTCTATTACCCCACCATTTGGTGAGGTGGACTCCCTCCGTCAAATGGTGAGCGGAGCACAATGGAGCAGGCAGGAGTGGACGGGGATTCCCATCTGCTCCTGCCCTTTTCTGCTTCTGATTCTGTTTGATATGGTTCCGAGGCAAAACAATATAGCGCACTTTAATTGATTTGGCAAGAATTCTTTAGCGTATTATCGATTTACATTGACAAATTATCTGCTGCGGTATATGATAAAAATAAATTTGAGAATCCACGTGATCAACGAATACCCCGTTTTGGGGTGTTATTGGTATATTGGGGGAGTTGAGGCCGAAAATGAATATATTTTTACATTCAACACGGCGGCAGCCGATACGCATGGTGCTGCTCCTGCTTATAACCGCGCTGATGGTTTTTGCGTTTACGGCGCGGGCGGCAGAATATTTGTTGGTGAAGCAGGAAACGGAGCGCCTGGGCAGCTACTACCACGCGATTGGGCAGTTGTCATATGTCGATCAGGATCATGGAACGTCAGCGGACGAGGCAATATCGCTTCTGGAAAACGACCCCCGCGTGGCGTTTGTGGACAAGCCCCGATATCTTTCCGCTGTGATGCAGGACATTTATAATGCGGATATAGGCGGCCCAACGAGGTTTAATGTCGGCAACACAAAAAATCTGGACTTTTATTTTACGGGTATCTACAAAGATGCTGCTGGGCCTGCATCGGGCGATGTGCTTTTCGTCTTTGAACCGGAGGAAATATTGAATGGCTACCCGGAGTTCATCGAGGCGGGACGCAATGTCATTATGGTCGTTTCGCGGGATGACGCGGTAGACACCGTAGCGCTCGTAAATTCATTACAAAGGGGGGAACGCTATCTCATCCGGGGGCGCTTTGAGGGTGATGCGTCGTTTACCTTCACGGGTATACCTATCAGATTCCACGCGCAGCTACTTGCCGAAAACGCCCCCCTGTTTTACCATATCGCGGCGGGTGAGGAATTGGATTGGAGCGATCCCGCCATTTCCGGCGCGGCGGAAGAGATGCGGCGGTGCCGGGACGAACAGGGCGCTTTAATGGCTGTCACCACCAAGGATATGTCCGCTATGCCCATGGTTTACTCGAATGACCACATCCATTTAATGGATGGCCGATGGCTGGACAGTGCGGACCAGGCCGCACAGAACAAGGTGTGCGTGGTCAATCATGCTTTTGCGCAGGTGCGCGGGCTGAAGGTCGGCGACACCATTACGCTGACATTCCGCAATGTCCTGACGTCCCATGGCTATATAGTCTATCCGGCGGACGGGGATATCCCCGATTATGAAACTGCCTCGGACACCTTTGAGATCGTGGGCATCTACGACTATCTGAAGGGCGATATGCAGCGCTTCACGTTTTACAGGAATTACGCCTTTTTCGTGGATTCCGCTGTGCCCGCCTCGTTCGACGCGTTCGAGGATGTGCGTACGACAGGCGATCTTTCCTTTGTGCTCACCTCTCCGGCGCTGGAAGCGGAATTCCTCACACAGACGCAGGAGCGGCTGTCCGCGCTGGGACTGCGGGCGGAATTCCTGGAAAACGGTTGGGCGGATTTCCAGGCGGCGGTGCGTCCCATGCTTCACGCGTCGCTGTATAACCTGACCGTTTTTGCCCTGATCCTGCCGACAGCGCTCTGCGTGGTGGCGTTCTTCTATTTCCGGGCGCGGCGCCGGGAGATCGCGATCGCCCGGGCACTTGGCGTCCCCGCGGGCGTTTGTGTTCGGCAGGGCTCGCTGCCGCTGGTGCTGATCGGTTTTGTGGGGACGGTGTGCGGCGCCGTGTCCGGCTGGCAGTACACGCTGAGCCACGGGGCGGATACATTGGCTTCCCTCAGCGCTTACGGCGGGGACACCGCTGAGATCTCCCTGCCCTACAGCTGGCTCGCCGCGATTTTTGGCGGTATATTCCTGCTGGTGCTCCTTCTGGCGCTGGGCGGGATGGCGTACCTGTCCCACAGGCCGACGCTGGAACTGCTGCAAGGCGGCGCACAGGCAAAGCAGAAAAAGAAAAAGGCGGCGCAGGCTTCGCCGGATATGGACCAGGAAACGGCAGAGACGCAGGTATCCGCTGCCGCCTGGGCCCAGCCCCTGCCCGCTGTGACGACGGTAAAGCGCTCGTTCAGCACCGCCCATACGCTGCGGTTTGTGGGCTGTCATATCCGCCGCTCTAAAGCAAAGAGCTTATTGGTGCTTTTGCTGGCGGCGCTGTTTACAGCAGGGTTAGCGGTGATACAGGTATCCATTTTGAGCAGCACGGCAAAAGTGGATGAACTGTATCAAACGGTCAGCGTGAGTTTAGAGCTGGTGAAACGTAATTCCTTAAGTGATTTTGAGCGCGGCTTCATCGCCCAATCCACCATTGACCATATTGCGGATACCGGGTTTATTTCAGATTTCTATGGAGAGGCGGAATACGGCATCCTGAATATAAAAAGATGGGAGGGTTCCCGCCTTGCCGTGGGCGGCGCTCCGGTGGGTTTGCCGGCGTCTTCTTCGGAAACGCGGCCGGAGGTGTTATACAGCCTGCGTTCTTTCACCGATCTTGACAGTTTCCTTTCCGGCAACGGTTCCGGTGTCGATATCCTGTACCATGCGGGCTGGGACGAAAGTATGTTCTCGCCGCAGGATTGGGGAACCTATGAGGAGGTCCGCGATTGGCAATCGGTGCTTCCCGTGCTGCTCCCGCAGGAGATATGCGAAGGGTACCGAATCACCCCCGGGGAACGGATCGTCATGACAATAGAACGGGGCAATGGGATCGATCTGATCATGGAGGTAGCCGGTATGTACACCGGCAGGGTATCCGGCGGCAGTATCCCCGTTATTTTGACCCCGGCGGGCGTTATGGATGTGATAATGAACGACTCCCCTTATTACAGCACTGCCTGTTTCAACCTTGACCCAGCCAAAAACAGGGAGCTGGATACCTTCCGCGCCGCGTTGGATGGAATAATCAACGCGAATAGAGCTGGCCTTATCCCCCTGCGCGCATTGCTGTGGGACGAGGATCTGCGCAATGCAGTAGAGCCGCTGGAGGACAGTATCCGGCTTATGGAAGTGCTGTATCCTGTGGCACTGGCATTGAGCCTGTTAGCGGCGGCGGGCGTGTCGGCGCTGCTGATACTCACCGAGGCACGCGAAGCAGCTATTATGCGTGTATTGGGCACCACTAAATTGAGAAGCCGCATCATGCTTGTGCTGCAGATCGTGTTTATGGTGCTGGCGGGGGTGCTGGTTGGGCTTACGGCGGCTTTGGCGTGGTCGAGCAGTGCGGGGCTGGCATTGGCGATTTTCGATATGTCGGCACTGCGCGCGGCGGCGTATCTGATCTGTGCCATTACGGGTTCCACGGCGGGGGCCGTCACTGTAACGAACCGCCCGCCGCTGGAACTGCTGCAAGTGAAAGAATAGCAAAAACAGGAGGGAAAAATCGTGAGTGAACTGAAAGTGGAGAATGTAAGCTATCGTTACAAAAATTCCTCCCGTAAAGCCCTGACCGAAGTATCCTGCACGTTTCAGGCAGGTACTGTCACAGCCGTGGTAGGGCCTTCCGGCAGCGGCAAAACCACGCTCCTTTCCATTTTGGCAGGGCTGGACCGGCCGGAGGAGGGCAAAGTACTTCTCAACGGTCAGGATCTTGCCGGGAAGGATCTGGATGCCTACCGGCGGGAAGATGTATCGGTGATCTTTCAGGCATTTCAGCTTTTTCCGCTGTTGACAGTGATAGAGAACGTGTGCTATCCCATGGAGCTGAACGGGGTAGCAAAAGCTGAGGCTAAAAACCGGGCGAGAGGCTTACTGGCGAGGATGGGCATCAGCGAGGAGAAGTGGAAACGTTATCCGACGAACCTGTCCGGGGGCGAGCAGCAGCGGGTAGCGATCGCCCGCTCTCTGTCTACAGGCGCGGATATCCTGTTGGCGGATGAGCCGACCGGGAATTTAGACAGCCAGAACACCACAAACGTTATGGAGATTTTGAGCCGTTTGGCGCATGAGGAAGGATACTGTGTCATTATCGTTACCCATGACCCCGCCATTGCGGACGCGTCCGATTCAGTTTACCGCATGACGGATGGCGTGCTGGCGAAAGTGGGCTGACTTGGCAGAAGCAATGAAAAGACGCATATGCCCATCCCACCTCCCCGATTTATGAATGAGCGAAGGTGGGTATACATCTCGTTTCAAAAAATGGGCTGTGCAGCTTAGTCAACTGCCGCCACCGTCTACTGATATCATGCCAATCCGCCGTGGCGGGCTTGTATTACTCCCGCGCCGGAGGGTGAGCAATGGGGCGGTCTCATGGAAAAGACGTGGAGAACGCGGATCAAGTGTGCAGGGACATCGGTGGGGGTGCTTTATTTGTTCTACCTTTGTCTTGTTCTATTACCCCACCAACTGGTGAGGTGGGTTCCCTCCAGCAGGTGGTGAGCGGAGCATAATGAAGCAGGCAGGAGCAGATGGGGATTTCCATCTGCTCCTGCTTATTTACCTTTCCCCGGCTTTTGATTATCCCTTTAAAGTCAAATAGCATTTTGGCCATTTGACTTTGGAGAGGCTTGCTTTTTGTACTCAACAGCTCAATTATATCGTCACCCAGATGCAGATCATCCAATTCTGCGTCTGAGTGATTTTTTATTTCCAGCAATCCCAACAGATAGTCAGCAGTCACACCATAGAATTTCGCCAGCTTGATAATAGCATAGCTGTGCTGTGATTCTCTGCGCTGTCAGGAGACTGTGGAACCGGCCGGCGCACTAGGATATGATATTGCCTGGCGTAAGCGCCGGAATCAATGCGGGATAATGCGCAGCGCCCCCCCCGCAAACTATGGTATGGACAGAAATCAGGAACGGAGGAGATATTACGGTTAACATTTATGGCTATATCCGGGTCAGCACCAGGGAACAGAATGAGGATCGGCAGCTCATTGCACTGCGGGAAATCTCCATCCCGGAGCAAAACATCTTTATGGACAAGCAGTCTGGCAAGGACTTTGACCGGCCCCAATATAAGCGGCTGCTGCGAAAATTAAAAAAAGACGATCTGCTCTACGTCAAGAGCATCGACCGTCTGGGGCGCAACTATGGTGAAATCCTGGAGCAGTGGAGGATCCTGACCAAGGAAAAGGGGATTGACATTGTGGTACTGGATATGCCCCTGCTGGACACTCGCCGAGGCAAGGATCTGATGGGGACTTTTCTCAGCGATATTGTCCTGCAAGTGCTGTCCTTTGTCGCGGAGAATGAGCGCACCAATATCCGCCAACGGCAGGCAGAGGGCATCGCGGCGGCAAAAGCGCGGGGCGTCCGCTTCGGCAGGCCGCCCGGGCCGCTCCCGGAGAACTATCACAGCGCCTACCAACGGTGGAAAGCCGGGAAAATCACCGGCACGGCAGCGGCGAAGGAGTGCGGGATGCCGTTGTCTACCTTCCGCGACAAGGCGGTAATCTATGAAAAAGAGAAGTTCTTGTAAAAGAGCTACGCTTACGGGAATGTGTACTTATCCGCAAAAGGAATTTTCTTTTTGCACAATGGTAGGATAACATATAAATTACCAATTTTCAATACTTCCGCAGATATTTTTAAGCAGCAAAATCGACCTACAAAAAAGTACACATTTCCGCAATTTTTGCAGGGCGATCGAACGGAGGTCTTGTCAGATCATGAGCGGGGGGCATTCCAGGCAAAAGCTGGACTTGACCGGCCAGCGGTACGGATGTTTGACCGTGCTGGGTTCAGCGGAGAACGTGGGGAGCAGGACGGCCTGGCGGTGCCTGTGCGACTGTGGACAGGAAACCGTGGTAAAAACCCACCATCTGCGGTGCGGTCATACCAAGACCTGCGGCTGCCAGAACGGCCCTGGGGGGCCGCGGCCCGCGCTGGGTCTGACCTATATCGATGGCACCTGCGTGGAAATACTGCGAACCAACACCATCCGGAGCAATAACACCAGCGGCGTACCCGGTGTGGACTGGGTGGCGTCCAAAAGGCTATGGCGGGCCGCCATCTGCTTCAAGGGCAAGCGGCACTACCTGGGCTGTTACCACAAATTTGAGGACGCCGTCAAGGCCCGGAAACAGGCCGAGGAAGAACTGTTCGACCCATTTTTGCGTGAATTTGCCCAGAGTACCGAAGAAGCGGCGGAGGGTTGATTCAAGATTTGAGGAGAGGAAAGGAGGCAAAGCCTATGACAGAGGCGATCCCCCCCTGGTATTGCCCCGCCGCGGTACGCGTCATCGGCGGCGGGAGCGGGGACGTAAAGGCGCGTTTGGCAAACCCGGAGAAATCCGGCGACGCAAAGCCACGGAACTACGGCGCGGATCTGACGGCCGTCAGGAGGCGCTATGTCCGCCGGGCTGCGAGCAAACCACGGGAAACCGTGGGGCGCAAAGGTAAGGGGCCTTCCCCGTGGTATCCACGGAATGGCAGCCCGCCCGCCGGATCCCTTTGCATCCGAAGAAAAGCAAAGAAAGGAAGATTATCATGAAAAAAATGAGTAAACTGCTGTCCGTTATCGTTGCCCTGATGGTGTGTGTCGGCATGGTCGCGCCCGCGCTGGCGCTTGAGATCGACCAGAATTATATTAACGGGCTCGAGGTCAAAACACATGAGACATATGGCACCAAGTATGTTGAGGTCAAGGGTGTGGACGAAAATGATACCACCTTCAACATGAAGGAGGATATCAAGACCGAATATACCCTGTATTTCGGCAATCAGGACAATGTGACACTCAACATGAACGGCCATACCCTGGATCATCAAGACAAGGCCGGTTCGGTCATTATGGCCGAGAACACCAACCTGACCATCAACGGCGGCGACGAAGAGAACATGGGCAAAATCACCGGCGGCAACGCATATGAGAAAAATCAGCTCCCCGGTGCTCAAGAGGCGGACAATGGCGGCGGCATCCATGTGAACGGCGGCAGCCTCACCGTGACCAACACAGAGATCAGCGGCAACACCGCAACTCATAACGGAAGCGCGGTTTTTGCCAAGGACACTGACAAGGTCACCATGAACAATGTCGTTGTTGAGGGCAATACGGCGACTGGTGAAACTGGCAGCGGCGGCGGTACGATTAGCATCACTCGCACCAAGGAGGTCGACCTTGAGGACGTCACCATCCGTGATAACGAGAGTAGCGGCGTGGGCGGCGGACTTGCTGTTCAGGACAGCGGCAAGGTCGACATGAACAATGTTGAGATCACCGGCAACGAGTCCACTGGGGAGGGTACTTATGTTCCCCTGCCCTACGGCGGCGGTATGTACGCTTCTAATGTTGACGAGATCAACATGAATAAGGTCACCATCTCTGGCAATACCGCTAATACCGAGAGCGGGACTGGCGGCGGTATGTACGCTTATAATGTTGGCAAAATCGACATGAATGATGCCACCATCTCTAACAACGAGGCGTACTACGGCGGCGGTGTGTATGCCCACAATGTTGGGTCGATTGAGATGAACAACACCCAAATAACCGGGAACACCGCGGGCGGTGCCTACGGCGGTGGTATGTATATCTACAGCGACAGTACTTCGACTACTGTCAATGGTACCAATACCGTGATTGCCGACAATACGTTTTATGGCGGCGACTTCGCTAACGATGTATTTGCGTATGCGAATGGCGAAACTATTGACATGAAGTTCGGACCTACGACCTATGGCGACAAGGTGTTCGACGGCTGGAGCGATAGTATGAAGGTTTCGGAGTTTGTGCGTGAAGGGGACGAGGCCGACGCAGATGGAGCCTTTGGGAACAACTATTCCGGCAACTGGGGCTGGATGACCTTCCACTGGACCGAGAAGCCCGATGAGGGCGACAAGACCCCTGTGCCTCCCATGCCTCCCGAGCCCCCCGTGGTTCCCGATCCCGACCCCGTGGAGATCGAGGATCCTGACACCCCGCTGGGCGAGGAGCCTGACGATCCCGTTGACATCGAGGAGCCCGAGGTCCCGCTGGGCGAGCTGCCTGAAATCGAGATCGACGAGCCCGACGTGCCCCTGGGCGATGTGCCCCAGACCGGCGACATCTCCTTTATGTGGTATGGAGTGATCGTCGTGTCTATCGCGGGCCTGCTGGGTCTGAGCCTGCTGGAGCGCAAAAAGCGTCAGGAGGACTAAAACCATCACAGCGAAAGCCAAAACAAGCAAATCTCAACAGAGGCGGGGCCCTTCGGAGCCCCGCCTCTCTCAATCGCACGGAAGGATGAATGTACATGAAGGGAAAGTGGATCAAGGCGCTGAAAATTGTGCTGGCGGCAATCTTGGTGGTGGGGCTGGCGGTGGTGCTCTATCGCCAGATGGAATACGCCAACGGCGCGGCGGACTACGATGAGGCGGCGGCGTTGGCGGGCGTGCCGAAGTCCCTGCCCAGCGCGGCCCCTGCTGTGACGGCCGCCCCCGGCGAATCCCCCGCCCCGGAGCCCGCTGAAGAGCCCGACCCGGCCCTGGCCCTGCTGGCGCAGGTGGATCTGGCGGCTTTGCAGGAAGTCAACAACGATGTGCGGGGCTGGATCTGCATCCCGGACACGGAGCTGTCCTATCCACTGATGCAGGGGACAGACAACCAGTACTACCTCAACCACACCTGGCAGGGAAACCGCAACGGTGTGGGGGCGATCTTCCTGGACTACCGGGCCAGCGCTGATTTTACGGACTTCTACACGCTGATCTACGGTCATCGGATGAACAACACGTCCATGTTCGGAAGCATCGCGCAATACAAAAACGTGGAGTATTGGCAGGCGCACCCCAGCGTCTACATCATCTGCGAGGACGGCGTGAAGCGCTACGACATTTTCTCCACCTTTGAGACGGATGTGTACAGCGACGTCTACCGCCGGAGCCTCCGGACGGCGGAGGATCGGGAGGCGTTCCTCGCCTGGTGCCTGGAGCAGTCGGCCATCGACACTGGCGTTGTGCCTGCGGCAGACAGGAACATCATCACCCTGTCCACCTGCACGAACTCCAACCGGGATCACCGCTGGGTGGTGCTGGCGGCGCTGGCGGATTCCATGGAAATAACCTGATAAAAGAGCCAGCGCGGCAAGAAAGCCCAGAAGGACAGAGGTATTCCTAACCCGCACTTCCTTGTTCTCCGCCCCCAACTCGAAATGCAGATGAGACCGTATCATGATAGTTTGTTGCTTCACCCTGATAAATGTAATTTGCAAATTTTTCAGAAGGAAACAACTTCGTATGGTTGAATAGGTCTTGCTGAGTTTGAAAAACCGTTCTCCTAAAATGCTCATTGTACCTCCTGTGTTTTAATTTTTGCTGTTGACTTTTCCTTAACCATCCTGTAGACTTATCCTATCATCCTTTCTCATATGTCACCATTGAAGGTGTAACAGATTCTGCCATTACTGCCAAGCCCTATTCTAAAAAATATATCGCTATGCCTATCGGAGGGCTCATGATACACTACGAACTCAAGACCTGCATCACGAACGGAGTGGAGCTGTACGGATTTGTGCAGGAAGAACCGAACGGGCAGCGCATGATGTCTACGAGGAACGCTGAGTTTCCAGAGAGTCTGCTGTCTTTCTTGTACTTCGATATTGAATGGATGCGGCCAGCATTCCAGCGGCTGGCCGATGGGGTGCGCAAGGTCATCACAGAGAGAAGCCGGGAGGAATCTGACCGCGTGTGTGAGGTGCTTGCGGGCATGGCGAATCACCATCCCTATTTTGTGTTGCTCTTTCTGGACTGGAAGTACCACCTGGACAGGGCTTGGTATCTCAGCTATGAGTTCCCGCAGAATTATTTGCAGGTCGAGTATTTGGACGAGATGCCGGACAACCTCAAAAGACTTCAGCGGCAGGCTTTGGATCTGCTCACCCACATTTGGGTCACTGACACCAGCGAAAAATCCGTAGACGAAAAAATGACCGCCTACTACCTTGCGGCGGAGCAGGCGGGTAAGGACGTGTTTCGTTTTCGGCCGCAGAAGATGAACTATGAGCTGATGTATCGTGAGACGTTTGCCGAGTTCCTATGCCCGGACACCGTGTACGACCTGATTGACTACCACCTGCGGGAGTGCCTGAAGCGGGAGATCAGGATGCGTCCATGCAAAAACTGCGGACGGCTTTTTGCTGTGACGGGTCACGGCGGGACGGAGTACTGTGACCGCCCCGCCGATGAGAAGGGCCGCACCTGTAAGGAGATCGGCGCGTTCCGGGTTTGGGAGAAAAGCAAGAGCACAGACGAAGCGTTCAAGGTGTTCCGCCGGGAGTACAAAAAGCGCTTTGCCTGGATCAAGGCGGGGCGGATCACCAAGGACGAGTTCTATGAATGGAGCGAGACAGCCAGGGAAAAACGGGACGAGTGCGACATGGGGAAACTCACGCTGGAGGAGTTTGAGATGTGGCTGAAGCAATCATAGCCACAGAGATTGCCAATCGTTTTATCATGATCGCATGGTACAAAAAACGAAAGGATGGTATTGCAATGAAATTTGATGGTGGTAAGTTGAAAAAGCGCGTCTCGCAAAAGGCTATAGGCAGTCAGATATTGCAGAGCTTACAAGACAGCAGGGCCAAATGGTAGACAGCCGAACCCTGTCGCACTGGGAAAATTGCCCTACCGCCAACCCCCGCCAAAAAAATCTTTCCGCTGTCGCAAGAGTGCTGGAGGTAGATCCCGCAACCTTCTATACCTCCGAAAGTGGGGATGCCACCCAAGAACCGGATGCAGCGTCTGGTAAAGCAATACAGCCTGCCCATACTTATCGACTGGGCGGGAATGCCCCTTGAGCTTCTGTGCGCGGAGCTGGCCCGGACAAACTGCATCTATGAGTTCGAAATCGGCGGAAGCAGAGTCTGTGAGGGCACGTTTGAAGCAGTTCTCTTGAATGCCTATGAATGTGCCGCGCTGTTTTCCATTCCAGATGAGGTGAAAACCAGTACAGCGCCCAACAGCTGGAGTTTCTCCAAAAGCTGGTGGAGCGCGGGCGCAGGGACAGGGCGTGTATGCAGTGAGCCGCGGCACGCTTTCCTGCCCGGCCTTGACCAATCCCTGGTGGACAAATCCACGGAACAGTGGCTGGACTCCATTGAGCGCCGCCTGCGCTACGAACGCTGGTTTTGCGGGCACTATCACATTGACGATCAGGAGGGCCCAGTGCGCATCGTCCACAACGATTTTCTGGAATTGGATGATGAAAATATGTGGGAGGGCATATGAGCAGGAGTCGAAAGCGAACGCCCGTGGTGAAAGCGGGCTGCGGAAAAGATGGGAATGGTTTTACCAACAGAAGTAACCAGGCCGATCAGAACAGAAGAAACGAGGTGAGCACCTATGGCGTCCTACTGCGTCAGCGACATCCATGGGGAGTACGAAGCGTATCTCCAACTGTTGGAAAAGCTGCGTTTTTCAGACCGGGATACGCTCTATGTCATCGGCGACATGGTGGATCGTGGGCCGCAGCCCATGGCTCTGGTACAGGATATCATGGGGCGGGAGAATGTGATCGCCCTGGCGGGGAATCATGACCTTGTGGCCTGCCTTCTCCTGCGGCACCTGATTTATGGCGGACGGGCAGAGGATCTTACTGACGATGTGATGCTGGATATCCTGCGCTGGCGGTCCGACGGCGGAACGTCCACTCTGGCAGGCTTCCAAAAACTCTCCGTCCCGGAACGGCAGGGTGTGCTGGAGTGGCTCCAGGAGCTGGACGTATACCACGAGATTAAAGCGGCCGGTGAGACGTTTGTCCTGGTTCACGGCGGATTGGGAAAGAACTTTGATCCGGCCCGTCCTCTGGACAGCTATAAGCTGAATGATTACCTGACTTCCCGCGCGGATTATGGCCGCGTCTATTTCCCAGACAAATTTCTGGTCACCGGCCACACCCCCACCCGTATGATTCCTGAAAACCCTGCCCCGGACCGCATCTACCGGGCCAATCGGCACATTGCCATAGACTGTGGCTGCACGTTTGGAGGACATTTGGGAGCGATCTGCCTGGAAACAGGGGAGGAATTTTACGTATAACCCCCCAAACATTGGATCATAGCCTTAGATACCTGCTAACGGCAAAAGCCGCCCCCATATCAATGGAGGGCGGCCTTTTGATTCGCGATTTATTCGGTTGGCGCCGTGTCTGTTTAGAGCCACTCTTTGGCCTCACGCGCTACGGCATCAAGAAACTGCTCCTCTCCGTCGAGCCATATGATGCCGCTGCGCCAGCTCTGCCAGAACGATGTCAGAGACAGGGGCAGGTCTATCCTGCTCCTGTTCCAGCAATTTTGCCGCCAGCGGCGTCAAATATTTTCCGTTTTTCAGGCGATGGTGGATGCCGCGGCTCTTCCCAGTTGCTTCCATCTGATCCTCCCAGCCACCAATAAAAATGCTGAGAAAGCTGTCGCTGTTTCCCCGTTTCAGATACCGCTGACGGTACTCCTCTTTCAGGCCGTCCTCCGGGCAGACCACGTGAACTGTCCGGCCATACCGCTCCACCAATATATCGATGACGGGAATGATAGTGGGAAAAAGCACCGTTTTCCCCTCCTGTTCGGCTTTCAGGATCTCTAAAACGTAATTCTGGGGAAAACGGGGGTCGCCGATGTGGTGGAGTGCCCCCCCTTTTCCCTTGCCGTCCGTGAGCGCCTGGAGATCCAGGCCGCTGTCCGATTCGTCCAGCAGGCTCCAGGGCTCCCCCAGGATCCGTTCCATTGTCTCCTTTTGTGTGCTGTTCAAATCGTCGAGATGCGTTTTCTCCGCCGTCAGCGCCCACCAGAGCGTGTGATTGATGGTACAGGTTCCGCAGGTTCTGGGGCTGATTACGCCAAACTGTCCCATTCGGGGCGGATAGTCCCAGCCCGCGTCAAATGCCTCCTGCGGAGTGAGCAGCTCCCGCTTCCCGCAGTGCTCACACACGTGCAGGAACCGCAGATTCCCGCTCGTTAACTTCTGAAGGATTTCCCTCTGTTTCTGCCCGCGCCTTTCCTTCTGCTCCTCTGCCGCCAGTTCCGCCCGGGCCTGTGCCACAATACCTGGATCCATCGGTTCCAAGTGCTCCTCTATCTGTCCATTCCGCAGTTCAAAAATGTGGGCAAAGCCCTCCGCCCGGTTGGGGAATTCGATCTGCTCGCGCTCTTTCAATAGCGTGTGCTTGTCCCGCTCAAGCCCGCGGCACCGAAGGTTTTCCTCAAATCGCTCCTCCTCAGGGCTGACCAAGCAGATGTCGATGGGCTCACCGGTGATCGCCCGGATCGCGTCGATGAAGGTAATGCGCCGCTTGGCCTTGTAGAAAGTCCCCTCGATGGCCACCGGCTCTCCCGCGCGGATGTGCTCCAGCGCGTCGGCCAGCAGCAGCTCGTTGGCCTGAGCTAACTGCCGGCGGTAGTCAGCGCTGCTGATGAATTCCGAGCCCCCCGCCGCCCGGTACTCGTCCCACAGCCTGTTTTGGTACTCCCCCATAGACAGGTGGATGTGTTCCGGAAACAGCTGGGCGGCGTAGTAGCTCTTACCGGAGGCAGGTACACCCATGATAAATACGATTTTGGCAACAGGCATTGAATCAGCTCCTTTTCTGTGATAATATACGGACTACGCTTTTTAAGCAAAAAATGTGTCTACTATAAAATGCTCATGTACCAGCCGGATGAAAGGAAGCCAATAATTATGAACATCAAAGATTTTTTGAAATTGGAGCATCCAGAGTCATTTGATTTTAAGGACTTGGAACGTGATTTAAAATCCAAAGGCTGCGATTTCGAAAAATGGCTGACTTATAAGACGAGCCCCAAGTCGTTTGACTGTGACTGCTGCACACTGGCCCTGACAATATACAGGTTCCTGTGGGGCGGTGGGAATATCGCGGATGGGAATAGGTTCTGGCAGCTGGATATATTTGAAAACAGGGAATTTGGCGGTGACACGATGAACTCCATGGCCGCGACACTAATTACATATATAGGCCAGCATGAGAAGCGAAATGCCCTTGTCCCCCAAAAAGGGCGAATGAGCCTTACCAAAATCCACGATGGTTTCCAGCGCAGAGAAGAAAACCCGAATGTGTGGAAAGATTTTCTCGAAAACGGGCTGCCATGGGGTGATTTTGCCAGAAATGTAGGGTGCATAGGAAACTTCGTCCTCACCCCGCGCACATTCAATATGTACCGGAACCGGGCGGCAAGAGACTGCTGGGATCTCTCACTGGAGTTGCTGCGCAAGGGAGACACTTGCCTCTACGGCGATGATATTTGGCGCAAAAAGGACTATGAAAAGTACATCAATTTCTTTTTTCTGTGGGATTATGTGGACGATACGGGAGAACCAATTGCGCTTTTTGAGCGGGAAGGCGAGAAAAAGCTTCCCCAAGTAAAAGATGAAAATAATGACTTCAGATTTATGGACAATGCATTTCAAGTTTTTTTAGAAGGTGTGAACTGCCGCATCGAGCGCAGAGGCATTTTTATGGCCGCTATGCTGGATATTGCCGTCAATGATCCCAATGAGTATGGACATATCAGGGATTGTCTGTCAAGTGATGGGTGCGAATTAGCCGGCCATGGCAAATGCAGCCTGGAAACAGCCTTGGAATATCTGCGCAACAAGGCGAGACTAAGCAAAGACACTCAAGATAAATTGAACACGCTGAAAGAGATATTGAAAGAAAAACCATTACAGTAGCTACCCATACACAGTTTCTGCATACTGGATCCACATCAATCAGATGCGGATCCAACGTGTTGTTCCCCCGCCTTTTTATCCCGGGTCTTCCTTTTCCGGCCGGCATCGCTCCAGATACAGCGGGCTGATGTGCTGATGGGAAAAGCCCCCTTGCCCTGTAGGGAACTCCACCGTGACGCACGCATCGAAGTAGTCGGCATACAGCCCGTCCTTTACCCGCTGGTTGAAGTGTGCCCACTCCTCCTGGGTGGTTTCCACGATTCCACGCCGTCCGCTCCTGGAGCAGCCGGCCACCCGAACGATATCTCCGCGCCGGAAGGGGTTAGGTAGTTCCAAATACTGGTTTTCAAACCGCAGGTTTGAGAAGGTCATCTCAAGATACTCCGCCATGCTGGCAGAGACGGGCTCGCTGGAGCTGACGGCGTACAGCTCCCCCTGTTCGTTGAAGCTGGCGCGCCCGGCCCAGTAGTGATCCGAATCATCGTCCAACGGCTCCGGTTCCTCCGAAGGTGGTTCTTCTTGGAACAGATAGGGATTGCAATACATTTGGTTCTTTCGGAGCGGCGGCAGGTCGGGAGTTCCGAGCAGACGGTATTTGTAGACCTCAAAGGCGCCGCCCTCCTGTTCTCCGCCTCATCCAGTGCGTCCACGATGAGCGCGCTTCTGGCCCGGATAGCCGCGGCCGCGTTGGTGAAATACGCGGAAATCTGCTCCCCGGCCGGAAGGATGTGCGCAGAGCCCTTGCCGGGAATGTCGTTTGCCGCAAATGCTTCAAACGCCCGGATATGCCCCTCCCACAGCGGTTTGGGCGAGCCGTCCGCCGCCAGAAAGGGCTGCATGAAGCAGGTTTCCACAAAGGCCTCCCAGCTTCCAAAGGCGCTGAGCCACCTGTGGTACTGTCGGACCTCTTTGCTGTCTTCAGGACAGCCCAGCAGCAGCGCCAGGTACCGGTCGCGCCGGGTGCTCCTGTCCTGGTACCAGTGGAAGGCACACCAGAGGGCCAGATCCCAGTAATCGCGGGTGCTCCCAAGTCCCCGCGGGCTGTTGCATCCAATGGGGACGGGCGTCAGGTTGCCCACGGAGTAGGCGGCCCGCAAAAATTCCTCTGCGCCTGGGCAGGCGGCCAGCACATCCCCATAGAGGTTCCGGTGCCGGGCGTACAGCCATATGGTGGTCACTTTGCCCCAGCCCTTGAAGCCCAGCTCCGGCTCCACCAGATCTCCCAGCTGGGATCGGAACAACTCATTGAGGGTGGTGGAGATGGAGTTCATGGTGTCGCCCCGCACCTGGCCGACCTCCAGACAGGGAAATAAACAGAGCTTCCCATGCCAAAGGCGGCGCCAGATGTCTTGAAACAGCGGGCAGCTGTCCGGCTCGCCAGAGACCAGGATGCGGCTCTGATATTCATCGTGGAGCTTCTTCGCTTCGGCGCATCCGAGCTTGCCCGCGTGCCGACCGGGATATGCACCGATCCCCACCCCCTGGTAGACGGCGTGCCGATCCATTGGGTCTGGCACGCCGCCCAAGTCGATGATCTCCTTCCGGAGGTCATACTCGATCTGATCCTGCCGGGGCCGCGCCTGGAAGCGCTCCAGGCCGGCGGGCTTTTTGCTTTCCATATCATTCGCTCCTTTCATGTCAGTCCATCTGACAGTCAAAAAACTCGGGAAAATCGTGCTTCATCACCAGCTCCAGCGCCCGGACCATCTCGTTCTGGAAGATCCGATCCTCGGAGAACTGGTTGTTCAGCCGCTCGTTCTCCTCCTCCACCGCTTTGAAGTAGGCGTTTCGCGCCAAGACATCCCGCAGCGTGGGCTGGAAGGCAAAGTGGGGGACAAACGTCCCCGGGGCGGCCCGCGCCGCGTTATCCTCGACCTCCAGGTATGACTCCGGACAGTTTTCGATGGCGTCAAAGACCACATCGAAGTACTTCAGGGCCGGATCAATTTCCAGCCAGCGGTCGACGACACCGGGCACCTCGAAGCTCTTGACAAACCGTCGCACCTCCCGGACGATCCTCCGCAGTTTGTCCAGAATGGCCTCCTCGCCCAGCAAGAGGCGCTGCATGGCCTCCTCCACCTTTGACAGTTCCGCCTCGTAGTAATCCCAGCCGTCTGTTTTCGTGCCGGGAATGTAGTTGTAGTGGTCGGAACTCTCGATCTGCCACAAGATACGGTTCAGCATACCATAGATCTCGATGATCCGTTCTCTCTGCTCATTTACTTTCATCATCGTCATTCCTCCTTACCGTGTCTGTTTCCGTTCTTCCTATTCCGTTGTCAAGGTTCACTGTGATTCTAATTATAGCGCCGCAAAGGTCTGGTTTTTCCAGACCTTTGCGGCGCTTCCAGAAAATTTTTTAATTTTCTTTTTTCAGGTTATACCTTTGACACGCTTCCTGGAGCTTTTTTATCACCCCTTCTCGTACCTCTTTGGGTTCCAGTACCTCAAAGCGGTCGCTGTACTGCATGGCAAAATTCACCATCGCATAGGGGCTGCACTGCACCTCCACCACATCATCCCCGGACTCCTCTGTGCGGATATAGCGGAAGCTGTCCCCAAACCAGTCATGGAGGAAGGTGTAATTGATTTCCTGTTCGCTCTGTCTCGGCCAGATCCGCAGCCGGATGTGCCGAGGCCGCTCATAGGACATATTCAGATGGGTATGGTGGAATTCTTCGTCCCATACCTGGGGTAGATCCCGCACATTTTTCTTGTCCTGCGCCCGATCCTCCGGGCGGATGGACTCCTTCCCGCCTCCGGAAATCTCAATATCGGTCATCAGGTCGATCCGCCAGATGGACATATTGCTGTAGTTGTCCCGGCAGGCCAGCAGATAGTATCGTCCGCCGTTGGCCACAATGTAGTATGGGCTGACGGTATCCCGGAAAGGGATCCGCCCCTTTTTCCGCACAGGATGGAGCTGCTTGTCCCGGCGGTAGGCGTTGAATACAAAGCTGATTTTGACGTGGCTGTCGATGGCCTGCTGGATGGTCAGCAGTGACTCCCGAAGCCTCGCCGGTTCCACCAGCCGCGGCTCCCGCACCCGGCACACCTTTTTCAGATCCTTTGGGTAAAATCGGGTGGTCAGACGAGTCTCGATCTTGTCAATCAGGGCTTTTGCCTCTTGACCTGTCAAGGTGCTGGAGAACAGAACGGCCTCGATTAAGCGGTCTATTTCCTCTTTGCTGAAGGTATGCTGGTAGTACAGCCTCCGAATTTGGAGGTCATCCAGTCCTTTTTCCTCGTCGCCATCCTCCTCCTCGTTATCTCTGCCGTATTTTGCTTCAAAGGCATCAAAATTCAGCTTCCACTGATCCTTTGGCCGCAGGCCATACTCGGCGTAGTTCATCGCCAGAACCATGCGGATGATAAGGTCACGGCCTGTCTCCTTCCTGCCCATATAACTGTGTGTCTCCGGGTTGTCGCGCAACTTGGCCTGAGTGATCGGATGCTCTCTGTCTGTGTTTTCCCTCAGATATTCCAAAAGTCGATAGGCTCGTTCGAACTGAGACGGCCTGCTGCTTTTCCGTGCCATTGTGTGTTCCTCCTGATTGATTAATGTCTGATTTCCGTTTTGCCCATGCTTATGAGATGAGCATGCCATCCGGCCTCTGCATCATATTTCAATACATATTCTCTCTAAATTTGACTTGATTTTACTGGGACGATACCTGTTTGTCAAGGCGGAAGACTTGAACCGGTACATTGAAAACGGTTCATTTGCGAATCTCCTCTCCGAAATCAAAGGATCTCAATATGTCATACTTGATGGTGCGGCATCATTCATATTGAAGAAGAAAAAACACTTCTTGATGCCAGTGGATTTGAACATAGGGTTCTTAATGAAAATGTGTTAATTGAAATTGGTGCTGCAATCGCTCTTTATGGCAACAGAATAATTCTTTTATGTCACAAGGGAATTTCTTTGTCCTCAAATCTCCAAGGCCTCTATAGATGTGAGTATGATGGAGATAAATTGGATTATGAAGCAACTATGAAATTGCTCAAAACATTTAATAGCTTTAAGAAGTAAAAAGCGGGAGAGATAAATAGGATCCCCATTTGTCTCTCCCGCTTTTTGTATATCTGCTTCTCACATCGTCTGGTCGATAACACTCCTAATGGTGTCCGCCGCCTCCCGCTTNATCCGCTGGGTGGCGTGGGTGTAGGCTGCTTAAGAAAAACTTTTTATAGTTGCAGAAAGTATTCTATCTATNAGTCCTATTAAGATTTCCCGCTCGTTGGGAATATCNNCNCTGAGTACCNGTTCCAGCANCCCCTCCANCACTCTGCCTACTTCTGGCCCNGGGGCNACACCTGCCGCCATGACGTCCCGCCCGTCCACAGCCANNTCCTTCANCGTGAGNCATTGCCGCTNNGCCAGNATCTGCTCCGCTTTGGCCNTGATTTNGTCCAGCTCCGCCAGNCGGTCCNGNACNTTNNCNNGGGCCTGNCCCATNTTNTCCGCCCGCTTGACCTCAAGAAGCTGGAAGAATGCCTCCGGCCCCAGGCGGTTGAGCCANCGNCGGATGACCTGGCTCCTGGGCGGCAGCTGNGCGTCGTGGCGNTCCACCAGGAGCACCACCCGCTCCCGGGTNTTGTTGTCGAACTTCAGCGCCCGGAGCATCTGATCCGCCAGCCGGGCGCTCACCGCCGGGTGGCCGTAGAAGTGNTCGATGCCCTGCTCATCGGTGGATTTGCAGCTGGGCTTGCCGATNTCGTGGAGGAGCATNGTCAGCCGCAGGGTCACATCAGCGGGCGCGGCTTCNACCGCATGGATGGTATGCTCCCAGCCGCCCCAGCAGTGCCAGGGGTTATGCTGCTCCAGCGTTACCAGCGGGCCCAACTGCGGCCAGAACTGGCANANNACGTCCGGGTACTGTCTCAGGACATCCCCGGCACATTTGCCCACCAACAGTTTGCACAGCTCCACGTTGATGCGNTCCGCCGCCACCCGNTNCAGCATGGCCCGGTTTTNGTGGATTGCCTGGGCGGTGCGCCCCTCGATCTCATAAGCAAACACAGCGGCGAACCGCAGNGCCCGCATCACCCGCAGGCCGTCCTCCTGNAAGCGCTGGNCGGGCTCCCCCACGCANCGGATCAGNCCNNNCCTGAATGTCCGACCCGCCNCCAAAGGGGTCACGCAGATTCCCGTCCAAATCCATGGCAATGGCGTTCATGGTGAAGTCCCTCCGGGCCAGNTCCTGCTCCAGGTTGGGCACAAAGCGCACAAAATCCGGGCGGCGGCTGTCGGANTAGGGCCCCTCTGTGCGGTAGGTNGTGATNTCNTAGGGNTCACCGCCCTCCAGCACGGTGACGGTGCCGTGCTTCAGNCCNGTNTCGATGATNCGCTGNCCGNCAAAACAGGCTTCCGTCTCCTCCGGCAGGGCGGANGTGCAGATATCCCAGTCNTGGGGCGNNACNNCCCGCANNAGGTCCCGCACACAGCCGCCNACCAGNTANGCNTCANNNCCNGCNNCGGTCAGCGTCTGGAGNATGTGCCGCGCCCCGGCCGGTATGTCANATCTCATCCCGCACCACCCTCTCGTTGACCTCCATCTGGAACGCCTCGATCCGGGCCAGATNGGGCGTTTCCGGGAGGGATGTGTTTTGTCTGGCGTATTCCAGCCGCTTTTCCANNTNGTTCAGCAGGTCGTANAANTCGGNGNTGAAGGTNTGGTCCGCGCTCTGATAGCGCCCGCTGCGGATGTCCATGAGCAGGTCGTGGTCCNCCNCCCGATAGGTGACGATNTCCTCCCGCTCCAGGATATCCAGGCACATCAGGTACAGCCGCACCAGGTGCATAGCGTGCTTNTTCAGGTGGGCGTCNTCNTTCTTTTTGTTGCGGTGGTGNATCTTNTCGTAATTCCGGGTNATCTCGGTGAGCTCCCCCAGCATCCCGGTNAAGGCGCGCAGNGGGACTTTCTCCATGGCGATATCTGCCAGCACCTGGGGCCTGCCCTCCGCCTCGCCCACAGACAGCCTGATTTGCTCCGGGTNNAAGCTGCGGTANCGCTCCGGGAAGGAGAGCATGGCGTTNTCGCAGGAGCCCATGATGTGCCGCTCCTTGACCTCGGCNGGNTAGGCGTCGTGGGTCAGGGCGTTNTCCAGCCGCCGGAGCTGCTGGCCCGCATAGCCGCCAAAGGAGTTNATCGCCCGGCGGGAGAGNAACATTTTACGCTGTTCAATGAGCTGNTTTCCAATGGGCGTCAGCACAAAATAGTGCTCGGGCNTGCACCCCAGCAGNTCGATGGTGTTGGGGTTGCAGTTGATGAGCAGGCCCAGCAGCTTGTTGAANCCGTACACGGTGGTGTCCGTATGGTCGTCCATCACCTGCTCGAAGCTCCCCATGCCCAGCAGGTCGGCCTTGCTGTTCAGGGTACANCCNCGGATGTCNATNTCNGAGCCCTCCACGTTGGTGCCGTAGGCGTAGCTGCCTCCGTANGTCAGNAAAATGACGTTCCGGCCCAGGCGGGGGTNGGTTTGCAGGAAACGGTATTGCGGTTGNNCCAAAAGATTCATGGAGTTCGCCNCCTTAGNAGTAGACAGGGCGAANTATATCTNGTTCATGCGNTGCTTTTCNTGTTCGGTGACTTCCATTGAGTCTGCCTCCTCTGCCGACATCTGATACCAGCATAGGGGAAAACGGGCGGGAAGTCAATGAAAAAATGGTGCGTGGGGAGCCGCATGGTGCCAGAAAGACCAATATACATTGATCCGGTTCACCTGCTTGGTCACGGAGATGGTCATGTTTTCTACGTCAAGGTCAGTCCAGAGGAGCGCCAGCAGCTCGCCCCGCCGCAGGCCGCTGGTAAGCTCCAGGTAGTACGCAGGGAGCCGACCACGTTTGTTGGCCTCCTGGAGGTAAGCACTGATCTGCTCCGGCAGGAGCACTTTCATCTCCTTCTTTTCGATTTTTGGAAGCTTACACCCTTCCGCTGGGTTGGAGGTGATAAGCCGCTCCTTCACTGCCTGTTCCAATGCAGAGTTGAGAACACCATGGACACCTCGGATGAAGCGGTTACTCAGTCCTTTGTCCTTCAGTTCAATGTGAGCATACCGCTGAACCCGGCCAGAGGTCTTTAGCCTGTTGTAGAACTGTTGGATTTGGAGCGTCGTGAGCTTGTCCAGCTTGATATTTCCGATGCCGGGGACGATGTGTTTTTCGATGTAGTTGTTGTAATAGTACGCTGCCTGCTCCCGGATGGACGGTTTGGAGTAGGTTTCAAACCAAAGCCGCACCCATTCTGCCACAGTGTATTTTCCGTTGCTGATTTTACGGACTTTTACACGCTGATCTACGACCACCGGATGAACAACACGTCCATGTCCGGCAGCATCGCGCAATACAAAAATGTGGAGTATTGGCAGGCGCACCCTAGCGTCTACATCGTCTGCAAGGACGGCGTGAAGCGCTACGACATCTTTTCCGCCTTCGAGACGGACGTGTACAGCGACGTCTACCGCCGGAGCCTCCGGACGGCGGAGGATCGGGAGGCGTTCCTCGCCTGATGCCTGGAGCAGTCGGCCATCGACGCTGGCGTTGTGCCTGCGGCAGACAGGAACATCATCACCCTGTCCACCTGCACGAACTCCAACCGGGATCACCGATGGGTGGTGCTGGCGGCGCTGGCGGATTCCATGGAAATAACCTGATAAAAGAGCCAGCGCGGCAAGAAAGCCCACCGAGGAATCCAGATAGGCGCCGGTGTTGGCCAGCCGGTGCGGCCATAGGCTGGGTGCATCATGCCGGAACGCAGATGATCCAGTCCTATTTCCAAACGGAAATGGGACTGGATCATTGGCTCTTTTATCAGGTTGCTTCCATATGTAATGTTGATGCCGCCGCCAGTAGAATCCGCGCTGCCGCCGGTAATGGTGCCCTTCTTGCCGGTTTCACCCGCACCGTTTATCGGCACACTGTTTCCATTCCATACTGTTAATATCGTGCCTATTGAGGTTTATGGTTGAATCGTTCGGCCATTCTCCTGGCGCGTAACGTCTTCGTTGAGTTTGACGTTGCTTTACTCAAATACCATGATCTCCGCCGCCTGAGCTCCCCCGGTACGGGCGGAGGAATTGGCGGAGAACACCAGACGCACATAGGCGGCCTGAACCGGAGAGAAGTCCACCCGAACCACGTTGCCCGTATCCGGGTTGAAGTCGTATTTGGCGTCTGCAACTACCTCAGTGAAGCTGTTTCCATCGGTGCTGACCAGAACCGCGAAGCCCTGGGTCCGGGCCTCCCAGACGGCGGAGGGGTTCAGCCGTACCGCCACGGTGCCGACGGTGTGGGTACCGTCCAGGGTGAAGGTGACCTCAGCCGGGAAGCCCTTGCTCTCCCAGTATGTATTCACATCACCGTCATTCACATTATTTGCGGTATAGACGTCGGTGATCTCGCCGGCGGACACCGGGCGGCCTTCCGCCAGGTTAGTCCCCTCCGGCAGCTTGATCCAATTGGCCTGGGGGTCGGGAATACAGTCGGGNCGTTCCGCCTCANTCTGGGCCGGGGCCTTCACCACGGTAACACCGCTGTCACCACCGCCGCCGAAAACACCAAAAAGCGACAGCGCGGAAACGGCCAGTGACAGGACAATAACAGCGCAAAAAACAGGGATCAACTTTTTGCCCATAACCCATTCCTCCTTATTCTACTGTGATGCNGCAGAACTCGTTGACATTGGCGNGCAGGGCCTTCAGATCCTGGATCGGCTGCCCCANNATCTGAATNTTCCGCAGGGTCACGTTGGTGATTTGATTGTCGCTGCCCTGCCCCGCAAAGTGGGACTCAGGNACNTTCCCGTCCGGGGTNTTCAGNACGGTGAGCCCGTCGATGAGGATNTTGTCAATGCTNCCAAANTCATCGGTAACGGTNGACCAGCCGGAATTTTGCAGGGTCATTTCAATGAGTTCNTTATTNNTGCCGTTGTCCCCNTGCATNAANGCATTTTCCACCACGATATTGCGGTAGGTAATGTCATGGACATAGGCGTCGTCACTGTTGTGAATGCTGATGACCGGCTTATGGAAATTGTAGAGGACGGTAATATTNTCAAANAGGACGTTTGANATTTCCGGATCNAGGGTCAGGCCCTTNTTGGTCTCATATCCGATCTCCATGGATTGGGCCAGATCGGTCCATANCTGGATGTTGCTGAAGGTGATNTCCCGGGTAGAGCCNGAATAATTCTTCAGCACCAGGCTGTCNTCCCAGGTGCGGGCAAAGCTGTCCNTGACCTGGATATCCTGGCAGGACTGGAAGGTAAAGCCGTCNCCGTTCTGCCGGCCCGAAATGATCTTNANGTTGGAGATATCGACCTTCTCAGAGGAAAGCACGTTGAAATTCCAGCAGTTGGAGTTGGCCAGGATGATCCCCTCGGCGGTAACGTTTTTGCAGCNGNNAATGTCGATGGGTACCCGTGCNTAGGAGCCGGNCTGGTTGTGGGCNGNATAGTCCGAGCCGTCCAGGATGCCCCGTCCCCGGATGGTCACATTGGCGGCCCTGTCGGCCACGANTATCGTGTGGAGCACCGCGCCGCCGGACAGNTACAGGGTCTGGTCACTTTCCAGNGCGATGGCNTCCACCGTCCACTCNCCGGGGCCGATAAACAGCACATTGGGGTCGTCCTTGTCGGGNATATCGGTCTCCAGGGGATTGGCNAANATGTGGGTGGCCTTATTNACNCTGTCATTNTAAATCACTGTGTACTGGCCCGGCTCGGTGATGGTAAAGCGCACATGNCCATTTTCCACCACGGGNGTGATGCCGGCGCTGGCAGGCAAAACNGCGGCGCTCTCCACCTNTTTCCCNATGCCGGGTACGGTGATGTCCAGCTCTACCGTACCCTCAAAGTCGAAATAGGCCATGGGCGTGTCGGTGGGNTGGGTGTTTGCNTTCCAGATGTGTTCNTGGTTCACCATGACATCATACACAAAGAGGGGATTNCCNTTGGCCGAGANGGTNGCCACCGAGGAGGTCTGCATGGTGGCNGGNCCCTCGTAAATGGTCAGCNGTGTCTCGGGATCCCCTCCTCCGCCGAGACGGGGCGCACCNGGGAACANGAGCATAAATAGAGCCAGCGCCAACGTCAGAACAGCGGCCNCACCCAGACAGTACACCGGGAGCATGGTCTGTTTTTTCTNNTTCATTCCACGATCATCCTTTCATAACCTCCAGTGGTTTTGTAGTTGGNTGCCAAGCAGCACCNGANNTAGTTTANCGCTAAACCTATTGTANCATACATTTTTCCNCTATGCAAGNGAAAAATNGAGTCCCTTTGTAAAAAACCCAGAAAAGTCCTTGACAACCACGGCTNCTTTTGTTATACTCGCCTTAGTTGAGCGTTAAACCAAATTGGGAAAACCTTATCTGGAACGCACGACAAATAAAAAAGGAGGACCCCACGATGAAAAGGAACAAGTTTTTCGCCCTTCTACTTGCGCTTGCCATGGCNGTGTCCATGGTGGCCTGTTCCAAGCCNGCTGCNGAAGAGACCAGCAGCCCNGACCCGACGCCCACNCCCGANGCCACTGAACCGNCGGTCGANNCCCCCTCNACTTTCCTGTGGGATGACTTTACGGATCGCGACCCCAACAATAAGCCCGACACCGCTTCCAATGGCGCTTCCATTTGGTGGGACAACTGGGCTAACCTCCGCGCCAGTGCTGAGGACGGAGCGGTAAAGATCAACTACCGCCCCAAGGACTTTGATCCCGAGGATTACGAGACTGAGGACGAGTATTATGCCGCTGCCGCCGACTGGATGGGCAACTGGGGCGAAGCCATCGATATGTGGTCCCTGGACGGCATCTCCTACTGCAAATATCTGACCATCCGCATCAAGGGTGAGACCGGCGGTGAGGAAAAGAACCTGATCATGGACTGGCACCCCGAGGATGCCAAGTTCTACGCCGCCCGCTTCAGCGACCTGGTTCTGGCTGACGGCAGCCACCCCGCCATCACCACTGAGTGGCAGGATCTGGTCATCGACCTGGAGGCTTCCGGCTTCCCCGGCATGACCAACGCCCTGCACATCCGCGCCTTTGCCGAGTGCACCATCTGGCTGGATGAGCTCTACTTCTCCGAGCCCATCTCCCCCATCGACAGCACCAGCACCGATACCATCGTGAGCGGCTTCACCGTTCCTGAGACCGGTAAGCCCGCCGACCTGCCCATCAAGGATTACCTGGCTGGCGGGAACTTCGTGTGGGATGACTTTACGGACCGCGACCCCAACAACAAGCCTGACACCGCTTCCAATGGCGCTTCCATTTGGTGGGACAACTGGGCCAACCTCCGCGCCAGTGCCGAGGACGGAACTGTAAAGATCAACTACCGCCCCAAGGCCTTTGACCCCGAGGATTTCGACAGCGAGGATGATTATTATGCCCGTGCCGCCGACTGGATGGGCAACTGGGGCGAAGCCATCGATATGTGGTCTCTGGATGGCATCTCCTACTGCAAATATCTGACCATCCGTATCAAGGGCGAGGCCGGCGGTGAGGAGTCCTCTCTCATCATGGACTGGCACCCCGAGGACGCCAAGTTCTACGCCGCCCGCTTCAGCGACCTGGTCCTGGCTGACGGCAGCCACCCCACCATTACCACCGAGTGGCAGGATCTGGTCATCGACCTGGAGGCTTCCGGCTTCCCCGGCATGACCAACGCCCTGCACATCCGTGCCTTTGCCGAGTGCACCATCTGGCTGGATGAGCTCTACTTCTCCGAGCCCATTGCTCCCATCGACACCACCAGCACCGACACCATCGTGGGCGGCTTCACCGTTCCCGAGACCGGCAAGCCCGGCGACCTGCCCATTAAGGATTACCTGGCCGGCTGATCTCACGCCGCTTTATCTGGCCGTTTACTTACGGGAAAAGAGGGCAGAATGCTCTGCCCTCTTTTCTTGCATATTGCTGTGGCCTCTGTTATAATGGCTCTATTATTCGGAAAATGCGGTCATTATGGAGGGATACGGCATGGTTACACTAAAAGATATTGCCAAAGAAGCTGGGGTCAGTATCACTACAGTTTCAAATGTAGTACATAACCGGGCAAGCCGGGTCTCCCCTGAGTTGGTTGCTCGGATCCGGGCTATTATGGAGCGGGAGCACTACGTCCCCAGCATGACGGCCCGCACCCTGGCCAACAACCAGTCTCTGATCATTGGTGTGATCAATCATCTGGTTCCCCGTCACAGCGGCGGCGTCATGGCTGACCCTTTCCACAACACCTTTATGGCCGGCATCGAACAACAGACCCGGGAGGAGGGCTATTTCCTCATGCTCCGTTCGGTGGAGGACTCGCTGGAGCTGGAGAAGCTGCGCCGGAGCTGGAGCATGGACGGGATGATCTTTACCGGCCTGTTCCAGGACGATTTCTTCCAGAGCGTCTGCAATATGGGCGTTCCTTTTGTCCTCATCGACAGCTATATTGACTTGCCTGAGGTCTGCAATGTGGGACTTGAGGACGAACAGGGGGGCTATCTGGCCACCCGGCACCTGCTGGAAAACGGCCATCGGGTCATTGCTTTCGCCTCTCCCTTCCTCCGGGAAAACGGCGTTGTGGAGAAGCGTCTCCAAGGCTATCAGCGGGCTCTGGGGGAATTTGGGGTTCCGTTTGACCCCCAACTGGTATTTGAGCAGGAAATTTCCATTGACGACGGCGTCCGCCTGGGTCGTATCCTGGCCGGACATAAACACATCACCGGTATTTTCGCCTCCGCCGACATTCTGGCCGCCGGAATTGTGGCCGGCCTCTGTGAGGAAGGGGTTTCCGTNCCCCAGGATAAGTCCATCGTNGGCTTCGACGACAACTATCTGTGCCGTCTCACNCACCCTCANCTCACCACCATCCACCAGGATGCGGAGCAAAAGGGTATCCTGGCNACGAAGATGCTCCTGAGCNAGCTGCGGCATCAGCCTGTAGACGAGCAGCAGATCATTCTGCCGGTACGTCTGGTAGAGCGCGAAAGCGTCCGGGATATAAAAGGAGATTGATCTTTTTGGANTTGANCGGTATTATTTTTGACCTGGACGGCGTGCTGGTNCANACNGANGAATTCCACTATCAGGCGTGGAANCAGCTGGCCGACCGTCTGNGCATCCCCTTTGACCGNCAGGTAAACAACCGCCTNCGGGGCGTGAGCCGNATGGCCTCGCTGGAAATNATNCTGGAAGNGNCGGACAGGAGCTTTTCCGATGAGGAAAAGCTGGCTATGGCNGAGGAGAAAAACGCNGCCTANCGNANACTTTTGGAAACCATGTCNCCNAAGGACGTGTCTNNNGAGGTNGTGGAGACCCTCTCCAAATTAAAAGAGCGGGGNATCCGGCTGGCCATTGGCAGCTCCAGCAAAAACGCGGGCTTCATTCTCAAACAGACCGGNNTGGATGTTTGGATGGACGCCGTGTCCGANGGCAACAACATNACAAGATCCAANCCGGATCCCCAGGTTTTCCTCATGGCGGCNGATATGCTGNCNCTNCCTCCNGCCCAGTGCGCCGTGGTGGAGGACGCCACGGCNGGCATCGACGCCGCCCTGGCGGGGGGCTTCCTGGCGGTAGGCATCGGGGACGCNGCCGGGTATGACCGGACAAATAAACCCCTGAGCACCTTCTCCGACCTGCTGAACATCCTGTAATTTGTACAAATACTGCACCACAGGGGAGAGCCTTTATGGAAAAGGACAAATTNCTTTTTTATCATGAATACGAAGAGTTTTATGAAATGGCAGAAAAATCTATTGCATTTCAAAATTTTTGTNATGATTCGTTTGGGCAGGACTTTTCACAAGATGGGTTTAGTGACATTGAACAAATCAATATGATATTACCCTATATTCCAACAAAAGAAGATGTTCATATATTGGATGTCGGCTGCGGAAACGGAAAAATGTTGGGATATTTGCAAGAAAAGACTGGCGCATTTATTCATGGCTTNGATTACTCCCCAAAGGCAATAGAAACTGCCAGAGCGCNATTCACTCAAAAGGCNGACTTTNNCGAAGGGATCATAGGCGAAATCGAGTATCCGAATCATTCCTTNNATATNGTTATNTCTATGGATACNATGTACTTTTCTAAAGATATGAGTGCCTTTGTGGGNCAGATAAAGAGATGGCTGAAGCCTGATGGCATTTTGTTTGTCGGTTATCAAGAGGGCGAGCTGATTCCAAGGACATTTGATGAACATACTACAGAATTGGCTNAGGCNCTGANCAATAATGGAATGAGCTTTGANGCAAGAAATATNACAAAGCAAACTTATGAATTNCTTAAAACNAAACGAGAGACCGCCATTCTTCATCAAGCAGAGTTTGAAANCGANGGNCATACNCAATGGTTTGATNTGNTGATGATGCAAACAAAGTGGGCGGAAGGATCNTATCAACAATTTGAAAAAGCAATGGCCAGATATATTTATGTAGCAAGAAAATAAGCNCNATCNATGAGAATTATNANAGATNACAAAAGAGGAGACCTGACTTCCGTCAGGTCTCCTCTTTCACATNCCAGCCATCCTGGGTCACNGTAACGACCATCCGTTTNCCCGACACNGTGACGGGGAAGCGGAGCTTTTTGATCTGGGGCGGCANACTGGGCGAAANGGTNAGCNGNCCNNCNTTCANTTCCAGGCCGNCNAAGCCCAGCACCGCGATCATCCATGCNCCGCCGTTGGCGGCNGGGTGGGTGCCGCCGATGTANATCTCCCCGGCCCACTCCTTNCCGCCGCCGGTCANGTCGATGGANGCGCTCTTCATAAANTGCTCCCAGGCCAGATCNGGCCGGCCGATACGGCAGGCGGTCANCGCGTACATACAGGCCGACAGGCTGGAGCCGTGNTCNGTCCTGGGCTCATAGTANNNCCAGTTTTCCGCCACCGTCTGGGTGGAGAANGCCTGGGGGAAGAGGGCCATCATGGCNATCACGTCNGCNTGCTTGATGACCTGCGTATGGGCGGCTACGCCGTGGTTGGTGCCCCAGTACTCCCTGGGNTCCAGAAGACGGCCGCGCACGGCGTCCACGGTGCAGTCCTCCAGGCCGAAATAGCCGTCGAACTGCTCCACCAGCCCTTCTGTAGGCACGGTGGCCTTCAGCTTTGGAGCTGTCTCCCGCAGCAGGGCAAGATCCGCGGCGTAGTCCAGCCGCTCCAGCAGTTCCCGAAGAAATTCCGGCTCCTGCTCGAAGACCTGGGGAAGCTCAAGGGCGGCCTCCATGCAGTACGCCGCCATATAATTGGTAAAGGCGCTGTTGTTCACCCGTTCATGGTATTCATCGGGGCCAATGACGTCCAAGAGCTCCACCTTATCACAGTCCACCCGCCGGTGGGCCCGGGAGAGATAGAATCGGGCGCACTGCAAAATGACCTCGGCCCCTCCCTCCCGCAAGAGGCTTCTATCGCCGGTGATCTCGTAGTACCGCCAGAGGGCATAGGCCACATCGCCGCTGATATGGATCTGCTTATCCCGGAAATAGGTCCGCACAGGACGGTGGGTAAATACATCGGTCACGTTGTAATCGGTGCAGCCTTCCGCCCCGCCTTCCTGGCTCTCCCAGGGGTAGAAGGCCCCTCGAAAACCATACTCAGCGGCCTTTTTGAGTGCACCGGGCAGAGTCTCGATGCGGTAGCGGAGCAATGTTCTGGCAAGCTGGGGCTCGGTGTGGACAAAAACCGGGAACAAAAAGATCTCCGAGTCCCAGAACACGGCGCCCTTGTAGGTCTGGCCCGACAGCCCGCGGGCAGGGATGGACAGCGCGGACGCGTGCCGCGGAGCGATGCTGTTGATGTGGTAGAGACTGGCGTTCATGGCCTGAGCCGCCCGGTCGTCCCCTTCGATTTCCACGCCGCAGCCGCGCCAGATACCTTCCCAGGCGGCGGTATGGGCCGCCCTGCACGCATCAAACCCAGATTGGGCGGCCCGTGAGCAGAGCGCCTGAGCCCGGGCCAGGGGATCATCTCCGTCCAATCCAGTGTAGACCGAGGCAAAGAGAGAGACGCTCCGGGTCTCCCCCGCCTTGACCGAAAACCGAAGGCGTCGGAAAGAGCCATCCTCTCCCGCTGTCTCTTGGACTTGGGCGTCAAAATCATACCGAATGGCCTGGCATACCGCAAGGGGGATGTGCAGCTCCCCGGTGTGGGCAGCGGCACAGAGGATCTCCCCGGCGGAAAAATCAAAATCAAACAAATGCGGGCCGTTGATATCCCAGATATCCCGGGGAATCCCCACTAGAACCTCTACCTGCGCGTCCTCAGGAAAGTACAGGGTCAGCCGGGAGGCCATCAGGTGAGGCTCCTCCATGGACACCAGACGTTCACTTTCCAGCGTCAAGGTCTTGAACTCAGTCCGCCGGGAAAAGATGCCCTGCCGGTAGTTCAGGCGCTGATGGTGGGACAAATGGGGCGTTTCACCCAAAACCATGGGGACGCCGTTGACGCTCACCTTTGCAAAGAGGCCGTTGGGTGCGTTGACGGGCTCCCGCCATTTGTCGCCGCAGCGGTCATACACCCCCGCTAAATTGACGGCGGCAAGCTGTTGGCTGCCCCACTCGTCCATGGTTCCCCGGCAGCCCATGTACCCGTTGGCCAGCAGAAAGCGGTTCCCATCGGGGACAATGTTTTGCGCATCAAAATGGCTCTCTTCCAAGCTCCAAATATCCAAGGCCATCCGCTCCTTCTCCAAAGTTTATGCCTGCACTTGCAGTCCGCTGGTATCCAGCACATAGCTCTTGCCGTACACCTGGAGCTCCATGGCCGGGCCGCTGCGGAGGGTGAAGCTGGTGCATCCCTGCCGCATATCCACATCCAAGACCCGCCCCTGCCAGGACAGGGAGAACCTCAAGCGGCTCCAGCGCTGGGGCAGGACGGGCGCAAAACGAAGCTGAGGACTGTCGCTCCGCAGACCCGCAAAGCCGTACACAATGTTGGCCCAGGCCATGGCAATGCTGGTAACGTGAAGCCCGTCTCCCGTATTGCGGTTATAATTGTCCAGATCCAGACGGGTAGCATAGCCGAAAAACCGGGTGGCATCTTCCATGCGCCCCAGCTCAGCGGCCAGGATGGAATGGATGGCGGGGGAGAGCGAAGACTCGTGGATGGTCCGTGGCTCGTAGAAGCTGTAATTGATCTCCTTGATCTGCTGGGAAAAAGAGGAATTATAGAGATACAGCATCATCAGCACATCAGGCTGCTTGATCATATCCGTGCGGTAGATCCGGTCATAGGACCAGTGATCGTACAGGGGAAATTCCGAGATGGGGATGGCATTGACGTCGGTGTGGGGAAGGTCAAAGTAGCCGGAATGCTGTTCGATCAGCCCTTCCTGCGTCATGGGCAGATCCATATGTTCGGCCACTTCCCGCCAGCACCCGATCTCCTCCGCCTCCAGACCGGTCTTGTCCCGGAGGGTAAGGTATTCCGCCGGATGCTCCCGCTCCATCTCGGCCAGCACTTCCACCGCATACTCCAAAGTGCGCTTACCCATGTAATTGGTGTAGGCGTTGTTGTTCACCATCATGTGGAACTCATCGGGGCCCATGACTCCATAGAAGCCGTATCTGCCTGTTTGGGCGCTTTTCCCCACCCGGCTTGCCAAATAGCGGGCGATTTGCAGGAGCATCTCCGCGCCGTATTGCCACAGGAAGGCACGATCCCTGGTGACCAGCACATAATGCCAGATGCCATAGGCCACCGCTGTGCTGGGCTGCATTTGCAGGCTGGCGTGCTGCCAGAGGGCACAGGCCTCATCCCCGTTGAGGGTGGCCACCGGATAACAGGCCCCTTGGCAGTCCAGCATCTTTGCCCGCTCCAAGGCCTGGGGCAGTGTGTTGTAGCGGAACAAGAGCAGGGACTTGGCCGCTCCCGGGTCGGTAAACAGATAGAAGGGCAGGCAGCAGGCCTCCGTATCCCAAAAGGCGTGTCCGTTGTAGGCTTCGCCGGAGAGACCCTTGGCGCCGATGTTGTGGCGGACATCGCCGCCATTATAGATCTGGGTCAGCTGGAAATTGCAGAAGCGAATCCCCTGCTGTTCCTCAGCCACGGCCTGGGCCGTATCCGAACCGCTGGGCTCAATCACGATGTCCGCAAGCTGCCAGTAATTTTCCCAATAGGCCCTCTGGACCTCCAGCGCGGCGTCCAGGGTGATCTGGGCCGTTTTCTCCAGTTCCGCTTGGCCCCGGTTCCACAGCGTCTCGCCTTCACTGCCGTCAAACAGGATCACGGCCCTGCGGTCTGCCTGCACGGGGACTCCCGGCTCCAGATACAGCTCCGCAGTCAGCCGAGCTTCCCGCTCCCCTGTGGTTCCGGCACAGGTGCCGGGGAGATCCCACAGGATACCCGCAAAGACCTCCTGGCCGGAGTGGGCAGTGCGGGCCTGAACCGCGCAGCGCCCCTCTGCCGTTTCCGTCCGGGCCTTCTCCCAGAAGCACTCCTTCCGTCCTTCATGGATCACATCAAAGGACACCCCGGCCGTGAGCCGAACCGGGCCGGCAAAATTCAGGGCCTCCAGTGTGATGCGCTGATAGGCGCGCGGGCCGTGCTCCATATCCAAAAAGCGCGTAAAGCACACACGAAGTTCCTTTCCAGAAGCAGTGTGCCACAGGAAGCTGCGCGTCAGAGTACCCATGCGCAGATCCAGTTCTCGGGTAAAATCCCGGAATTGGCATTTCCCCAGATCCAGTCTTTCCCCGTCCAGGACAATCTCCGTTTTAAGCCAATCAGCCGAGGGGATCATGAAATGGCTTTTGTCTACAATACCCAGATAGGAGCGGGGCAGCTCCTCCAGATCATACACACCGTTGGTGTAGCAGCCCCGGAGGCTGGGCACCTCTCCCCCCTCATCCAGGAAACCACGCACTCCCAGATTCTCGTTGGACAGGGTAAAGATGGATTCGCTGACCCTTGCGTAGTCTGGATCAAANCCCNGNTCAANNATCTTCCACGGGTGGGGCTGAAAATATTTATCCGCAATTTTAGCCACAGAAATTCCTCACTTTTGCTATTATAAATTCCAAAGCACAGNACATTTAGCCCTTGATCCCCGCCGTTGTNACATTTTCCGTCAGCTGCTTCTGGAAGATGGTAAAGAGGANGATAGGCGGAATAATGGAGAANACCACCGAGCGCATCAGCGCGTCGGCATTGATGGTNTGCTGCGTACTGAACTCAAAGAGGCGCACCATGACGGTCTGCAAAGGCGTNCCCCGCAGCACAAGGTAGGGCAGCAGGAAATCGGACCANGACGCGTTGATGGCAAAAATNGTNATNACGGCACAGATCGGCTTGGACAGGGGCAGTACGATGCGGAAAAAGGTNTGCAGCGCCGAGCAGCCATCGATCCGGCTGGCCTCGATCATCTCATAGGGCAGCGANTCNAANAACTGGATGAACATGACGACATACACCGCGTTTGCCCCGAACTGAAGCCAGATGGGCCAGAAGGTGCCGCCCAGGCCNATGTGCTGGATNTTCATAAAAAGCGGGACGATGCTGATGGTGGCCGGCATCAGAAGGGACAGCATGACCAGCTTTTTTATGNCCCCGGAGCCTCTGGGCCGCANGATCGCCAACCCATACGCCAGCAGTCCGTTGAAAATCAGCGCNCACACCACACACCCGGCCACCGAGATCAGGGAGTTCAGGTAATTCTGCACGATGTTCAGCTGGGACCATGTNTTGCCNTAGGTGGAGAAGTTAAAGGACGACGGNAGGATCGTCGTGCTGGACATAAATTCCTTCAGATCCTTGAATCCGGCCAGGAATACCCAGANAATGGGGAATACAGCGATGATNACCATAANNATGCAGATGGCGTAAATCACACCGATNGCAANATGAACCGCNCTGGAATGGAGGTCGTANTCCCGGATCACNCCNGTGCGGNTNACAGGTGNCTTATTGCGTTTCAACANAGTACCCTCCTTTCCTTAGTCCCAGTCCGACTGCCGGCTGTTCACGANGTTGTAGACCGCGGTGAANGCCAGCAGGATCAGCGTGATGACCACGGCCACCGCCGAAGCCTTGCCAAAGTCCATACTGCCGCCAAACGCATAGCGCCACATGAGGAGCATCAGGGACAGCGANGCGTTGTCCGGTCCGCCGTAAGTCAGNACCATGGGNTCGTACATGATCTGGAACACAGAAATGATCTGNAGGATCAGCAGTGTTCCGGTGAGCTTGGACANGGCGGGCAGCAGGATGTGCCGGATGCGCTGAAGCACNCTGGCGCCGTCCAGCGCGGCCGCCTCATAGAGATCCGGGTTGACTCCCGCCATACCNGCCATGTAGATCANNGCGGTGGCTCCCGCCCCTTTCCANGTTGAAATGGTGATGATGATCGGGATAACGAACTCGGATCGNGTCAGATAGGTCTGGGCCGGGATACCCAGCTTNCTCAGCAGGATATTCAGCACGCCCGATGGGCCGGCCGAGAAGAAAGCGGACCACAGGATGATCGCCGCCAGGCCCGGCAGTATATTGGGCAGATAGACGGCGGTGCGGATCAGNCCCTTGCCCCGGACGGTCTCGCCGATGAACAGCGCCAGGAACATGGGGAGCAGGAACCCGATCACCAGAGACCAGAAGGTGTAGGCAAAGGTATTGATCAGGGCCTGGATAAANTCGTGCTTNCCAAAAACACTGATGTAGTTGTCCACCCCNATAAACTTTACCAATTCGACATTCTTGGTCTCATAAAAGCTCATGCGGATACCNTCCAGCATGGGCTCCCACAGGAAAAANGCAAAGAGCACGATGCCCGGCAGCATCATCAGCCANGCGGNNAGCTCNCNNTTNCNCTTTCCCCCANGCNNCAACNTTGGGGATTTNTTCATNGTNGANCCTCCTNNTTNGCGGCTTGGATTTCNNNTTTNGAAAAGCAGCGCCGGCAAAGTAGATTTTGTCGGCGCCGCTGAATCGCTGAATNTTTNTCAGCTGAGCTTTTATCAGCTGTTGATNTCGTCGTCCAGATACTCCTGGAACGACTCCTGNGCCTGCTCCATGGCCTTGTACACGTCNGCNCCCTCACGGGTGATCATCCGCTGGATCACGGAGGTCAGCTCCCGGTAGAGCTGCTGGGCAAACACCGGCTCCTCGCCCCGCAGGGTGATGGTGCCNTCGCTGATGGAGTTGAAATAGTCNTCGTACAGNCGCATATCNACGTTGGAGTACTCCTCGGCGATAGCCGCATTGGCGGCGTTGAACTCCTCATCGTTCCAGGCGCTGATCTCGGGGATCACGGGCACGCCNCGCTCTNTCTTGGAGGCCGCGCCGGCCCGCTTNCCGGCGATGATGTCGTCATCCATGAAGGGGAGCATACCGATGACCTTCAGGTAGGCCATCANAGCGGTGGCCTGATCCTCGGTGATGTCGGGGGCGAACATAAAGCAGGTGCCGCCGGACAGAGCGTAGGCTCCCCCAGGCCCGGCGGGGAAGGGGGCCAGGCCGAATTTGTCCACAGCCAGGCCCTTGCCGGCAGTGGGCTGGTCGACGCAGTCGTTGGCGGCGATGTTCATGGCCGCCTCGCCGGTGCCCAGNGCGGAGTGGGACGAGGCCCAGTCGGTGGTGGTGGCGTCCACGTTGAGGATGTCATATTTCCACTTCAGATCCCGGATGTACTCCATNGCGGCGATGGCCTCGTCGGAGGTGAAGTTGCACACCCAGCGGCCGTCCTCCTGCTGGATCTCCAGGGCATTCTCGCCCACACAGCCAAAGTTCCAGGCGATGTTGGTGAACAGCCACCCGCCGTANGTCTCGCTGGCGGGGAACACCAGGCCGGCCTTGCCGGTCTTCTCCTTGATGATCTGTCCGTACTCGGCCAGCTCCTGNAGGGTCTTGGGGTACATGGGCAGCCCGTCNTCGGTCANGAGGCCNGCCTGCTCNAACAGNTCGATNTTGANATGCAGGCCCAGCACATAGCCGTCCCGGGGCAGGCCGTAGATGTGGCCCTCCTCGTCGCCCAGCATATCCAGATAGGCGGGGCTGAACTTATCCAGGATGCCGAGCTCCTNCAGGGCGTTGGTCACATCGCCCGCCAGCCCCTGCTTGATGAGCAGCTGAGGATCGGTAAAGGGGGGCTGGAAGATGCTGGGGGCGGTGCCGCCCTTGGCCATGGTCACGTAGTTGCTCAGGGTGTAGGAATAGTAGGAAGGAACCAGGGTGACGTTGGGATACTGCTTCTCCATCGTGGCCTTGTAGCCCTCGAACAGAGCCAGCTCGGCTTCGGGCGCGGTGTCCGCGGGCCAGTTGCCCAGGGTGATGGTGCAGGTGAGGTCGGGATCCACCACCTCGACGGACTGATCCACCAGCTCGGACGGGGGCGCCAGAGAGGGTTTCTCNTCCTCACTGCTCGGGTTGCAGCCCGCGAGGAGAGAAAGCATCATGGAAAGCACCAGGATAAGAGACATCAATTTGCGCCGTTTCATAATTTACCTCCTTGTCATTTCAGTTGAAGAGCCACTGCAGCATTTCGGTTTAGCGTTCAACTTCTAAAAGCATCATAATATTTTTCTTTCCAGTTGTCAAGATATAATAAAAATCTTCTTTAAAATTATCTTGGAGCCGCACCCACTCAGCTGCTGTGTATTTGCCGCTGCGGACTACATCCACGGAATAAGAGACCGCCGACAGGTATGCGTTCCTGTCGGCGGTTTCTTTGATTGGGAGTACCCCATTTTTTGAACGGCAGACTGTCCCAGAAGTCTGCGAACACATCATATAGTTCACCCTTTCAGCCCTTTGACACTACCCCATTCCTCCACTCTCCGCTTGAATGTGGTTCGGGATATTCCCAACTCACGCCCAGCCTGGGTGGCGCTGACGCGGCCATGCCACCAATCGATGGCCAGTGCTTCGAATTGTTCCGGCATGGGAAGAGGCGTCCGGCCAAAGCGGATGCCCCGCGCCTTTGCCGCTGCGATCCCCTCCGCTTGACGCTGACGGATGAAATCCCGCTCTGTCTGTGCCACGTAGCTGAGCAGCTGCAGCACGATATCCGCCACCAATACACCTGTGAGATCCCGATTTTCCCTGGTGTCCAGCAGCGGCATATCCAGCACCACAATAGCGATGCGCTTGTCTTTGGTCAGAATCGACCACTGCTCTAAAATCTCCTCGTAATTGCGGCCCAAACGGTCGATGCTCTTGACCACCAGTATGTCACCGCGCTCCAGCGATTGGATCAATTTCAGATAAATGGGCCGCTCAAAATCCTTTCCAGACTGCTTTTCCACGACAATGTGTTCCGGCGGGACACCAAACTCCCGCATAGCGATCAGCTGCCGATCCTCCTTCTGCCCTTTGGTCGATACACGGACGTAGCCATAGGTTTTCCCTGACATTCCAGTTTCCTCCTTGGAAAATATAAAATATTTCTTCATTTTAGCGAAAACTGCTGTCCGCGTATATAAAGTCTGTCAAATATAAGAGAAACCGCCTGTTGAACTCCATTCAGCAGGCGGTTTTTATGTTTTCTTGAATGCACAAATTTTATACTTTTTGTGCACCAAAGTTGAAGTTAAAAATTTTTCAAAAGTGGGCTAAACTTTTCTGAAAACCTGCCGAATAAGTAAGTGAACGGCAACATGAAGATTTCAAACCGCAATGCACAAAAACTATACCTTTTGTGCGTCCCCGCGCAGGTCATGGCTGTCCGCAGGATGCGGACAGGACAGTTTAAGGAGATTGATTATGCTTTGCATCACCCTTCTGCCCAGTGACTACTTCACGGTTGGCAGTGATACCGTTATCCAGTTTGACCGCCTCAGCGGCGAGCGCATCCATCTCATCGTCAACGCTCCCCGGGAGGTTCCCATCCTCCGCGGCGAGGTGCTGGAACGGCAGGGCGGACAGCGTCCTGCCTGCGTAAAAGAAAAATCCCCGCACTATGTTCACCAGCTGCCCTGGGATCACGCCAAAAAGCAGGCGCTGACTGAGCTGCGGCAGACGCTGGATCGGATGGGCGACGCCCCGGACGCCCAGACGATTCGAGAAAAGCTGGATCTCATCTTCCCCGGCAAGTAACCCTTTTGATTTCTTCCGGTCATCGCGAGCCGGTTGAAATATAATTCCGTGTCAAAAATCCCGGATATCGTGGCCACGGTATGCGGGATGGACGGCACTCCACAGACCTGTGCTTTCAGGAAAGGAATCCAGAAGGCACACTAATAGACGAAAGGAGTCAAATTCTAATGCGTATTCAGCACAACATTATGGCCATGAGCGCCTACCGCAACTACACCAACAACGTCTCCGCGATGAAGAAGAACCTGGAGAAGCTCTCCTCCGGCTACAAGATCAACCGCGCCGG